>PNLU01000015.1 GCA_013823245.1 Alcanivorax sp.
ACATCCGCCAACACGCAGCCCGCCCAGCTGCAGCTGAACGTACCCGGCATGGGCAGCGATCACTGCGCCGGTATCATTCGCCGCACGCTGGATCGGCTCGACGGCGTGCTCAGTATCAGCACCAATATCGCCAGTCACCGGGTCACCGTGGACATCGATAAACAGCGTACTGATGCCGGCACGATACGCCAGGCCGTGGAGCAGGCCGGGTACGCGGTGGCGGCGCTGCATAACGAGACCGTGGATGTCGAGGAAGACGTGGCCGTGGATCTGGCCTATCTGGCACAGGCACGGCGACGCCTGTGGATCGCGGCGGTGCCGGCGACGCTGATCATGCTGATCATGGTCCCGCACATGTTCTGGCAACCGTTGCCCGGCTATCTCCTGCTGGTTGCCCTGCTCGCCTTCCCGGTGGTGTTTCTGTATGGCGGTGCCGCCACCCACAAGGCCGCCTGGCGCTCGCTGCGAAACCGTCAGGCGAACATGGACGTGCTGATCTCGCTCGGCAGCCTGCCGCCTTACTTTATCGGTTTGATCGGCTTCGTTTATCCGATGACCTCCTTCATGGAGATGGCCGCCACCATCATGACTTTCCACCTGCTCGGCCGGTATCTGGAGGCACGCGCCAAGGGCAGCGCGTCGCAGGCGATCCGGCGCCTGCTCACCCTTGGCGCCAAAACCGCGAACATCGAGCGTGACGGCAAGGAACAGCAAATCAGCGTGCGCGAGCTTGCACCCGACGACATCATGATTGTACGCCCCGGCGACCGCATCCCGACCGACGGCGAGGTCATCGACGGCGAAAGCCATGTGGATGAATCGCTGGCCACAGGCGAATCCGTGCCGGTCTACAAGCAGGTCGGCGACAGTGTGCTCGGCGCCACCGTCAACAAGGAAGGACGGTTACGTGTCCGGGCAACCCGTGTTGGCGACGATACCTTTCTGGCACAGGTCATTCGCCTGATTGATGAAGCTCAGGGCTCGCGCGTGCCGATCCAGGAGTTTGCCGATCGTATGACCGGGCGTTTTGTGCCCCTGGTGATACTGATAGCGCTGGCCAGCCTGACACTGTGGCTGGTGGCCGGCGAGGCGATGCGTCCCGTGCTGGCGTGGGGCGCGACGTTCCTGCCCTGGGTCAATGCCGAGGCGGGCACCGGCACGGTGGCCATCATCGCTGCCATCGCCGTGCTGGTGATTGCGTGCCCCTGTGCGCTCGGCCTGGCCACGCCCACCGCGCTGATGGTCGGCGCCGGCATCGGCGCCGAGCGCGGCATCCTGATTCGCTCTGGCGAGGCCATCCAGACCTTCAAGGACGTCAAGGCGATCGTGCTGGACAAGACCGGCACCATCACCCGTGGCGAACCCACACTGGTCCAGGTCACACCGGCCGCCGGCATTGATCGCGACACCCTGTTGCAGCTGACGGCGACCGTCGAATATGCCTCGGAGCATCCGATTGCCCGGGCCATTATCGACGGCGCCCGCGCGCAGAACATCGAACCTGGTCAGGTGACACAATTCCGCTCTCTCGGTGCTCGCGGCGTTGCTGGCCAGGTAGATGGACGCGAGGTGCTGATCGGCAATCGTCCTTTGCTGGCGGAGCACAGCATCAGCGGCCTCGACGCCCTGGATGAGCAGCTGGCCGAACTGGAATCACGCGGCTGCACTGTCGTGCTGGTCGCCCGCGACGGTCAGGCACTCGGCCTCGTCGCGGTGGCCGACACAGTGAAGGATGACTCCGCCGCCGCCATTGCCGCCATGCATCGCCTCGGCCTGCACGTCGTGATGATCACCGGCGATAACGAACGCGCCGCCCGGGCGGTCGCGCGCCAGGTCGGCATCGATGAAGTGCGCGCCGGTGTCTTGCCCGAAGGCAAGGTCGCCGCCATCCGCCAATTGCAGGAGACCTTTGGCCCGCACGTTGCCATGGTGGGCGACGGTATCAATGATGCGCCGGCGCTGAAGCAGGCCAATGTCGGCATCGCCATCGGTGCTGGCGCCGATGTGGCCATCGAAGCCGCAGACGTGACCCTGGTGCGCGGCGAACTCAGCGGGGTGGTCGAGGCCATGCGCCTGTCACAGGCCACCTTCCGCAAGATCGTCGAGAACCTGCTCTGGGCCAGCGGCTACAACGCCGCCGCCATTCCCGTCGCCGCCCTCGGGCTGCTGCACCCCATGATCGGCGTGATTGCCATGACCGCCAGCTCGCTGTCGGTGATCGGCAACTCGCTGCTGCTACGGCGCCGCTTCCGGTCGCCGAAGCACGCTTCTCGACTACCGTAATGACCAGGAGATCATCATGCCCCGTTCCCAACCTCGTTGGCGTCTTTTGCACTCTGGCTGCCTCGTGCTGCTGGCCGTGGCAGCCGCCTACGTGCTACTGCTTGATCATGGCGAACACCTGCGCCCATGGCTCCCGCTGCTGGTCTTGCTGGCCTGCCCGTTGATGCACCTGTTTCTGCACCGCAGTCACGGTAGTCATCGTGAGCATGGGCCAGCGAGCACAAACAAGCATGAGCGACGACCGCGCTGAACAGCCAGTGCTATCAGGGGTACTGACTGAACACCTGGGTCTCACCGTCGGCATCGAATAGCAGCACGGCGTAATCATCCACGCGCCCGTCCATCTCCATGCCCGGCGAACCCACCGGCATGCCCGGCACGGCGAGGCCACGGGCAAACGGCTGCTCTGTCAGCAGCCGCTTGATATCGGCGGCCGGCACATGGCCTTCGATGATGTAGCCTTCAACCATGGCCGTGTGGCAAGACGCCATGTCCGGCGGCAAGCCCAGGCGGTACTTGATCATCGGCACGTTGTGCCGCAGCAAGGTCTGCACCGTGAAGCCGTTTTCTTCGAGATGCGCGACCCAGTCGCCGCAACAGCCGCATGTCGGACTTTGCCAGACAACAACCGGCGGCAGTTCAGACTCGCCCGAAGGTGATGATGAAGCAGGGGGACGGGGCGCCAGTTGCCAGGCAGCGGCGGCCATGATCAGCAGGACGATCACCACCATTACAACCAGCATGGCAAAGCCGTGCTGAGGCTGGCGCCAGGTCGTCATTTCAGTCTTCATAGAAGCTCCGTAATCATCTCGATGGTGATGTCAGTGGTGATGCTGGTGGCCATCCATCTCTGTCGACGGATGGCTGTGTTCCTGCCTTGCCTCCGGAGGCGCACCGTCATGATCATGGTCACCATGACCGTTATGGCCATGATGATGATCATCCGGATCCGGCAGGCGCTCCACACCGATGCCATGGCGATAGACATTCTCCGCACCCAGATAGCCGGTGGTCATCAGTGCCAGCCAGGCCGGCAATAATAACAGCGCGAGCAACGGCGCGGCGCCAGCGGCACGCCGCCGGTCACGCCAGGCCAGGAGTCCGGCCAGCACAAACAACAGCGATGCCAGCAACGCCACCCACAGGTGACGCGTCATGGCCACATGGCCAGCGCTGTCGTGGGCAACACTATTGTAGGCCAGCAGACCAGTCGCCAGCGTCGGCGCCAGGCTCACCAGACCAAGGGCCAGATTCCAGCGCGCCACGCTGGTGAGCATCGCGGCACGATGGTGATCGGGCTTCAGACTGGTCAGCCAGAACAACAATGCAGCCACACTGAGCAGCGCAATCGGAAAATGCACCCACAAGGGATGCCAGTTGGGGACTATTTCGATCATGACATCGCTCCTCAATGATGGCTGTGATCGCGCCGCGGCGTGGGCAATGAACGGTTGTCATCACGCAATCGCTGGCCACGACGCGACGGCGAGCCAAAGCCGGGATCACTGCTGACCTTGCGCGCCACGGTACCTTCCGGATGCCGGTACCAGCCGGGGTCGGAAAAATCACCCGGCGACAGATCGTCCCGTACCTTGATCAGCGTGAACATGCCGCCCATGCCGATATTCCCGAAAGGGCCCTGCCCCATCATCATCGCCAGGGTGTTGTCCGGGCCTTTCATGTGACCGCTGTCGGTGTGCGCCTGGTGTTCCGCCATGCCATGCTTGCCCATCGCCATGTATTCCGGCAGCAGTGTCCTGATCTGTGCTTCGAGGTCAGACTGCCGCACACCCAGGGTGTTGGGAATATCATGACCCATGGGATTCATCACGTGATGTGACATGTGGCAATGGAACGCCCAGTCGCCCGGCACCGCTTCGAACTCGAAGTCACGAGCCTGGCCAACGGCGACAATTTCCGTGGCCTCCCGGCGCCAGAGTTTGCGCGGCCAGCGCCCGCCGTCACCGCCCGTCACCTCGAACTTGACCCCATGCACATGCATCGGGTGATTCCACATGGACAGGTTGCCGATACGCAGTCGCACGCGCTCGCCTGTCCTGGCCACCAGCGAATCAATGGCCGGAAACACTTTCGAGTTCATGCTCCACAAATCGAAGTCCTGCATCACCGAGGGATCGGGTCGAGAGGTGTCAGGATGCAACGCCCAGTTATGCAACAGGATGGCGTAGTCACGATCCACCGGCACCTGTTCACCCGCCTTCGGGTGAATGATGAACATGCCCATCATGCCCATGGCCATCTGCACCATTTCATCCGCATGCGGGTGGTACATATGGGTGCCGTGTTGCTGCAGGGTGAACTCGTAAACAAAGGTCTCGCCCGGTTGAATCGGCGGCTGCGTGACACCGCTGACACCGTCCATGCCGGACGGCAGGATCAGTCCGTGCCAGTGCACCGAGGTGTATTCCGGCAGCCGGTTGGTAACGAATATACGCACGCGATCGCCTTCCACCGCCTCGATCGTCGGCCCGGGCGTGGTGCCGTTATAACCCCAGCAGCGAGCCCTCGAGCCGGGCGCAAATTCGTGCTCGATCTCTTCGGCAACCAGGTGGAATTCCTTGACGCCATTGTTCATCCGATAGGGCAACGTCCAGCCATTGGGCGTATGTACCGGCATATAACCCTGTTCATGACGTCGTCCGGAGGTCGCTTCGCCATGGTTATGATGCTCATGCCCGGCATCGGCCAGGGCGCGGGTCAGTGCCGCAGCAGGCAGCAGGGCGCCCGCAGCCAGCATGAAATCTCTGCGCTTCATCAGTGATGCCCTCCATGATGATGGTGGCGATGATGTTCGTGGTGTTCGTGGTGTTCGTGGTGTTCGTGGTGTTCGTGGTGCTCGTGGTGCTCGTGCGCGGCCGCCTCGGCGTCGTGCTCGAGCACGGAGGTATCCAGCGGTGACAACGCATCAATATCGAAACGCTCGCCGCCGGTCGCCAGCACCAATCGGGCATGCAGTTGCCAGTAATCACCCAGCGCCTGCACCTGTTCCTGCCAGGCGTAAAGCTCATCCTGCTTCGCCGCCAGCAGATCAAACACCCCGTCAAACATGAAGTTGACCCGCTCCTGTCGACGCGCCACCACATCGGCCTTGGCCGGCAACAGGGCTTCTTCGCGAAGACTGATTTCAGAACCCAGTATCGCCAGCACATCGTGCAGACGACGCACGTCGTGTAGCGCCGCCTGACGATACTGTTCGCGGGTCAGTTGCCACTGGTCACGTTGCGCCCGGGCGGACCGCAGTGCCCCCTGGTTGCGATGGAACAACGGCAGACCGAAAGACAGGGTTGGCCCGGTCAGCCGTGTGCCATCGGTTTCCCGTTCATGGCGCACCCCCACACTGACTTCTCCCAGCCAGCGGTAACGATTGACCAGCTCGACATTCTCCGTCAGCCAGGCCTCGTCATTGTCCAGCGCCCGCAGATCCGGCCTGGTTTCCAGGGCTCGCGACATCAACACCTCCGCCGGGGGCAGTTCGCGCGGCGGCAGGGGCAGTGCCGTCGGCACAGACCAGTCGTCGCCCGGCGCGTCCAGCAGGGCCGCCAGCTCCGCGCGTCGCTGGGCGCGTTCGCGTTCAGCGGCGAGCAATGCCAGGCGCGCATGCGCTGCCTCGCTCTGCAACTGTGCCAGGGTCAGGCCGCTGATATTGCCCGCTTCGCGAAAGCGCTGGCCCAGTTCCGCCGACAGCGTGGCCGCGCGGGTCACCAGAGTCTGTACTGCCAGCGACTGTTCTGCCGCCACCAGCGCAAACCAGGCGCTCTCGGTATCAGCGACCAGCTGGTGCAGCGCCGCCACCGCGCGCTGTTGTTCACTTTCGTAGCGCGCGCTGGCCATGCGCCGCTGTGCCGGGCGCATCAGCAACGCAGACAGATTTTGTGCCAGGCCGAATCCGCTTTCATGACCGCCGCCTTCGGCACGCAACCAGGAGAACGACAAGGTGGGGTTCTGCCACTCACTGGCCGCAACGATCTCGGCGTGGGTGATATCCAGGCGCTGATATTCCCGTCGCGCCCGGGGGTGGTGCGTCAGCGCCCGCCACAGCGCCTGATCCAGTTCGATCTCGCCCTGCAGGCTGTCATGCGCTGCGGCGTCGGTATTCAGCCCGGACGCCTGCAAGGTTTCATTGATGCGCGCAGGCGCATCATCCGGCGGTGCGCTTGCGCAGGCCGCCAACAACGGCAGCAGGCACACCAGCCGCCAAAGGGGGGTAAGGGTCAACACAATGCTTCTCCCTGATGAATCACGTCAATAAACGAACAGATGCCAGGTCAGGCGGTGACGTGTGCGGGAGGTCTCAGTAATGGCAGGGTGTGCGCAGGGCTGGCCGGTTGCCCGGCGGCGAGGCTGAAATGCGCCGGTGTGGCAGGCAGCCATTGCCAGGCGGGGGTGATCAGTGCACTGGCCGTGCTGCACAGGCTCAGGCAGAGCAGGTCGCAATCACTGCCATGCTGATGCGGCAGGTCAGCCGCCGACAGCGGGGCGTCCGGGTGATGGCCACCACGATGTGCTTCCTGCGTGATTTCCGGGTCGGTCATGGCCGCACCATGCTGCGGACAGCCGCCATCCCCCAACGCCGTCAACGGCAGGGTCAGCAGGCACAGCAACGTCACAGCCAGGCATTTCCACATGCCGCCAGCATAGCAGCACTTTCTGGTGCTGGCACCGGCTTGACCTTGTCATGATGTCAGGGTTCAGCGTTATGCTGACCTGAATCAAGCGGAGTGCACATCATGACGGATCACACCGTGGATCTCGATATCAGCGGCATGACCTGTGGCGGCTGCGTAGGTCGTGTGGAGCGGGCGCTGTCCGGTGTGCCGGGCGTCCGTGACAGCGCCGTCAATCTGGCCACCGGGCGCGCCCGGGTGACGCTGGCCGCCGACACGGACCTCGCCAGCCTGCAAGCCGCCGTGGCCGAGGCCGGCTATGCGGCGGCGCCGGTGGAGGACACCGGCCCGGGCCTATCCCGGGCGCAACAGGCCCGGGATGAAGACGCTACCGCGCTGCGCCGCTCCCTCTGGTTTGCGGCCCTGCTCACCCTGCCGGTGTTCATCCTGGAAATGGGCAGCCACCTGTTTCCGCCCATGCATCACTGGGTCATGCATTACATCGGGCTGCGCAACAGCCAGTTGCTCCAGGCCCTGTTGACCACGCTGGTGCTGTTCGGCCCCGGGCTGCGCTTCTTCCGTCTGGGGGTGCCTGCTCTGTTGCGGGCCGCACCGGACATGAATTCGCTCGTGGCGCTGGGTACCTCGGCCGCCTGGGGCTACTCGATGGTGGCCACCTTTGCGCCACACTGGTTACCCGAAGACACCGCGCATATCTACTTCGAAGCCGCCGCTGTGATCGTCACGCTGATTCTGCTCGGGCGTTATCTGGAGGCCCGCGCCCGGGGTCGCACCAGCGCGGCCATCCGTCACCTGATGCAACTGCAACCGGACACCGTGCGGGTGCGGCGTGACGACCGGGACCAGGATATTCCGCTGGCCGAGGTGCAAACCGGCGACCTGGTCATCGTGCGTCCGGGTGAGCGCATCGCGGTGGACGGCGTCGTGGTGGAAGGCCGCTCATTCGTGGACGAATCCATGATCACGGGCGAGCCCGTCGCCGTACAACGGACCCACGGCGACGCGGTGATCGGCGGTACCGTGAACGAGCGCGGCAGTCTGGTCTTCCGAGCTGAAAAGGTCGGCGCCGATACCGTGCTCGCCGGTATCGTGCGCATAGTGGAAGCGGCGCAGGGCAGCAAGCTGCCGATTCAGGCTCTGGTGGACAAGGTCACCCTGTGGTTCGTACCCGCGGTGATGGTCGCCGCCACCCTGACCTTCGTGGTCTGGTTGTTCGCCGGCCCGGCCCCGGCGCTGACCTTCGCGCTGGTCAATGCGGTGGCGGTGCTGATCATTGCCTGTCCCTGCGCCATGGGGCTGGCCACACCCACCTCCATCATGGTCGGCACCGGACGCGCCGCCGAGCTCGGCATCCTGTTCCGCCACGGCCAGGCCTTGCAGGCACTGCGCGACACCGACGTGGTGGCCTTCGACAAGACCGGAACCCTGACGGACGGTGCGCCGCACATGACGGATTTTATCGTGGTCGAGGGCCAGAATCGGGACACCCTGCTGGCGCAGGTCGCCGCCGCCGAGCGGCACTCGGAGCATCCTCTCGCCCAGGCGCTGGTGCAGGCCGCCAACGAGGCAGGGCTGGAGCTGCCCGCAACGCGGGACTTCGACGCCACACCCGGTGGCGGGGTCAGCGCGGCGGTAGACGGGCAGCAGATCGTGATCGGCAACGGCACCTGGCTGACGCAGCAGGGCATTGATCTGTCCGCTCTGGAGGCGGACGCGACGGCGTTGTCGGCGCAGGCGCGCTCGCCCTTGTTCGTGGCGGTAGACCAGCAGGCCGTCGCCGTCTGCGCCGTGGCCGATGCCCTGAAGCCGGACGCCGCCGAGGCCATTCAGTTGCTGCACCGCATGGGCGTGAAAACCGTCATGATCACCGGCGACCGGCGCGCTACGGCAGAAGCCATCGCCGCACAGGCCGGCATTGATGAGGTGATCGCCGAGGTACTGCCGGACGGCAAGGTCGAGGCACTGGAAAGGCTGCGACGCCACGGCCAGCGCGTCACCTTTGTCGGTGACGGCATCAATGATGCACCCGCCCTGGCCGCCGCCGACGTCGGTATCGCGCTGGGCACCGGCACCGATATCGCCATCGAGAGCGCCGATACCGTGCTGATGTCGGCACACGTCATGGGCGTGCCGCGCGCCATCGCCCTGTCGCGTGCCACGCTGCGCAATATCCGGCAGAACCTGTTCTGGGCGTTTGCCTACAACACGGCCCTGATTCCGGTGGCGGCCGGGCTGCTGTATCCGGCTTTCGGCATTCTGCTGTCGCCGGTGTTCGCCGCGGGCGCCATGGCGTTGTCCAGCATCTTCGTACTGGGTAATGCCTTGCGCTTGCGGCGCTATCGACTGCCCGCGCGGTTACTGCAGGAGACCACAGCATGAATATCGGTGAAGCGGCCCACGCCTCCGGCGTCAGCGCACGCATGATTCGTTACTATGAAAAAGCAGGGTTGATCGACGCACCACCGCGTACGGAAAGCGGTTATCGTCATTACCGCGAACAGGATGTGCATATGCTGCGTTTTATCGCACGCGGTCGCGCACTGGGGTTTTCCATGGAACAGTTGCGCACCCTCACCGACCTGTGGCGCAACGATCAACGCAGCAGCGCAGACGTCAAGGCCCTGGCGCAGTCACATGTTCGCGATCTGACGCAGCGCATTGCTGATTTGCAGGCCATGGTGGATACGCTCAGCACCCTGGCCCGCCAATGCCACGGTGACGAGCGTCCTGACTGCCCGATTCTGGACGCGCTGGAGAGCAACACTCAGAGCGGCCAGAAATAGGCAATCGCTGGCACCGCGACGGCAATCACCACGATTTCCAGCGGCAGCCCCATGCGCCAGTAGTCGCCGAACCGGTACCCCCCCGGCCCCATCACCAGTGTATTCGACTGATGGCCAATGGGCGTCAGAAACGCGCAGGAAGCGCCGATGGCCACCGCCATCAGGAAGGCATCCGGGTTGACGCCCAGCTGCTGCGACACACCGAAGGCGATGGGCGCCATGATCAGCGCCGTAGCGGCATTATTGACCAGATCCGACAGGAACATGGTGACCACCAGCACCAGCGTCAGAATCCAGATCGGGGACAGCGCGCCAGTCACCTGCACAATACTGCCTGCCACAAGATCGGTGGTCCCTGTGGTTTGCAGTGCCTGCCCCACCGACATCATGCCGCCCAGCAGCACCAGCACCGGCCAGTCGATATCGCGGTACATTTCCCGCACCGGCAACAGGCCGATCAGCACGTACACCACGACCGCCGTCAACAGGGCGACCGCCAGCGGCAGCACCGTGGCGCCCAGCGCCAGCGCACCGGCAAACACCACCAGCCCGGTGATCGCGCGCATCGGGCGGTTGACCTTGATGTCCCGCTCAGCCAGCGGCAGCAGCCCCAGATCACTGACACTGTCGTCAATGCTGTCGGGCTCGCCCTGCAACAGCAACACGTCACCGGCGCGGAAGGTCTGATCACGTAGCCGTGTGCGAATGGAAGCGCCTTCCCGCGCCATGGCCACCAGGCTCACCGTCTGCCCGGTGCGGCGGCGCAGATAGCCGCTGTCCCGGCCCTCCAGCACCGAGCGCGGCGGCACCGTCGCTTCCACCAGACGGAGGTCTTCGGCCTTGATGTTTTCCAGGCCGCTGAGCTTGCTCGCCACCAGTTCCAGCCCGGACTTGTCCAGCAGCGGTCGCAGGGCTTCAGGGTCCGTTCGCACGATCAGCAGGTCGCCCTCTTCGAGCACGCGCCAGGGGTGCGGATGCAGGTAGCGGTTCTTGCCGCGCACCAGCCCCACGGCCATGGCGTCATCAGAAAACACCTCGGGCAGTTTGCCGACACGCTCCCCGATCAGCGGGCTCTCGGCCACCACACGCAGCTCGCAGATGTAGCTGTCGATTTCCACATGGCTGCTGTCACTGGCGCCGACCCCGCGTGGCAGAAAACGCCAGCCCACCAGCGTCAGAAAAGCGATACCGACCACCGCCACCAGACCGCCCACCGGCGTGAAATCGAACATGGTGAAGGCCTGGCCGGTGACGTCCGCGCGATAGGTCGCAATGATGATATTCGGAGGCGTGCCGATCAGCGTGGCCAGGCCGCCCAGGATCGAGCCAAACGCCAACGGCATCAGCAGCAGTCCGGGAGAGCGCTCGCGTTTGCGTGCCGACGCGAGTGCCACGGGTAACATGAGCGCCAGCGCGCCCACGTTGTTCATGAAGGCGGACGCGAAGCCGACCACCAGGCACAGCGAGCCGATGTGCGCATAGCGCGGCCCGGTCAGTGGCATCACCCGGGCGGTCAGCAGATCCACGGTGCCGGCATTACTGAGGGCGCGTGAAATCGTGAGCACCGCCGCCACGGTAATGACCGCCGGATGGCCAAAACCGGCCAGGGCATCGTCCGCATTCACCCAGCCCGCCATGACCACTGCCAGCATGCCGATCAGCGCCACCACGTCGTAACGCCAGCGGCCCCAGGCAAACAACACCAGAATCGCCAGCAACAGGGCCAACATGCCAATCTGGGCGGTCGTCATCATCCATGCTCTTGTTCAGGTGGTGCGACAAGCATGACGCCCCACGCCGCAGCGGTCGAGATGACAGGCCAATCAATTTACACTGTGAAGCTGATTACACGTCATGCACCGCGGGAGCACAGCGCATGTCATCCAAACAACTGCTGGTGGTCGCCCATGCCCCTTCCCCCAACACCCGCAAGCTGGTGGAGGCGGTGCTGCGCGGTGCCCGCCATGAAGACATCAGCGGTGTCGAAACCCGATGGATCGCCCCACTGGACGCGGGGCCCGACGACATTCGTCGCTGTGACGGCATCATTCTGGGCACCACCGAAAATCTCGGCTACATGAGCGGGGCACTGAAAGACTTCTTCGATCGCAGCTACTATCCCGTGCTGGAAGAAAAGCAGGGGCTGCCCTGCGCCGTGTATATTCGCGCCGGCCATGATGGCACCGGCACACAGCGCGCGCTGGAAAGCATTCTCACCGGTCTGCGCTGGAAGCTGGTTCAGGACATGGTGATCTGCCGCGGGGACTGGCAGGATCATTTCACCGATACCTGTGAAGAGCTGGGCCTTTACATGGCCGCAGGCCTGGAAGCCGGTATTTTCTGACACGTTTCCGTCACTTACAAAACCCACCGAAAATATAGCCGTTTTTTACACTCTGCGCTGATTGATGGCGGCATCATGAAGGAGCCTTGCAGGCAAAGGGCGGCAACCCGCCGTCGGGACCCGGGAGCCCTTCACGCGGCATCGATGATGCACGTTCGTGCTTGTGCCCCATCACTTTTGCAGACGGAGTTCTGGTATGAAACGGATGCTTCCTATCATCGTATTGGCCGCCGCCGCTGGCGCTGCGCAGGCCCAGACCGCCTACTGGGTCGACAGTAATGGCGAACTGGTGCGCGACGGCTATGGCAATTGTGTCCGCACCGGCAGCTGGAGCGAGAGCCAGGCGATTGTCGAATGCGACCCTGATCTGGTCCGGGCGGAAACGCCCCGCGCCGAGCCACCACCGCCGCCGCGCCCGGCCGCACCGGCACCCCGTCTGCATCAGGTCACGCTGGCGTCCGGCACCACCTTTGCCATCGGCAGCGCCACACTGAATGACGACGGCAAGCGCGAGCTGGATGTGCTGGTCGAGCAGCTCAAGGCGCCCGGCACCAACGTAACGGCGGTCACCGTGGAGGGCCACACCGACAACACCGGTGGTGAAGCCCTGAACCAGCGACTGTCCGAACAGCGTGCCCAGGCCGTGAAGGATTACATGGTTGAAAAAGGCGTGGACGCTGAACTGATCACCACCGTTGGCCATGGCCAGTCAAAACCCATCGCCGACAACAACACGACCCAGGGCCGCGCCCAGAACCGTCGTGTCGAGATCAACGTCGACGGCACCGTACAGCGCTGATCCCGGGTTACATCGCCGCGCCCATTCCGCCATCGATGCGGAACTGGGCGCCGGTGATGAACCGGCTTTCGTCCGACGCCAGAAACAGCACCATGCTGGCGACATCCAACGATTCGCCATAGTGGCCCAGCGGAATTTTCTGCTCCAGCATCGCTTTCGCCTGCTCGGCATGCCCCGGATCGAAGCCTTCCTCCAGCGAACGCATCATGCGCGTATTGATCGGCGACGGGTGCACGGAATTGACCCGCACCTGTGCCACGGCTGCTTCCAGCGCGGCAGACTTCGTCATGCCCACCACCGCATGCTTGGAGGTCACGTAAGGTGCTACCCCCGGGCTACCGGACAGCCCCGCCACTGACGACATATTGATGATGCTGCCGGAGCGCGCCTTCATCATCTCGGCGAGCACGTACTTCATGCCCAGAAATACGCCGCGCACATTGACGGCCATCACACGGTCAAAATCCGCTATCGACTGCTCGATCAGCGGCGCCACGCGACCTTCAATCCCGGCATTGTTGAAGAACACGTCCGGCTTGCCAAAATGATCCAGCGTGCTCTGCACATAATGCCGCACGTCCTCTTCACGGCTCACATCGGCAGCCACCGTCAGCAGGGTGTCCCCCCCGCCCAGTTCTGCCGCCGCCTGATCCAGTGCGCTCTGGTCTATATCCACCAGCACCACCAGCGCGCCCTCATCCAGAAACAGCCTCGCCGTCTCCTTGCCGATACCCCCGGAGCCTCCGGTGATGATCGTCACCTTGTCCTGTAAGCGTTTCATGTCCGTCACCTCCATTGCGCCACGTTACTGTCATCCTCGCGCAGCCGGTGCGGCCAGGCATTGCGCCAGATCAAGAAGCGGCCCTGCGGTCTTTTCCGCATTTTTACGTTCTCCATGAGCCTTGCCGCCGCCGGGCCAGCCGGGAGGGGCGGCGCTACACCGGCCCAAAGGACCCGCAAACACAGGAACCCCGCAGGCAGGGTCCGGTCCATCACTGCTGTGAACCAGGCAGGGAGATGACGCATGCACCGGGAACAGGCCATCCAACAGGAGCGCCCCATCTCGCACTGGACCGGCTGGGGGCAGTGGCTGGCTCTGCTGACCATGACCATCGACCATCTGAGCCGGCATGTGCTGCCTGCCGACCACGCACTGGAATGGACGCAGGTGACGCTGGGCCGTATCGCTTTTCCGTTGTTTGCCGCCATGGTGGCCTGGCATGGCCTGTTCAATACCCGCGATCCCATGCGCTACGCACGCCGTATCCTGATCATCGGTCTGGCGGCACAGCTCCCGTTCATGTTGATGCCGCGCGCTTCCGACACCCTGCTGCTGAACGTCTGCTTCACTTTGTCGTTGGGACTGATGTGGGGCGCCTGGCTGCGCAGCCTGCTGGCCCGCTACCGGGAGGGCCAGCTGGCATCCTCGACGTTGCTGCTGGCCGTGGCGGGCTCCACGCTGGTCATGTTCCTGGCGGGCCAATGGGTCGAGTACGGCCTGTATGGCCTGATGCTGATTCCCTTGATGATGCTCGCCTTGCATCAGTTGCATAGCGCCGCCGGAGACACCACCAGCCGCGCGCTGGCACTGCTGAGCGCCTTGCCCGTGCTGTTCGCGGCCGGGCAATTGAACGTCTCGGACGCCGCCAAGGGGTTTACGCTGGCCACCTGTGTGGTGGTGCTGTTACTGGCCGCCGGCGCGGCGCGCCGGGTGCCGCCGGTCACCTGGGTGATGCCACGCAGGTTGTGGCTCAGCTGGTACCCCGGTCACTTTGCGCTGATCGCGCTGTGGCTGTGGTCTACCGGAGGCCTTTGAGGCGATCGCCGGATCAGCGTTTGCCAATCATCTTCTTGGCGTCACAGGCCACCACACCGCGCCCGGACAGCGTAAGTCGCCAGCGCTGCGCGGCCAGCTGATCGCCAGTCTGGTCGCGCCGCACCAGCAGCAGGTTGAGGAAATGGTGTTTTTCGATGGTGTGCTGCTGGATGTTCTCCGGGGTGGGCGGAAACGTCTCGCTGACCAACAGATGATCCCGGGCATCGTTGATCATCTCGCTCAGGGCATGGCAATCCAGGCCCAGACTTTCCTGCACCTGATCATCCACCATGGCCTCTTCATCCAGCGTGGTTTCCACGCGATAGCAGACCACCTGGCGCTCTTCGCTGATGTACCACTTGCCACGGTTTTCCCGCACCAGTTCAGGCAGCTCCGACAGCTTCTTGTAATCCAGCCAGACACGCTGGCGCCCCATGGATTTACTGGTATAGGGCCGCAGCAGACTGATGCGCCACTTGGGGCGGCCACGGCGCAGCCGCCGCGTCACCGCCTTGATCAGGTCCTCACGCAGAATGTCACGCAGGGCATAGATGAACGCGATCATCAACAGCAAGGCCAGCGTCAGTTCGTGGGCGGATTCGCGCGTGCGGAAGATCAGCAGGGTAAACAGGCTCATCACCAGCATGGTGGTCGCTGCTTTCACCAGCTTCTGTGTGCCGGTGCCCAGCTCCGTCACGCGCGGCCGTAGCAGCACCGGGTACTCGATCAGCTTGCTGTAAAGGCGCATGCGGTTCCACACCTTCACCGGGTCGCCTTCATACTCCGGCTCGTATTTGTTGGCTGATCGACGGGTGCGCTCCTCCGCCAGAAAATCAAGCACCGGCTGACGCGTCCCGGCCTCCAGGGCTTCCCACCCTGGCAATGTCATGGCACGCAGGAACCACTGCTCCGCGTACCAGGAAAAGTAAACGTCCAGATGGCGGAAATAACGATCCTTCTTTTCATCGTCCAGGTGCGAGGTGCGCAACCGCTGGGCAAACCGTTCCGTTTGCCGCATCGCGCGCTCCAGCACGCTGGCCAGTTCTTCATCGTCATCCAGCCGCACACGCAAGCGGTCCATGGACGCCTTGTAGCTGGCGAACCAGGTGCCGAACGTCACTTCATAATAGGGCGACAACAACGACGCCGAAGGATCTTTTGCCGTTGCCCGGTCACGGGCCGGCTGACCCACCAGACGAAAACGATGGCTGAGGCTGGCATGAAAAAACTGCTGCTCGGGCAAGGCCTGTTCCGTCAGGTCCAGATCGTGCGGCACAAACAGGTACATCTCCACCTGATGCGGCCCCGGCTCCTTGAGGATCCGCGTGAAGCGAATCCGGAAGTCCCCTTCACGTCTCAGAATGAACATGGCATCACCAGTCCCTCAACGCGCGCTTTGCCTGCGCAGTCATTTTCTGTTGTACACGCTGAAGCACGGCGTGCTCACCAAAGCGCTCCGTAAACGCCGCATGCCAGGCCGACAAACCCGCATGCAGCTGTTCTGCCATCTCAAGCGCGGTATTGACGACAAGCCGCTTGCCAACACCCAACTCTGCGGCCATCACCTCCCAATGGGTGCGCCGCAATAGCCCGGGGTCGGCAAGTTGACCGACCGGCAGCGCCAGCCGATGGCTGATGCCCCGGATCGCCTGGGTGCAGATCAGGTCGTAGCACGGCGCCAGTCGATAACGCCGCCCATGACGAGGCCGCAGCAAGGACAGATTCTTCAGGTGTGCATCCGCATTACCCAGCAGGACATTGCCGATCTGCCATCGGACCAGGTTGCGCAAATCCAGCGCGGGCACTTCGCAAGCGGCCCTGATCACCGCCGCCATGTCCGCCAGGGTCGCCCCTTCATCAGCGTATTTCCGGGCACTGCTTCGACCCAGCGCCTGACAGAAATCCTCCTGGTGCAGCCGCTGGACCCGGCCTGCCTCATCGCGATAGCGGTCATAGCGCTCGCTGATTGAGCAGATATGTTTACCGATAGGGAACGGGGTCACTGGCGCCACATCCAGTCCAAGCTGGACCGCCATGAAGGTGGTATAGGATTCGTACAATGGCACATGCCGCAGGTCCCGCACCGGCAGTTTGAGGATATGCGTGGACGCGCCCTGCCCGACGGGCAATGCCAGTCGGGCATCCTCTCCGTCGTGCATCCTGACCGCGACCTTGTCCTGCGCGCCAGCCAGGGACAGGCGCGGAGCCTGACGGCCCCCCCGAGGGAAAACGGCACTGCCGGACTCAATGGCGTTGATGATATCCGCCTCATCCAGGGGCTCAGAGGCATCGCCGCCCGGTTCCGGCTCAACGCCCTCCGGCAGCAATTGCAGCGCGCCCGCGCAATCGCCTCCCAGAGCGGTCAGCAGCGCAAAATCATCATCTGCAATGCCCAGCGCCCGGACCAGTCGATGGCGCGCATCCCCCTCAGGGAGCAGATTGGAAAAAAAGAAATGACCGCGCATATCCGGCGGCAGAAAATCCCCGGTCTCGTTCAACGGGAGGCTGTGAGAAATTTCGAAACCATCCTCAAGCCAGGCGCTGTCGTAGCAGAACGCCATGCGACGGGAGGCATCCAGTATCAGATCGCCCACACGGCGCGCTTCGAACCAGACCCCCAGCCTGCGCTCAACCGGACTCACGGCAAGACTCCATCCAGCACATCGCTCGTTGGCCAGGTCACCGTGATCTCCAGCCCGACCAACCTTGCCACGTGCAGTGCCAGCCCCAGTTGCACCGTCTCCTTGCCGCGCTCGAGCTCAGAGATGAAGCGAGCGCCCACGCCCGCCGTATCAGCCAGATCCTGCTGGGTCAGCCTCAGCCCCTTGCGGGCAGCGCGCACCGCCCGGCCGAATGCCCGGGAGTCTGTCAGCGTTTGCGCTATATCATTCTGAACCATACGCCACCCACTATTACCGATCGGTAATATATAGCGCATGTACTACCAGTCGGCAAATTTTATTACCGATAGGTAAAATTTCGACAACCTGGCGTGCGCGGGGGCACAATATTACCGATCGGTATTATGACATCGGCACTATTTGAGAATACGCGGTGCGGGCAGCCATTGCTCCAGCGTGGCGATATTGTCATCGAGGGCAGCCATGGTTTGCCCCGGCAACACGTTGGCCACCCAGGCGGCCAGGCGCAGGCCGCTGGCGCGGATGGCGTCGGCGGTGAGCAGGGCGTGGTTGAGGCAGCCCAACCGCATGCCGACCACCAGAATCACGGGCAGGTCGAGTTCAACGGCCAGATCGGCCAGGCTCTCGCGGTCATTCACCGGCACTTTCCAGCCGCCCGCGCCTTCCACCAGGAGCAGGTCCGGGTCCCGCGCCGCCTCGCTGAGCAGGGCGCCGCGCACATAGCCCGCCAGCCGCGCCACGTTCATTCTGCGGCCTTCCTGCTGCGCCGCCAGGTGCGGTGCCATGGGGGCCTGCAGCAGCACCGGGTTCACTTGGTCGTAAGGCAGCTTGATGCTGGAGGCGGCCATCAGGGCCCGGGCATCCTCGTTGGTCGGTCCGTCATGGGTCCCGCAGGGTGACGGCGCAGGGTCCGCCCCGGCGGCCACCGGCTTCAGGCCCAGCGTGCGTAACCCGGCTGCGCTGGCCTGTTCCAGCAGGCGGCAGGCCACCCAGGTCTTGCCGACTTCGGTGTCGGTGCCGGTAATAAAAAAACGACCTCGGGGTACACGTCGGTCCGTCACTGGGCTCTCCACATCAGGCTCTCCGTTCAAGCGCCACGCCGCAGCAGCAGTTGGCCGATTTGCCAGGTCAGGGGCAGGCCCTGCGCTGTGCGTTGCTGTTCATAGGCCTGCATCATCGCGCGCAGTCGTGCGCGGCCGGTGAGGCCAGCCGGTTGTTCGCGAAATACATGGTGCGCGCCGGTGGCACGCAGCATGGTGCCGATGGCACGCACATCCGGGTAGTGCTGGCGCACCTGCCAGTGATGCTGCGCTTCGAGCTGCCAGCCCTGCGCGGCGAACGCCGTCTGCCAGCTGGCCAGATCGTGGAAAGCATTCACATGCGGGCTCTGGTCGGCCTGCGCCCAACTGTCACGCAACTCCTGCAGGGTGCCGGGCAACGGGACACACAGCGCAAACCAGGCGCCCGGGCGGCTGACACGGCTGAGTTCCGCCGCCAGCGGCGCCAGATCGCGGCACCATTGCAGCGCGAAGGACGAAAAGATCAGATCCAGACACTGGTCCGCCAGTGGCAGACGCGTGGCGTCGGCGCACAGGCCACGGTAGTGATCATTCAGCCGCCCGCGCTCGGCAGCCTCTGCCAGCATGGGCAGGGCCAGGTCCAGACCCAGCCAGCGGGCGTCGGGAAAGCGGGCTTGCAGGCGTCGCGCCATGGGGGCTGTGCCCGCGCCCAGGTCCAGGGCATGGCGCGCTGACAGCCCCTCCGGCAACAACGCCAGCAAGGCCCGGGCGACACTGAGCTGCAAGGTGGCATGCTCGTCGTAGGTGCGTGCCGCGCCGCCAAAATGGCGCGCTACCGGATCACTGCCCGGCGCCACAGGGGGCGACAAAGGCGGCGGCGACGCAGGCCGGTTCAGACTGCCCATGTCAGACCTCGTCCTCCCAGGCCACGATGTTCTGCTCGCGATAGAAATCCAGCACGGCCTGCAGGTACAGATCCGGCGCCGAGATGAAGGGCACATGGGCCATATCGGCCAGCAGGGCCCAGTCCATCTGCGGGTGCAGGGCCTGAATATCGGGAATCACAGCGGCGGGCACCAGATTGTCGTTTTCGCCAAACAGCATCAGCAGCGGTTGCCGGATGGCGGCCAGTTCGGCCCGCAAATCTGACTCACGCAGGATCGACAGCCCGCCCCGCAGGGCGCGCCCGGCGGGCAGGCCACAAAAATACAGGATGTCCTTCAGGCGCCGTACATCCTCGCGCAGCGTGGCACTGCCTTTACAGTTGAGTGCGAGAAAACGGATCAGGGTGCCTTCCTGATCTTCTTCGAAGACCTCGGCAAACTTGCCCAGGATCTCCGCCGGCATGGCGGCAGGCCAATCGTCGCTGGCCGTGAAGCGCGGCGTGGTGCCGACGGTGACCAGCGACAGCACGCGCTCGGGATGCGCATTGGCCAGAGCAATGCCCACCAGGCCGCCAAGAGACCAGCCCATGACATGCGCTTTCTCCGGCATCACGCTGAGCATCTGGCTGACCAGAAAATCGAGCGTGTACTCATCGTTGGGCAGCGGGCTTTGCCCCATGCCCGGCAGGTCGATCACGGTGACGCGGAAATGCGTCAGCAGTCCGGGCATGATGTCGTCCCAGACAATGGAATGCAGGCCCCAACCATGCAGCAGCACCAGGTCAGGCGCCTGTTCAGGGTCCGCTGCGGTGCTGCGATAAATATTGTGGAACGGCTTCAGGGCACTCATGGGGAGGCCTCCGGTATCAGATCGCGCGCGTCGGCCAGCGCCGCCAGCAACCGCGCGACATCGTCATGCTCATGGGCCGCCGACAGGGTAATGCGCAGTCGCGCAGTGCCCTCCGGCACCGTGGGCGGGCGAATGGCAGAAATCAGGCAGCCGTGCTGACGCAGCCGCTCGCTCAGCGCCAGGGCGGCCGCATCACTGCCCACCACCAGCGGCTGAATCGCGGTGGCCGAGTCCATCAGTGTATACCCCAGGGCCGCCGCGCCGTGACGAAACTGGTCGATGTGTGTGGCCAGCTTGTCGCGGCGCCAGCTGTCCTGCTGCATCAGCGTCAGGCTGACGCCCGTGGCAGCCGCCACCGCCGGTGGCAGCGCTGTGGTGTAGATATAGGGCCGCGCAAACTGGATCAACGTCTCGATCAGTTCGTCGCTGCCCGCCACAAAGGCTCCGAAAGTCCCGAGCGCCTTGCCCAGGGTGCCCATGTACACCGGGATGCGTTCGGCCACGCCTTGCGCCGCCGGGGTGCCCGCACCGCCCGGCCCGAGCACACCGAACCCGTGGGCATCGTCCACCATGACCCAGGCATCGTGTGCCTCGGCGGCATCGCACAGTGCGGCCAGGGGCGCCGCATCGCCGTCCATGCTGAAGATGCCGTCGGTCACCACCAGACGGCGCCGGGCGGCGCTGCTTTTTTCCAGTTGCGCGGTCAGGCTGGCCGGGTCGTTGTGCCGGTAACGGCGGAAGCGGGCGCCACTGGCGAGCCCGGCGTCGATCAGGGAGGCGTGATTCAGGCGATCTTCCAGCACCGCGTCGTGCGCCCCCATCAGGGCGCTGATCACACCCAGGTTGGCCATGTAGCCGGTGGAAAACAGCAGCGCCCGGGGCTGGCCGGTGGCCGCTGCCAGCGCTTCTTCCAAAGCCTGGTGGTGGCGGCTGTGGCCGCAGACCAGATGTGAGGCGCCACTGCCAACGCCATACTCCGACGCTGCGGCCTGCAGGGCCTTGATCACTTGCGGCGCTGAGGCCAGGCCGAGGTAATCGTTACTGCAAAAGTTCAGCAGGGTGCCATCGCCCAGCCGCGCCTGACGGCCCACGGCCGCTTCCTGGGTCAGACGTTGCCGGTAGCGGTGTTGCGCCCGCCGTTCGGCCAGGGCGGGCGCCAGATCAAACGGCATGGCATTCAGCCGGGCGCTGCATCAGGCACTGCGCTTGTTAAGCACAGGCTTGGGCGCGCTCTTGTTCATGGCGTTGTAAAACTGGCCCTGTTCCTCGGCGGCCTGCTCGGCAATCTGCTGTTGCAGCGCAGCCTCGGCCGCTTCGTCCGAATAGTCGCCGTCCAGCGCCAGCGGATGAATGCCCAGACGCTTGAACAACTGGCGGTCGTGATCCGCCTCGGGGTTGTCGGTGGTTAACAGGCGCTCGCCGTAGAAAATCGAGTTGGCCCCGGCCATGAAGCACAGCGCCTGGGTCTGGTCGTTCATTTCCTGGCGACCTGCGGACAGGCGCACGAAGGATTCCGGCATCAGGATGCGCGCCACCGCGATGGTGCGCACAAACTCGAACGGGTCCAGATCATCGACCTCGGCCAGCGGCGTGCCTTCGATTTTCACCAGCATGTTGATCGGTACGGATTCAGGGTGATGGGGCAGGTTGGCCAGTTGCTGCAACAACCCGACGCGGTCCTGGCGGCCCTCGCCCATGCCGACAATACCGCCACAGCAGATTTTCATGCCGGCATCGCGTACGTGCGCCAGCGTGTTCAGGCGGTCGTCATAGGTTCGCGTGGTGATGACCTTGCCGTAATACTCCGGCGAGGTATCCAGGTTGTGGTTGTAGTAGTCCAGCCCGGCGTCGGCCAGTGCGTCGGCCTGCTCCTTGTCGAGCATGCCCAGGGTCATGCAGGTTTCCATGCCCAGCGCCTTCACCTGCCGCACCATCTCCAGCACGTAAGGCATGTCCTTGCCGCGCGGGCTGCGCCAGGCAGCGCCCATGCAGAAGCGTGAGGCGCCCTTTGCCTTTGCCTGTTGGGCCTCGGCGATCACCTTCTGCACTTCCAGCAGTTTTTCCTTCTCCAGCTCGGTGTTGTAGTGACCGGACTGGGAGCAGTACTTGCAGTCTTCCGGGCAGGCGCCGGTCTTGATCGACAGCAGCGTGGACACCTGCACCGCATTGGGATCGAAATGCGCCCGGTGCACACTGGCGGCCTTGAACAGCAGATCATTGAAGGGCAAGGCAAACAGGGCCTCAACTTCATCACGGCGCCAGTCATGGCGTACGCCAGCGTGGGCAGATGTCGTCGGTGAACTGGCGGTAATGGCGGTCATGGGGCCTGCTCCGGAGCGGTTAGTCTGATCGCAGACTAGGTAGCCGCCCTGGACATGTCAACCAGATGAGCATCTCAAAAGTTTACGAGTGGACAATTTTTAACCTGATGGCACCGCAATGCCCGCTGTGCACCCTGCCCGCCCAGCCGGACAGCGGCCTGTGCCCGGGCTGCGCGGCGGACCTGCCCGCCCTGCTGCGCCCGGGCCAGACCCTGTGCCGCTGCGGGCTGCCGCTGCCCGGCGCGCCGCCGCCTGCGGGCACCCTGCCACCCCTGTGCGGCCGCTGCCTGCACCGGCCACCGCCGTTCGAACGCGTGGTGACACCCCTGGCGTATGCCTTTCCGCTGGACCGCCTGATCCTGGGCCACAAGCAACAACGGCGCCCGGCACTGGAACGGGCCTTCCTCTGGCTGTGGCGGCAGCAGCTACCTCTGCATGGCGCCCAGCGACCGGACCTGCTGGTGCCGGTGCCGCTGCACTGGCGCCGCCTGTGGTGGCGCGGCTTCAACCCGGCGGCTCAACTGGCGCGCACCGCGTCCCTCGCGCTGGATATCCCGATGCAGCCGGTATTGGCCCGGCATCGCGCCACGCCCTCCCAGCAGGGGCTCAGCGCGGCGGCGAGGCGCCGCAATCTGGCTGCGGCACTGCGCGTCACTCACGACATTCGGGGGCGGCATATCGCGCTGATTGATGATGTCGTGACCACCGGCAGCACCGCCCGCATGGCGAGCCAGGTACTGCGTGATCAGGGCGCCGCCCGGGTGGAGGTGTGGGCGCTGGCCCGGACGCTGCCGCCGGACTGACCGCTGCCCCTCGCCTCCTGCCCGCCGGGGCAGGCATAATGCCGTCTGTGCGGGCTGGCACGGAGCCGGTCCGGTTTACAGGGGTGCGACCATAATGAAAACAATAATAACCGCCATCGTTTCGCTGGCCTTGTTCAGCATCAGCACCGGCCTGCAAGCCGCCGACCGTTACGAGGGTGTGCATCTGATTCGCGGTACCGTGCTGTCCATCGGCCGCGTCGATCCCAGCGCCAGCGTGGGCACCGGCTTTTTTGTTGATGCCAATTACAGCAGCGTGGCCCTCAATGCCGGCGTGGCGTCCAAGAAGTTCGGCGAGTCGCCGTTCCGCAGCGGCGGGCCCACCGAAGAAGACGAGCGCGTGTCAGAGAAGCGTGTGAACAACGTCTACGCCGGGGTCGGCTTCGGCCGCATCATCCAGTTCCAGGGCGGCTATGGGAATCAGGGTGAACTGCTGCGCCTGCGTTCGGACTTCAATTTCCGCTCGATTGTGGATTTCCTCAGCCAGCAGAGTACACCGCCACAACGCATGACGCTGGCCGACCGGATCACCTTCACCATTTCGGTGGAGCGTTACAGCGGCAAGGATGATGTGTTCAACAATGCCACCTGGGGTGTCGGGCTGCTGTTCTGAGCCTGCCGGGTGGCGCGATTCATCGAGGTGCATGTTGCAGATCGAGATTCACCAGGGGCATTACCCGCCACCCAATCCCGACGGCATTACCGTCATCATTGATGTCATCCGGGCATTCACCACCAGTCATTTCGCCTTTGTCGGCGGCGTCGACCGCATCCTGCCGGTGGAAACGGCCGAGGAGGCCTTCAGCCTGCGGGCCCGGCATCCGCAGGCCTTGCTGGCGGGCGAGATCAACGCCCTGCCGATCGAGGGCTTCGACTTCGGCAATTCCCCCTGGGAGGTGGACAACGCCGACCTGGCAGGCCGCACGCTGATCATGCGCACCACCAACGGCATGAAGGCCACCCTGCATGCGCGCCCCTGCGCCGGGCTGTTCGTGACCGGGCTGGTCAGCGCGCATGCCACCGCCCGGGCCGTCCTGGCGCGCCGCCCGCCGAAAGTGCTGCTGGTGGCCTCACACCCCACCGGCGATGAAGACGTGGCCTGCGCCGAGTACCTGCGCGGCCTGCTCGGCGGTTCGGGTATCGATGCGGATACTGCCGAGGCCCGCACCCGTCAGGCCCGCGCGGCCATCAAGTTCATGGACGGTCGCAGTGCCTATCTGCGCGCAGCAGATATCGACATGGCCGCCCGCTGCCTGGATACCGGCTTCGCCATGGAGGTCCGGGGCGACGACCCGTTGACCATACTGCCCTGCCCGGTCTGAGTGTACGTTCCGGTCATGTGCCTTCACGGGCGGCTGCGGTACGCTGTTGATCAAACGGTTGTTTGATTACTGACAGACGAGGCCTCTCCCATGATCGAGTGGAACGAACAGCAGCGCATGATTCAGGGCATGGTCCGTGATTTCGTGCAGAAGGAAGTCGTGCCGCAGCTGGACGATATCGAATACAACGGTGTGCCGCCCTACGACCTGCTGCGCAAGATGATCAAGACCTTCGGCATGGACGTCATGGCGAAGCAGAATTTCGACAAGCAGATCGCCCGCGAAAAAGCGGCCGCTGCCGGTGAACCGCAGGAAGAAAAGAAAAAGAAAGACGGCCCCTCCGCCGCCGCAGGCGAACAGGCCGCCATGACCATGATTCCGATCATCGAGCTGTGCCGCCATGCCCAGGGGCTGGTCACCGCCATGGGCGTGTCCATGGGACTCACGGGTGGCGCCATCATGAGCAAGGGCACCACGGAGCAGAAGGAGCGCTGGGCCCTGCCGCTGCTGACGCTGGAAAAGGTCGGCGCCTGGGCCATTTCCGAGCCCAACTCCGGTTCGGATGCGTTCGGCCAGATGAAGACGCTGGCCAAGCGCGACGGCGAAGGCGGCTACATCATCAACGGCAGCAAGACCTGGATCACCAACGGGCCCTATGCGGACACCATCGTCCTGATCTGCAAGCTGGATGAGGAGGGCGTCGCCCCTCAGGATCGCAAGATTGTGTCCTTCATTCTGGACAGCGGGATGCCGGGCCTGGAGCAGTCGAAGCCGTTCAAGAAAATGGGCATCGGTTCCTCGCCCACCGGCGAGCTGTTCCTCAGCGACGTGCGAGTGGGCGCTGATCGCCTGCTCGGCGGCAAGGAAGACGGCTACGGCCGTTCCGGCGCCAAGGCCACTTTCATGCAGGAGCGGGCGGGCGTGGCCGCGATGGCCCTGGGCATGGTGGAACGCGCGCTGGAGCTGTCCACCCAATACGCCAAAGACCGGGTGCAGTTCGGCCGTGCCATTGGCCAGAACCAGCTGATCCAGCTGAAGCTGGCGAAGATGGAGGTCGCGCGCCTCAACCTGCAGAACATGGTGTTCCGCTACATCGAAACGGTGGCGGCGGGCAAGCAGATGACCATGGCCGAAGCGTCGGCCATGAAGCTGTATGCCGCACAAACTGCGATGGAAGTCGCCACCGAGGCGGTACAGATCCACGGCGGCTATGGCTACATGCGCGAGTCCCGTGTCGAGCAGCTGATGCGCGATGCCAAGATCCTGCAGATCTATGCCGGCACCGACGAGATGCAGATCATCGCCATCGCCAGGGACCTCCTGGCCAGGGACTGACCCCCACTGGCCCACGACCGCTCTGCCCGCCCGGCGGGGCGGTCCGGCGCTGGCAGCCCGGCGCCGGCGTGGTATGCTTGCCCGGCTAACAAGACAAGTCAGGGTGAGAATAATGAAAACAACCCACACCCCCCTGTGGCTCCTGCTGTGCATGGTGCTGACCGGGTGCCAGACACTTCAGGGCGAGCGCGACGGCGATACCTACTATTCGCCGGCCGGGGCCTACGCCATTGATCTTTCCGTCAATACTTTCCGCGGCCAGGTGGCACTGGAGGAAACCTGTAACCCCCATGCCGGTTCCACCACCTTCTGGGATGGCAGTGGTCGCATGTTCCGGGTGGATTACCATCAGGCCGAGGGCAACCCCGAGCTGACGGTGCCGCGCTTTGCCTCGGACCTGACCCTGTTCAACCTGGTGCTGAACAATTACCTGCGCGATCGCATTGCCCCGGCACCAATGGTCACCTCGGTGGAGGCGGCCCACCGCGAGTTTCTGCAGGACGCCGACCCCCGTGCGCTGTTTGCCATTGTCAGCCTCGACGTGGACGCCAGCCGGGAGCCTTCCGAAAACGCGGTCAGCGGAACCCACTACTACGGCTTTCTGCTGTTCAAGCGGGGCGAATTCATTTACGTGGTGCAGCACCGCCAGCCCGTGCTGATGCCGGAAAAGATGAAGGCCGTGCTGCTGCGGCTGGCGGACGCCATGGAGATCCCCGGCCGCACCCGCAGCGAGACCGATCTTGAGCGGCTGCGGCGTGTGCTGGCGCGCATGGCCCCGGGTGGCAACCGGGAGTCCGTGCGCCTGTGCAACGCCAGTTGAACAGGTACACTGTGGGGACTGGAATCGAGTTAACCACAGGAGGGCTATCATGCCGCTGGCAAAGGAAACCTGTGACGCCTGCCGCGCCGATGCGCCGCGGGCCACTGACGCCGACATTCGCGACTGGCGCCAGGAGCTGTCCGGCTGGAAGCTGATCGAAGAGGACGGGGTCCAGAAGCTGGAACGCCGCTTTGCATTCGATGATTTTGCCGCCGCCATGGCCTTTACGCAGCAGGTGGCCGATCTGGCCGAGGCCGAGGGCCACCACCCGGCGATCATCACTGAGTGGGGTCAGGTCACGGTGATCTGGTGGACCCACAAGATCGGTGGCCTACACCGCAACGACTTTATCTGTGCGGCGAAGACCGACGCCCTGGCAGGCTGAGCCCCCGGGGCGTCCGTCGGCCCAGGTACATGCCAGACAAGAAGTATTCACCTGACGAGATCGCCTGATTGAAACGTTTTCTTCTGACGCTGCCCGCCCTGCTGGCGCTGGGCCTGATCGCCCTTGCGCCGACACTGATCCTGCATTGCCAGATTCAGGTGAGCTACGAACCGGAACCCGAGGAACCGCCGATCTGGCCGATCCCGGATGACGAGACCGAGGCGCGCAAGGCCGTGTTCATCAATATGCTGTTGCCCATCGTGCAGGCGCAGAATCGCGAGCTGCTGGCCCTGCGCGAGCAGGCCGAGGCGCTGCGCGTACGCATCACTGGCGGCACCCTGACCGACGCCGAACTGCGCTGGCTGCAGGCACGCGCCGACGAGTACCGGCTGGCGGCTCCGGACACGCTGGATGAGATGGGGGAAGCCTGGCTGGACACCCTGTTGCGGCGGCTGGATATCGTACCCGCCGACCTGGCGCTGGCGCAGGGCGCGCTGGAGTCCGCCTGGGGCACCTCGCGCTTTGCCGAGGAAGCCAACAACCTGTTCGGTCAGTGGTGCTTCCGCCCCGGCTGTGGCGTGGTGCCCGCCAGGCGCCCGCTGGGCGCCCGCTACGAGGTGCAGAAATTCGCCACGGTGGAAGACGCTGTGGCCAGCTACATGCGCAACCTGAATACCCACGCGGCTTACCGTGAACTGCGGCGGCTGCGCGAGCGCCAGCGCCGCGAGGGCACCAAACCCTCAGGTCGCACGCTGGCCGCCGGCCTGAGCGGCTACGCCGAAATCGGGGACACCTATATCAGCCATATCCGCGCCGTGATCAGGGCCAACAATCTGGAGGCGTTCAGCGATATCTGATCAACGGGCTATTCGCTGTACCAGCCGCTGCTGTCGCGGCGCATCCACAGGTGCGAGTACCAGTAGAAACGCCCCTCTCCGGCACTGGCAGTGCAGTTCACCAGGCTGCGCCCGGGCGCCAGATCGCGGGCCGGACGTACACGCACCTGATCGTGTTCATCGCCCCGGGTCCAGTCGAGCTCTGCCGGAGCCCCCCGGGCAAAGCAGTTGAGCCCGCGCCGGTGCCAACCTGCTGGCAAGGTCAGGGTGAAGGTGGGGCGCGTGGCCTCTGTGATACCACTCTCTGGCGTCACGCCCCGGGCAGGCATGGGCAGCGCCCGCACCTTGTCCCCCAGCCCGTTCCAGTCCGCAAACTGACGGTTCACCGGGATACGCGGCACATCCAGCCAGTCCACCTTGTCGTCCACGGCACCACTGCGCTGGGAGAATCCCTTGTAGCCCATCTCCGCCAGCAGCGCCCGGACGTCAGGATCATGCTCGCCATACGGATACGCAAAGTATTTCGGCAGCGATTCGCCGACCCAGTCTTCCAGCAGTTGCTGGGCGCGCTCGATATCACCGCGCAGCCGCTGGCGCCAGGCACGCGCTGATTCCCCCTCGCGGCGGCGCACCATATGCAGATGCGTGTGGCTGTGATTGACCACCAGGTGACCGCGCTCATGCAACGCCTTGACCTGGTCGATGCTCATCATCGGGCGGCGGCGCTCCACCACCGGCTCCGTGGCCACGAACACCGTAGCGGGCCAGCCGCGCTCCTCCAGCATCGGAATACCGTTCTCGATAATGCTGACGTAAGCATCATCGAAGGTGATACTGGCCAACCGCTCGCGTGGATCTGCGCCATCGCGCACGCGTTGCACCAGTTCGTCGAGACGCACCACCTCAAAACCTTCCTGTTCCAGGCGATCCAGATGCTCGCGAAACTGGTCCGGTGTCACCGAGGTGGCTGCGGGCGTCTGTTCGCTCACATGGTGATACAACAGGATTACCGCGGCCTGCGTCGGGCTCACCAGCACAAGCGCCAGCATCAGCGCCAGCAGGCATGCCAGTCTCAGTTTGATGGTTTGCATCATGCACCTGTCAGTTTCGGTTAGTGTGGCGTGCCGTGGCCGGGTGCTAGCATCCTGTGCACACCCGAAACCCGAACAGCATAATCAGTCTGGAGCCTGCCATGTCCCTGAGCAAGGAACAACTCGACACCATCAAGACGGCGGCCTCCACGCCGTTTCCGTTCGCCACCCGCTGTGGCTCCACGGTGGAGGAACTGGAACGTGGCTACTGCCGGATGCGCATGCCGTTCGAACCCAACGTCAATCACGTGGGCACCATGTACGCCGGTGCGCTGTTTACGCTGGCCGAACTCCCGGGCGGCGTGATCTTCCTGTCCAGCTTCGACACTCGCCACTACTACCCGATCGTCAAGGACATGCAGATCCGCTTCCGGCGCCCGGCGAAAACCGACATTACCGTGGAAGTGCGTATCAGCGAAGAAGAGGTCCAGCGCATCCAGGCCGAAGCCGATGCCAACGGCAAGGCGGATTATGAATGGGAATGCGAGCTGAAAGACGCCAGTGGCGAAGTCGTGGCGATCTCTCGCAATCTGTATCAACTGCGCAAGATCGGTATGTGAGCCCATGACGGATTACCGCCCCGCACCGCCGCCCTGGACCCTGACCGGACGCGCCTATGCCATCCCGCTGCGCCTGCCGGATACCCAGCGTATCGCGCAGTCCGGTGTGCCCGAAACGCTGGGCTCGCCACGCGGGCGCTACAGCGTGATGATGTTCGTGGATTACAGTGATTCCGACGTGGGGCCCTACCACGAATTGCTGTTCATTCCCGGCACCTATGACCTGGGCCCGGGTGAACGCCACCGCTCCATCGGCCGTATTTACGTGTCCAGTCACGACAGTGTTATCAACGGCCGCCTCAACTGGGGCATCCCGAAAGATCAGGCGGAGTTCAGCGTCGAGCAGGCGGGGCGTGTGGAACACATCAGCGTGGCGCGTGAGGGCAAGGTCTTCTGTCGACTGACGCTGAAGCGTGGCCGACTGGGTGTGCCGCTACCCGGCGGCCTGATCCCGGCCCGGCTGCGGACGCTGGGCCAGGTGCGTGACGGCAAACGATTCCTGTATACCCCTGGAGCCAGCGGTCGGCTGGGCCTGGGGACACTGCTCGATGGCTGGGCCGATGGCGAACACTTCCCCGAGATTCAGGCAGGCAAGGCGCTCACCGGCGGTTACCTGTCATCGTTCCGGATGACGTTCCCACTGGCGCGGATCAGCGACTGGCCCGCCTGAGCGGCGCAACGAGCTCAGCGGGTGCTGAGCTCGTTGACGGCTTCGATAAAGGCCCCGGCATGGGCCGGGTCCACCTGCGGCGTAATGCCATGCCCCAGATTGAAGATGTGGCCATTGTGCGGCCCGAAGTCATCCAGAATACGCTGCACTTCTGCGCGAATGGCAGCGGGTGAGGCATAGAGCACAGCCGGATCCATGTTGCCCTGCAAGGCCACGCGGTCACCGACACGGCGGCGCGCCTCACCGATATTGATGGTCCAGTCGACGCCGACGCCGTCGCACCCGCTGGCGGCGATATCTTCCAGCCACAGACCCCCGTTCTTGGTGAACAGGATCACCGGCACCTTGCGGCCATCGTGTTCACGAATCAGGCCATCCACGATCTGCTGCATGTAGCGCAGGGAAAAGACCTTGTAGGCTTCCGCCGACAGGGCGCCACCCCAGGTATCAAAAATCTGCACCGCCTGGGCGCCACTGCGAATCTGCGCGTTGAGGTAATCGGTCACCGAACGTGCCAGCTTGTCGAGCAGTTGATGGGCCAGCTCCGGCTGACTGTAGACCATTGCCTTGAGGTGACGGAAATCCTTCGAGGAGCCGCCTTCCACCATGTAGGTGGCCAGCGTCCAGGGGCTGCCGGAAAAACCGATCAGCGGCACCTGGCCATTCAGCTCTCGACGGATGGTGCTGACCGCGCGCATCACGTAATCCAGATCACGTTCTGCATCCGGCACCGGCAACGCAGCGACATCCGCTTCAGTGCGCACGGTCTTGCGGAAGCGCGGACCTTCGCCGGTTTCAAAGTACAGCCCCAGCCCCATGGCATCGGGGATGGTCAGAATGTCGGAGAACAGGATCGCCGCATCCAGGGCATAGCGGCGCAGGGGCTGCAACGTCACCTCGCAGGCCAGTTCCGCATTCATGCACAGATCCATGAACGACCCCGCCTGCTCGCGCGTGGCACGATACTCCGGCAGATAACGGCCGGCCTGACGCATCATCCATACCGGCGTCCGGTCCACAGGCTGGCGCATCAGCGCGCGCAGGAAACGATCGTTCTTCAGTGCAGGAAAACTCATCATCATGCCTCAAGTACAAAACGGGCCTGCATGGCAGGCCCGTGAATCAGGATCATCGGTGACGCCGGTCTCTCAGACGTCCAGGTAGTCGAGAATGCCCTTGGCCGCTTCGCGACCTTCCCAGATAGCAGTCACCACCAGATCGGAACCGCGCACCATGTCACCGCCGGCAAAGATCTTCGCATTGCTCGTCTGGAACGGGAACGCCTGCTCTTCAGCAGCCACTACACGACCCGAATCATCCATGTTGATCTGCTTGCCTTCAAACCAGTCTGCCGGGCTGGGGCGGAAACCGAAGGCAATGATGACAGCATCCGCCGGCAACACTTCCTCGGAACCCGGAATCGGCTCCGGCCGACGACGGCCGTTGGCGTCCGGCTCCCCCATGCGGGTTTCCACCACCTTCACACCGGCCACCTTGCCGCCTTCGCCGACGATTTCGATCGGCTGGCGGTTGAACAGGAACTGCACGCCTTCTTCCTTGGCATTGGCCACTTCGCGGCGTGAACCCGGCATGTTCTCTTCATCACGGCGGTAGGCACAGGTAACGCTCTCTGCGCCCTGGCGAATGGAGGTGCGGTTGCAATCCATGGCGGTGTCACCGCCACCGAGCACGACCACACGCTTGCCGGCCATGTCGATAAAGTCAGCCGCGTCTTTCTCGAAACCGAGATTGCGGTTCACATTGGAAATCAGGAACGGCAACGCCTCATGCACACCTTCCAGCTCTTCACCGGGGAAACCACCTTTCATATAGGTGTAGGTGCCCATACCCATGAAGACGGCGTCATACTCTTCCAGCAGTTCATCAATGGTGATGTCCTTGCCGATTTCGGTGTTCAGGCGGAACTCGATGCCCATGCCCTCGAACACTTCACGGCGCTTCGCCATCACCGGCTTTTCCAGCTTGAATTCAGGAATACCAAAGGTCAGCAGGCCGCCGATTTCCGGGTAGCGATCAAACACCACCGGCTTGACGCCATTGCGCACCAGCACGTCGGCACAGCCGATACCCGCCGGGCCCGCACCGATCACCGCCACTTTCTTGTCGGTCCAGACCACCTTGGACATGTCCGGCCGCCAGCCCATGGCCAGTGCGGTATCGGTAATGTATTTCTCGGTGGCACCAATGGTGACCGCACCGAAGCCGTCATTGAGCGTGCAGGCACCTTCGCACAGGCGATCCTGCGGGCACACCCGGCCACAGACTTCCGGCAGCGAGTTGGTCTGGTGGCTCAACTCCACGGCTTCCATGAGGTTGCCTTCAGAGATCAGCTTCAGCCAGTTCGGAATGTAGTTATGAACCGGGCACTTCCACTCGCAATACGGATTGCCGCACGCCAGGCAACGATGCGCCTGGTGCTCGACTTCGCGCACTTCATACGGGTAATAGATTTCCTCGTACTTCTCGCGACGGTCTTCCACGGGCTTTTTCTTCGGGTCCTGACGCGGTACATCGAGGAACTGGAAGCTGTTGTTCAGACGCTCAGCCATTGTCTACCTCTTACTGTCTATCAGGCCGGATTGGCTCGGGTGCTCTTGAGCAGGTTCTCAAGGCTTGCGGCCTTCGGCTTGACCAGCCAGAACTTGCGGCTCATGGCATCGAAGTTGTCGAGAATATAGTGACCCCATTCGCTGCCGGTCTCTTCCACATACTCACGCAGCACACTGCGCAGGTGACTGCGATGTGCCTCGGTCGCTTCGGTGCTGATGCGATGCAGTTCGATCAGCTCCGGATTGATGCGATCAAAGAACTGGTTGTTCTGGTCCAATACGTAGGCGAAACCACCGGTCATGCCCGCACCAAAGTTGTAGCCGGTATCACCCAGCACGGTGACACAACCGCCAGTCATGTATTCGCAGCAGTGATCGCCCGCACCTTCAACCACCGCATGCGCGCCGGAGTTGCGGACACCGAAGCGCTCACCGGCACGCCCTGCGGCGAACAGCTTGCCGCCGGTCGCCCCGTACAGGCAGGTGTTGCCGATAATCGACGTGTCCTGGCTCTTGAAGGGGCTGCCCTTGGGTGGGCGGATCACCAGCTTGCCAGCGGCCATGCCCTTGCCGACATAGTCGTTGGCATCACCTTCAATGTACATGTGCAGGCCCCCGGCGTTGAACACGCCGAAGCTCTGCCCGGCGGTACCGACGAAGCGCACGCGGATCGGGGCGTTCTCCATATCCAGATTGCCGTAACGACGGGCAATTTCACCGGAAATGCGCGCACCGATGGAGCGGTTGCAGTTGGTGATCTCATAGTGGAACGAGCCGCCACTGCGGTTCTCAATGGCCGGCAGCATGTCCGCCACCATCTGCTCCGCCAGCTCGCCCTTGTCGAACGGCTCGTTGCGGCGCACCTGGCAGTAGTGCGGCTTGTCTTCCGGCACATTGTCGTTGCGCAGGATCGGCAGCAGATCCAGTTTTTTCTGGCGCGCGGTCTTGCCTTCGATCATGGCCAGCAGGTCGGTACGACCGATCAGGTCCGCCAGCGATTTCACGCCCAGCTGCGCCAGCAGTTCACGCACTTCCGTCGCCACGAACGTGAAGTAATGAATCAGCATTTCCGGAGCACCAATAAAGTGCTCCTTGCGCAGATCATCACGCTGGGTCGCTACGCCGGTGGCGCAGTTGTTCAGGTGACAGATACGCAGGTATTTGCAGCCCAGCACGACCATCGGCACGGTACCGAAGCCGAAAGACTCGGCACCCAGAATCGCCGCCTTGACCACGTCCAGACCGGTTTTCAGACCGCCGTCGGTCTGCAGCCGGATCTTGTCACGCAGGTCGTTGCTGCGCAGTGCCTGATGCGCTTCCGACAGGCCCAGCTCCCACGGCGAACCGGCATAGCGGATCGAAGTCAGCGGGCTGGCCGCGGTGCCGCCGTCGTAACCGGAAATGGTAATCAGGTCCGCATAGGCCTTGGCTACCCCGGCCGCGATGGTGCCGACGCCGGGCTCGGAGACCAGTTTCACCGACACCTGCGCCTGAGGATTGACCTGCTTGAGGTCAAAAATCAGCTGCGCCAGATCCTCGATGGAATAAATGTCGTGATGCGGCGGCGGCGAAATCAGCGTGACGCCGGGTACCGAATGACGCAGGCGCGCGATCAGTTCGTTGACCTTGCCACCGGGCAGCTGGCCACCCTCACCGGGCTTGGCGCCCTGAGCCACCTTGATCTGCAGCACCTCGGCGTTGACCAGGTAATGCGGGGTGACGCCGAAACGACCGGACGCAATCTGCTTGATCTTGGAGACGCGCTCCGTGCCATACCGGGCCGGATCTTCGCCACCTTCACCGGAATTGGAACGGCCGCCCAGGCGATTCATCGCCGTGGCAATCGCCTCGTGGGCCTCCGGCGACAGGGCACCCAGGGACATGCCTGCCGAATCAAAGCGCGGCAGGATATTCTCGATCGGCTCGACCTCGTCCAGACTGATGGACTCGACATCGTCGCGCAGCGCGAGCAGGTCGCGCAGGGTCGCCACCGGGCGATCGTTCACCAGTGCGGCGTACTTTTTATACGCCTCATAGTCACCACTGTTCACGGCATCGTGCAGGGTGTGGATCACATCCGGATTGAACGCGTGGTATTCCTTGCCGTAGATGAACTTGAGCACACCGCCCGCATCAATCGGCTTGCGCTGCTTCCAGGCATCTTCAGACAGAATGCGGAAATCGTCTTCAAAATCACTGAAGTCCGCGCCGCCGATGCGGCTGGTCACGCCACGGAAGCACAGGTCCACCACTTCACGGGCCACACCCACCGCTTCGAACAGCTGCGCGCCGCGATAGGAGGCGATGGTGGAAATCCCCATCTTCGACAGGATCTTGAGCAGGCCCTTGTTGATGCCCTTGCGGAAGTTCTTCTGCAGCTCCACCGCATCGCCCAGCAGCTCGCCGGAGTTGACCATGTCGCCAATCACGTCGTAGGCCAGATACGGATAAACGGCGGTCGCGCCGAAACCGAACAACACTGCAAAATGATGCGGGTCACGGGTGGTGGCCGTTTCCACGATAATGTTGGCATCGCAACGCAGGCCGCGTTCGGTCAGGTGATGATGCACAGCCGCCGTGGCCATGGCAGCGTGGATTGTGTACTGCCCCTGCTGGATGCCGTAATCCGACAACACCATCAGCACCTTGCCGCCACGCACAGCAGCTTCGGCCTTCTCACACAAGACTTCGATGGCCTTTTTCAGCCCGGTTTCCGGGGCATAGTGCAGCGACAGGCGCTCGTGCGCGTAACCCGGCCGCTCGATCTTCAGCAGGTTGGCAAACTTGGAGTGCGACAGGATCGGCGTCGACAGGATGGCGCGATCTGCGTGGGCCGCGTCTTCTTCGAACACATTGCGCTCGGCACCGACACAGGTTTCCAGTGACATCACGATCGCTTCGCGCAGCGGGTCGATCGGCGGGTTGGTCACCTGGGCAAACTGCTGGCGGAAATAGTCATACACCGGGCGCACGCGGGTGGAAAGCACCGCCATGGGCGTATCGTCGCCCATGGAGCCCACGGCTTCCTGACCGGACTCTGCCAACGGCCGCAACACCTGGTCGCGCTCTTCAAAGGTCACCTGGAACAACTTCTGGTACGCCAGCAGTTCGCTCTGTTGTACCTCGTCGATGCGCTCGACTTCAGTATCGTAGTCGGCCTCGATGCGCAGGCCCTTTTCCTTGAGCCACTGGCGATACGGCTGACGCACCTTGAGCTTGTCGTCGATCTCGTTGGTGTGCAGCAACTCGCCGGTTTCGGTGTCCACCGCCAGAATCTGGCCCGGTCCGACACGCCCCTTGGCGACTACATCCTCGGCAGCATAGCCGTAGACGCCGATCTCGGAGGACACGGTAATAAAGCCGTTTTTGGTGATTACCCAGCGTGACGGGCGCAGGCCGTTGCGGTCGAGCATGCACACGGCGTAGCGGCCATCAGTCAACACCAGGCCAGCGGGGCCATCCCACGGCTCCATATGCATGGAGTTGTATTCGTAGAAGGCACGCAGGTCGGCGTCCATGGTTTCCACGTTCTGCCAGGCCGGCGGCACCATCATGCGCACCGCGCGGAACAGGTCCATACCACCGGCGAGCAGGATTTCCAGCATGTTATCCATGCTGGAGGAATCCGAACCCGTGCGGTTGACCAGCGGCTTCAGCTCATCCAGCCCCGGCAGCAGGTCGTTGGCGAACTTCGGCGTCCGCGCCACAGACCAGTTGCGGTTGCCCTGAATGGTGTTGATCTCACCATTGTGAGCCAGATAGCGGAACGGCTGCGCCAACGGCCAGCGCGGCATGGTGTTGGTGGAGAAACGCTGGTGGAACACGACGATGGCGGTTTCCATCGTTGCGTCGCCCAGGTCCGGATAAAAGGCCGGCAGGTCCACCGGCATCATCAGGCCCTTGTAGGACACAACGGTCGACGACAGCGAACAGATATAGAAATGCTCATCAGCACCAACGCGCTGCTCGGCATGGCGGCGGGCGAAGAACAGGCGGCGGTTCAGTTCAAGATCGGACAGGCCATCGACGCCGACCAGCACCTGCGCAAAGCCGGGCAGGCTTTGCAGTGCAATCGGACCCAGGCAGTCCGGATCAGTCGGGACATCACGCCAGCCCAGCACGGTGACATCCTGGCGCACCAGTTCTTCTTCGACGATCTTGCGCTGCTCGGCGGCGCGCGCCGCATCCGGGCTCAGGAACAGCATGCCCACGCCGTAGCTGTCCGTCAGGCTGATGCCCAGCGTATCGGCAACCTTGCGGAAGAAGGAATCCGGTTTCTTGAGCAACAGACCACAGCCGTCACCGGTCTTGCCATCAGCATTGATGCCACCCCGGTGTGTCATGCATGTCAGTGCTTCGATTGCGGTCTGCAGGAGCTCATGGCTGGCCTGGCCCTCAGTATGGGCGATCAGACCAAAGCCGCAGTTGTCCCGGAATTCTCCGGGCTCATAGAGACCCCGCACCAGCGTTGAATTCTGCTGCATCAAAACCTTTCCTCTTGAAAATTCAGAGACTTAGACGAAGGCGATCTGCGACCGGCAAAACGGCGACGGCAAAAAGGGCGATCATTTTACACACTGGACCCATGACCGACAAATAGCGCACAGCGTGAAGTCCGGGCCGGGCCCGGGCGGACATCAGTCCGCCCGGTCACCCAACTCGTCGCGAATGGCGCCGATCTGGCGCGGAAAAGGCCCCGCGGAGGCCAGATCGGAGGGAAGATCGGCACGACCTGCGGTGGCCGCTTCGCGGCTGGCGTAGGGACCCGCCAGAACGATGAAGACATTACGCTCATTACGGCGCGCGCGATAGTAGGCACTGCGCTCCGTGCCCAGCCTGTCGGACAGGGACCGGGCGGCATCCTCGGTGGTCGCCAGGGTGACCTGCAACATCCACTGGTCACGCGGCGCAGTCAGCAACCACTCCTCGCGACGATAGCCCAGTTCCGCATCCATGCCGGACATGGCCGGGGCCGTATCCGCACGGACTACAGCGGGCGCGGACGGCTCTGGTTGCGGCGCCTCGGGTTGCGCGGGCTCAGGCTGCGGCTCAGGCTGCGGCTCAGGTTCAGGTTCGGGCTGGGGCCGAGGCGCTGGTTCCGGCTCGGGCTCAGGTTGAGGCGGGCGCGCCCGATCCGGCTCCGGCGCCTGCTCCCGGGCGGGCGGTCGAGCGGGCCGCTCATCGGGAGCAGCCGTCACCGTTTCCGGCACGGGTCGCGCAGGCAGCGTCAGCGGCACATCCTGCTCCGCGCTGCGATCTCGGGGCCAGAGGATCACCACCACCAGAATCAACCCGCCCACCGCTGCCACATGCCGCCAGGGCAGGGCAAAACCAGACAACGGACCGGGCTTCAGCGTCGGCGGCGGCACCGCCGCCATCAGTTCACCAGGCCAGGCGCCGTCATCCGCACACAGCGCTTCCAGCTCGTCTTCATCCAGTTCGACCGCCGCCACCTCGTCCAGAAACAATGCGGCCTCATCCCGATCCAGCGGCGTCAGCCCCAGATCATCGGTCAGGGTCAGCCCCGCCTCAGCCAAACGGGCGGACAAGGCCGGTGAGCCCCCGAGCAGCACGGCAAACCCGGCTCCCAGACGCTGACGCAGTGCAGCCAATGTGGTCAGGGCCTCATCACCCAAATGCTCGGCTTCATCGATAATCAGCACCAGGGGTTCGCTGGCCAGCGCGCGCTCGAGGGCGCCCGCAAACTCGTCCTTGCTCACCCCGAAGTGCAGCAGGAGCGCCGACAGCAGCGCATTGCGGGACGGCGTCTGGCTGCCGTCGACACGCACGACGGCGGCGGCATCCAGCAGCCGCATGGCCGCTTCACCCAGCAGTGTCGAGACCCCGGCACCCTGCGGCCCATGCACCGCCGCCAGGCCGCCACGCAGCCCGGCGTCGCACAGTACGTCCAGTGCCTCGCCACGACCGGCACCGCTGAAAAACGTGATGTCGTCTTCTGCGCTCAGTGACACATTGTCTCCAACAGGCGCTTCAGCGCGTCCTGATCAAAATCCGCAGTAACCACGGCCTGCCCGATCGCCTTGAGCAGTACCAGCCTCAGGGTGCCATCATGCACTTTCTTGTCCAGCGCCATCAGTGAGGCAAAATCCTGCGGCGCCATACCCGGGGGGGGCGCCACGGGCAAATCCGCCTGCCGCAACAACTGATCCAGTTCGATCACCGCCGCCTGCGGCAGCCAGCCCAGCTCGGCAGACAATCGCGCTGCCATCATCATACCCGCGCCCACTGCTTCACCGTGCAGCCACTGGCTGTAGCCCGTCCAGGTCTCGATCGCATGCCCGAAGGTGTGCCCCAGGTTAAGCAGCGCCCGGTTGCCCTGCTCGGTCTCGTCCTCGGCCACCACCTCGGCCTTGTTGCGGCAGCTGACCAGAATCGCCTCGGCCAGCAGCGCCGCGTCGCGCGCCATCAGCCCATGCATGTTTTCCAGCAACCATTGGTAAAAAGCCGCGTCGCGGATCAGTCCGTACTTGATCACCTCCGCCAGGCCCGCACTCAACTCGCGCGCCGGCAGGGTGTCGAGCACCTGCGTATCGATGATGACCGCTTTCGGCTGATGGAAGGCCCCGATCATGTTCTTGCCGCGCGGATGATTAACGGCGGTCTTGCCACCCACCGAGGAATCCACCTGGGCCAGCAGTGTGGTGGGCACCTGGATAAAATCGACCCCGCGCTGATAGCAGGCTGCCGCAAAGCCGACCATATCGCCGACCACGCCGCCGCCCAGCGCCACCAGCGTGGTGGTGCGGCTGTGGCGCTTCGCCATCAGGGTGTCGAAAATGGTTTCCAGCGTGGCCAGAGTCTTGTGCTGCTCGCCATCGGGCAGCACCAGCGTGTCGCATTGCAGACCACCCAGGCCGTCGAGCACACGCTGCAGGTAAAGCGGCGCGATGGTCTCGTTGGTCACCACCAGCACCTGGCTGGCCCGGACATGTTGTCGCAGCAGATCCAGGCCCAAGAGACCCTCACCGATGTACAGGGGGTAACTGCGCGCGCCCAGCGCCACATCCAGGGTCTGCATAGGATCTCCGGTGAGGTTCAGCAATCAGGGCCCATTATCCATGGCTCGCCCCCTGACGGACAACCGTATCAGCCCGGCTGCGGCGATTCGAGCAACTCGAGTATCTGTTCGGCAATGCGGCGCAGATTGCCTGAGGCGGTAGGTACGATATGGTGGGCTGCCTCGCGATAGAGCGGATCACGCACCGCCATCAACTCGGTCAGCACCCGTTCCGGGTCAGCGGTTTGCAACAACGGCCGATTGCGGTCGTGGCGCGTGCGCGCCAGCTGCACCTCCACCGGGGTGTAAAGATAGAAAACCCGTCCCCGGGCATGCAGCGCCTGACGGTTGGCGGCGCGCAGCACCGCACCACCGCCCGTGGCGAGCACGATTTCCGGGAGCTGGGTCAGTTCGTCGATGATATCTTCTTCACGGCGCCGAAAGCCTTCTTCCCCTTCCATATCGAATATCCAGGGAATATCGGCGCCCGTGCGATCGACAATCACCTTGTCGGAATCATGGAAAGGGCGACCCAGCTGCTGCCCAAGGTAGCGCCCCAGGGTGCTTTTACCTGCACCCATGGGGCCGATCAGAAAAACGGAGGCAAGTGCCGGGTCCATGCCGCCTCAGCTGCCCGCAAAGGTGTCACGAAGCAGGCGCGGCGTAATGAAGATCAGCAACTCCTGCTTGTCATCAGAGCGGAACTCGCGGCGGAAAAGGCGACCGATCCAGGGCAGATCGCCCAGGAAGGGTGTTTTCACGACACCTTCGATGCGCTGCTGCTGGAAGATACCGCCCAGCACCACAGTTTCACCGTCATTGACCAGCACAGTGGTCTCTACACGATTGGTGTTGATGCTGGGAATACCGGCAATCACCTCACCCACGGAGTCATTATTGATCTTGAGTTCCATGATGATGCGGCCATCCGGAGTAATCCGCGGCGTGACCTCCAGGCGCAGTTCAGCGTCGACGAACGATACCGCCGTGGCGCCACTGGACGTCGCTTCCTGATAACCAATCTGGTTACCCGAGGCAATCAGGGCCGGTTGCTGGTCTGCCGTCAGCACCTTGGGGGTTGCCACCAGCTCGCCATAGCCCTCGGCGGCCAGCGCAGAGAGTTCAAGCTCAAGGATACCGGCAGCGAGATCGACGAAGCCGAGAGTGAAACGCGTCGCCTGCGGATCCGTCACACCAAGGTCAACCACCAGTTCCTGCGGCGTTTCAATCTCGATGTCGTCAGCATTGAACACACCAACACCGAAGTTGAGGGCGTTCTGGGCGCGGCCAGTGCCTACGAATGCCCTGCCATCCCGCGCCAGACGGCCGCCTTCGAAGGCCAGACCACCCCAGCGCACACCCAGTTCGTTGGTCAGATCAGAAGTGGCAATCACAACGCGTGCTTCAATCAGCACCTGCTGCACAGCGATATCCAGCGTGCTGATCACTTCGCGAATTTCGTCCAGTTTGCGATCCGTATCCTGAATGATCAGCGTGTTGGTGCGCTCATCAACGGTAATGGAACCACGGGCTGACAACAGTGAGCCTTCGGTCTTGATCAACCGTTCCATGTCAGAGGCACGGGCATAGTTGATCCGCACGTATTCGGTGCGCAGCGGCGCCAGCGACTCGATCTGACGCTGACTTTCCAGTTCCAGTTGTTCGCGCGCTGCAATCTCATCAGCCGGCGCCACCAGCAGTACGTTGCCGATCTGACGCTTGTCCAGGCCCTTGGTCTTCAGGATCAGATCCAGTGCCTGGTCCCACGGCACATTCTGAAGGCGCAGGGTGATGCGCCCCGTTACCGTGTCAGACGCCACCAGATTGAGACTGGTAAAGTCCGCAATCAACTGCAGCACCGAGCGCACTTCAATATCCTGGAAGTTCAGAGAGAGTTGCTCGCCGGTATACTGGAATGCATCACGGCGGCGGCGCGATTCCTCTGCCTCGGTAATGGGCTTGACGCTGATACTGAACTCGCGATCCGCCTGATAGGCCAGATACTCCCAGTTGCCGCGGGCTTCCACCGTGATAACCGCTGTTTCACCTTCCTGGCGGGCATCCACAAACTGCACCGGCGTTGCGAAATCCGTGACATCAAGGCGACGACGCAACTCTTCAGGCAGACGAGCCCCCACGAAACGCGCAACAATGCGATTGCCTTCTTCTTTCACATCGACCGGCGTGGAAGCACGGGACAGATTGACCACAATACGGCCATCACCCTCACTGCCACGGCGGAAATCGATCTGACCCAGACGACTTTCACGCGCCTCGCGGATGGCTTCCGGGCGTGCCGCATCATCGAACACGGCCTGCTCGGCCTCACCTACGCCCAGACGCACCACCAGGTCATTGCCGTCCACCACGGTCGTATAACCGGTCATTTGGGCAAGATTGATAATCAGGCGAGTTCTGTCCCGGGCTTCTACAACGGTAACGCTACGTGCGTTACCCATACCCAGGTTGAAGTTCCGCTCGCTGAGGCCGCTGCTGGTATCCATCAGATCCAGGGCGATCCGTGCCGGACGCTCGATACTGTAGCTGTGATTCTCGGGTGGTGCCCCATCAAAGCTCAGACGCACCTCCACCCGGTTTCCCGGAAGGCTGGTGTAGCTGAGATCCTGGAGCGTCGCCGACGAGGCCGCCGCCGAGGCCAGCATGGCCACGATGGACAGCATGATGGCGGCGACCTTGTGCCCGGTTGTTATTGTTTCGCGCAAGCTTTTCATCACGGCTTCCCCAGCATCTTTATTCCGAGAGCGAAATGGCACGCGGGCGCTCGACCCAGCCATCGTGCCCGTCCGGTACGATTTCAATCAGTCCTACTCGTGTCTCGGTGACCGAGATCACGCGTCCAAAATTCCTGCCCATATGATTGCCAATACGCACGCGATTGACGGCACCACTGGGGTCCTCCATCAGCGCCTCCAGCTCCTGCCCGGGACGCGTGATGGTACCCACCATGCGCAAGGCGTCCAGACTGTAGCGCTCCAGATACTCACGCGGCCGCGTCATATCGGGCTCAACCTGCCGCCCCTGGGGCGCCGTCACCTGCGATTCATCAACAGGCGGCGAGAAAGGCGAGCGCAACTGGTGCGCAGCGTAAGAGAAGGTCGCAATGGGCTTGAATTCCGGTGGCGGCTCGATACGCCCCCGCGGGCGCGCCTTGATTTCAGCAATACGCGCATCAAGTTCGGCAATGTTGGCGCCGCTGCTGCAACCGGTCAGACCGCCGGCGCCTGTAGCTACCAGGGCTGAAAATGCCAGGGCCTGGAACAGAGATCTTGTTTTCATCGTCCGCCCCCCTTAGCGTCGCCGACGTTGATTGGCTGGCCGCTGCGGCTGCGGAGGCGGCGGCGGGCGAGATGCGTAGCGGTAAGTCCTGGCGGTGATATTCATCGTCAGCAAACGCTCACCATCGCCACGCTGTGCAGGCACAATAGTGAAATCGTGCAGGGTCACAATACGCGGCAAGCCGGCCACACCACTCACAAAGGCTCCGAAGCCGTGATAGTCGCCCCGCACCGTTATCTGAATGGGCAATTCCGCATAGAACTCACGCTCAGTTTCGGAAGCCAGCTCGATACGATCAAACTCAAGGCCGCTACCCAGGCCCGTATGCGTAATATCCTCAAGAAGGCCAGGTACTTCTGTCTCGCGAGGCAGCTGCTGCAGCAGGGAACCGAAGGTTTCCTCCATCTCCGCCAGCTGATCACGGTACTGATCCAGATGATGGGCACGGTGTGCTTTCTGCTCCAGCTGCTGCATCAACGTCGATTCCTGACGCTGGGAGCGCTCCAGCTGATTGTTCAGGTCCGTGATGCTGAACATGTAACCCAGCACCATCACCACCACGAATACGATAATCGCAGCACCGATTTTTACCGGCATCGGCCAGGAGCCGATATTTTCCATATCCAGGTTCTGGAGCTTCTCCAGCATCTCCTGGACATCCAGATTCTTCAGCTCATCCATTTTCATTCGGCGCCCTCCGCTTCACTTCGAGGCGTACCCTGCCGGGCAGTCAGGGTAAAACGGTTTGCCTGGGAAGAGCCGTCTACAGCGGTAACCGTAAGCAGCGTGGGATCGGTAAACCAGGGCGAATCGCCCAGGTTACGCATCAACCTGGAAATGCGGTTGTTGGACTCGGCGATTCCAGTGATGGTGAAGAGATTCCCGGTACGGCGCACCTCCGTGAAGTGGACACCGTCGGGCAACTTGCGCACCAGTTCATCAAACACGTAAACAATGGTCGGGCGATTACCCTGCAAATCCTGAATCACGCGCATGCGCTCGACCAGCTCGGCACGGCGCTGCTCAAGCTCCTGAATCTCGCTGATACGCTGATCCAGCTCCGTGATTTCTTTCTCGATATGCCGGTTGCGGGCGTTCTGGTTGGTGATGCTGGACTGCACAGCCCCTTGCCAGGTCCACCAGACAAAGCCAGCCAGCACGGCCGCCACCACCAGCAGCAGGACAAATTCCTGCTGCCGTTGCTTGCGGCGCTCTTCACGCCAGGGGAGGAGGTTAACGTAGGTTGTTCTCATTCTTCGAAACTCCTCAGCGCGAGGCCACAGGCGATCATCAACGCCGGGGCATCATTGGCGATGCCGCTGGCACTGACCTTGCTCGCCAGAGCCATATCCACAAAGGGGTTTGCGACAGAGCAACCTGCGCCAATCTTGTCCTGCACCAGATCAGGCAAACCGGCAATGGAGGCCGAACCGCCAGCCAGCAGAATGTAATCCACCTCGTTGAACTGGGTAGAGCCATAAAAGAACTGCAGGGACCGGTTGATCTGCTGAACCACCGCTTCCTTGAACGGCTGCAGCACTTCGGCTTCATAATCGTCCGGCAGCTCACCGGTCTTCTTGGCCAGCCCGGCCTCTTCCATCGAGATGCCGTAGCGGCGCTGGATTTCTTCGGTGAGCTGCTTGCCACCAAACAACTGCTCGCGGGTGTAGACGTTACGCCCGCGATGCAACACGTTGAGGGTGGTCATGGTGGCGCCGATATCAAAGACGGCCACCGTTTCGAGATCGTCAGCATTGGGCAACTGGGGATGCACCAGCTGGAACGCGCGCTCCATGGCGTAGGCCTCGACGTCCACGCCACCGGCCTTCAGGCCGCCGATTTCCAGACAATCGACGCGCATCTGCACGTTTTCGGTGCGCGATGCCACCAGTAGAACTTCCACCCGATCCGGGTTGTCTTCTACCTGACCGAGCACGCAGAAGTCCATGCGGACTTCATCCAGCGGGAACGGGATGTACTGATCAGCCTCGACCTTGAGCTGGTTTTCCATCTCGTCTTCGTTCAGGGAGGCGTCCATCTCGATGACCTTGGTGATCACCGCAGAACCGGCCACCGCCACGGCGGCGGCCTTGCTGCCCGGGCGGGCACGCGACACCAGCCGGGAGATCGTGTCACCGACACTCTCCACGTCATTGACGTTCTTCTCGACTACTGCGTTGGCCGGCAGGGGCTCCACACCGTAGCTGTCTACCCGGAAACGATCCCCGCTTTTCGACAGCTCCAGCAGCTTCACGGCTGTGGTACTGATGTCGATCCCCAGGACCCTCTGGGCCTTTTTACTTAGGAAAGGCAGCACTTTCGTTGTCCCGACTGGTTATTATTAAAGTGTTTTCCCAGAAGAAAGATACACTTACAGCGGATTCATGTCTAACCACTTTAGAATCAAGTAATAACAGAAAGGCTGTTAGATCACAACAGCCTTTCCGACGTATAATGACGCGCTTCACGCACCACTAGCCGATTACCTGCCAGAGCCCCCTATGCTGTTGAAGAAAACCTGGTTCCGACTTCTCCTGGCCCTGATCCTGCTTGGCGCCAGCGGTGTCACTCTGGTCATGACCGCCAGCTTCCTGTACCTCGGGCCCCAGCTGCCGTCCGCAGCCCAGCTTCGGGAGGTCACCTTCCAGATCCCGCTGCGCATCTACAGCCGCGATGGCGACCTGATCGGCGAGTATGGCGAACAGCGGCGTACGCCGATCGCCTACGAGGATATTCCGAAGCCCTTCATCGACGCCATTACTTCTGCCGAGGATGAGCGCTTCTTCCGTCACAACGGTGTGGACCTCAGGGGGCTCACCCGCGCGGCGACGGAACTGGCCCGGTACCGGGAGATTCGCTCCGGCGGCTCCACCATCACCATGCAGGTGGCACGTAACTTCTTCCTCTCGCTGGATCAGACTTTCATTCGTAAATTCAATGAGATAGTGCTCGCTCTGCAGATTGAGCAAGTGCTCACCAAGGAAGAAATCCTTGAGCTCTACGTCAACAAGATCTACCTGGGCCACCGCGCCTACGGCATCGAAGCCGCCGCCCGCGTCTATTATGGCAAGCCGCTGGCCGAACTGAATCTGGCCCAGATGGCCATGATTGCCGGCCTGCCCAAGGCACCGTCCGCCTACAACCCGCTCAGCAATCCGCAACGCGCGGTGATTCGCCGTAACTGGATTCTCGACCGGATGCTGGAGCGGGGCGTGATCAGCGAGGAGGAGCACGACACCGCCCGCAACGCCAACATTACCGCCCGCTACCATGGCTCGCGGCCCCAGGTCGAAGGCTCCTATATAGCCGAGATGGCACGTCAGGATGCCCTGCAGCGTTTTGGCCCGCGCATCTATACCGACGGTTTCCGCATTGTCACCACCCTCGACAGCCGCATGCAGAAAGCCGCCGTCAGCAGCCTGCGCCACAGCCTGCATGCCTATGACGAGCGCCACGGCTGGCGCGGCCCCGAGGCACG
>PNLU01000016.1 GCA_013823245.1 Alcanivorax sp.
GCGGTCAGCAGGGGTTGCCGGTGGTGCTGCTCAATGCGCGCTTGTCAGAGCGCTCCTGCCAGCGTTATGCGCGTTTTTCCGGCCTGTTTCGCAGTCTCAGTCGGCACCTGACCTTGCTGCTGTGCCAGCATAACGATGACGCCGCGCGGTTCGCGCGCCTCGGGGTGGCGCGTGACCGGCTTCAGGTGACCGGCTCGGTGAAATTCGACATCACCTATGACGCACAGGTGTGGGCTGCCGGGGAAGCACTTCGCCAGCAATTGGGTGTGCAGCGTCCGGTCTGGATCGCGGCCAGCACCCATGCTGGCGAAGAAGAGCAGGTGCTGGACGCGTTCGAGCAGGTTCGCCAACAGCACCCCGAGTCGCTGCTGATGCTGGTGCCGCGCCATCCGCAGCGCTTTGACGAGGTGGCGGGGCTATGCCGAAGCCGAGGACTGGCGATGGTGCGGCGCACCGCAGGGCAGCCGGTCACGGCGACGACGCAGGTGTATCTGGGCGACACCATGGGCGAGTTGCCGGTGATGTTTGCGGCGGCGGATCTGGCCTTTGTGGGGGGCAGTCTGGTGCCGGTGGGTGGGCACAACCTGCTGGAACCGGCGGCCCTCGGGCGCGCGGCGCTGACGGGGCCGCATCATTTCAATTTCAGTGATATCACGGCGCAGCTTTGTGCCCGTGGTGCGGTGCAGGAAGTGGCTGACGCCGCCATGCTGGCACAGACTGTATCGACCCTGCTGGGTGATCCGGGGACCAGGGACGCCATGGGGGAAGCGGGGCAGGCCGTCGTGCAGGCCAATCAGGGCGCCCTGGCGCGTACCATGATGGCGCTGGAGGGAGTGCTCTATACCGAGAAGGCGCGACGGTAGCCGTCGAGAAGATGCGCGATATCTGTGTCTTGCAGGTGCCATTGCGCATGCAGGCCCGCTTCCTTGTGCAGTGAACGCTGCAGGCGCGCCAGATTGGCCTGCTGCCAGCGCCCGGGCGACCGTTCACGGCACTTGTCGAAATCGATCAGCCAGACCTGTTCCCGCACATCCAGCAGGATGTTGTGGGCGTTGAGGTCCGCATGCCAGATTCCTGCCCTGTGCAGTCGGGCAATGACCCGGCCTATCTCGGTCCAGATGGCCGCTGGCAATGGGCTTTCCTGGAGCAGTGCCACCAGATCCCGGGCATCCGGGATACGCTCGATCATCAGCGCGGCCCGGTAGGTCAGCAGGGTGTCCGGCAACAGCGCGGCGGCGCAAGGGCGCGGCACGGGCAGACCGGCATTACGCATCATCGCCAGCAAACGGAATTCGCGCATGGCGCGGGTGCTGGCCTCAGGCTGACGCAGGTAGCGGTCGCCCAGCAGCGGCGCCAGCAGCCCGCCGCGACGGTAGTGGCGCAGCACCATGTGGCAGTCGCCATCCTGCACAAACCAGGTGGTGCCACGGCCGGTGGCGGTGCCGGTCACGGCGTTGCGGGCGTACCAGTGTTCCGGGTCGAAGCAGGCCGGCGAGAAGGTGCTGAAGCAGGCCGGGTCATACAGGAAGCGATTCGGGCCGTCCGCCAGCCGAGCCCATCCCGGTGCGGCGTTCATGGCTTCGGCGCCTTGCGGTAGGGGTTGCTGCCGTCCGGCTGATGCTTGAAGCGCCGGTGCACCCAGAGGTACTGCTCGGGCGCCTTGCGCACCTCGGCCTCGATCAGCGCATTGATACGGGCGGCGTCCGCAGCGTCGTCGCCGCTGGGAAAGTCTTGCAGCGGAGCGCTGAAGCAGATGCGATAGCGGCCGCCCGGCAGACGGAAATGTGACACGGTGATCACCTCCGCGCCGCTCATGCGGGCCAGCCGCGAGGTGGCCGTGATAGTCGCGGCGGGCACGCCGAAGAAGGGCGCAAACACCGCGTGCTTGATGCCGTAATCCTGATCCGGCGCGTACCAGAGGATGTCACCAGCGCGCAGGGCCCGGACCATGCCCCGGATATCCTTGCGATCAATATACGCCTTGGCCGTGCTGCCCGCGCCCCGACCCCGGCTGATCAGACGTTCCAGCACCGGGTTGTTGTTGGGGCGGTAGACGAAGCACAGTTGTGCGTAGCGCGGAATCAGACGGCTGCTCACATCAATGGTGTTCATGTGCATGCCCACCAGCAGCACGCCCTTGCCACGTGCTTCGGCCGCCTTCAGATGATCCAGGCCCTCGATCTCCAGACGGGTATCCAGGTCTACCCGACGGTTGGCGTAGGTGCCCGCGATCTCCAGCATGGCCTCGCCCGTGCTGACTACCGCCTGGCGGGCCAGCTCGCGGCGTTCGACCTCGGGCAACTCCGGGAAGCACAGATCAATATTGGTGCGGGCGATATGTCGGCGACTGCCGCCCAGCCACCAGACCAGGTGGCCAGCGCCCCGACCGACCGCCAGCAGTGCATTCCATGGCAGTTGCCCGATCAGCCAGATCAGGGCGACCACGCACCAGGTACCCCAGTATCGCGGGTGAGCCAGAGACGTGGGACGGGTGTTCGGTTGGGTCATCAACGGGTTCCGGCATGCAAAGGCTGCAAGTGTACTGACCCGTCTGCGGGGCTGTCACTCGCCGCGTGCCCCCGGTGCCTGTGCTATCCTTGCCCTCCTGTCATGGACGCTGACGATGGACCGTAATGACCCGCCTTGCCTACAGCCTTCTGTGGTACCTGTTGTTGCCCGCCGTGCTCTGGCGGCTGTGGTGGCGTGGCCGCCGTCAGCCCGCCTACCGGCAGCGCTGGGGTGAGCGCCTGGCGCTGGGCCTGGGCCGCGATCGTTGCCCGGCGTCGATCTGGGTGCATGCCGTGTCTGTGGGCGAGATGCTGGCGGCCGAGGCGCTGGTGGAGCAGTTGCAGCGTCGCTATCCGGATATGACGGTGGTCCTGACGACCACGTCCTATGCCGCATCGGCCCAGGTGCGCGCACGGTTCGGTGATCGCGTGCTGCATGTCTACTGCCCCTGGGATCTGCCCGATGCGCTGCGGCGTTTTTTTCGTGCCTTCAATCCACGCCTGATCCTGCTGATGGAAACCGAGTTGTGGCCGAACATGATTGCGCTGGCTCGGCATGAGTCGGTACCGGTGTTGCTGGTCAACGGGCGGCTGTCGGAGCGCGCGTTCCGGGGCTACCGGCGTCTGCCTGCGCTGACCGTGCCGATGGTCACCGGGCTGTCGGCCGTGCTGGTGCAGTCATCGGCGGATGCCGCGCGGTTTCGAGTGCTGGGGGCGCATCCGGCTCGCATCGCGATCACCGGCAGTATCAAGTTCGATACGGACCTGACCCGTCTGCGGCCGGTGTCCGAGGCGCTGCGCGCCGAATGGGGGGATCGGCCGGTGTGGATCGCGGCCAGCACCCACAAGGGCGAAGACGAGCAGGTGCTGGCGGCGCACCAGCGAGTGCTGGAGACCTCGCCGCAGGCGCTGCTGGTGCTGGTGCCCCGGCACCCGGAGCGCTTTCCCCGTGTGGCGGCGCTGGTGGCGGCGGCCGGTTATCGCATGGCCCGACGCAGTGCGGGCGAGCCGGTGCGACCGGACACCCAGGTATACCTGGGCGACACCATGGGTGATTTGCAGGCCCTGTTTGGCGCGGTGGATGTGGCGTTCGTTGGCGGCTCGCTGGTACCAGCGGGGGGGCACAACCTGCTTGAGCCCGCCGCCTGGGGCAGGCCGGTGCTCAGCGGCCCGGGGCTGGACAATTTCCGTGTGATTGCCGATTTGCTGGTGGAGGCGGGCGCACTGACCCGGGTGATGGATGCATCAGAACTGGCGCAGGCCGTGCAGACGCTGCTGGCGGACCCGGCCCGGCGTCAGCGCCAGGGTGCGGCGGCGGCGGCCGTGGTGGCCGCCAATACCGGCGCGCTGGCGCAGACGCTGGAGGTGGTCGGGGAGCGGACCCGTGATCAGTTGTTGAGTGGGCTGTCGTCGCGCACCCGATCCAGTTCCACCTGATTCATCGGCTCCAGCCAGTTGTTCACCTGCTGCAGATCCTGTTCCTCCAGTACCCCCGCCAATGCTTTCAGGCCCAGGCTGTCGATGATGTATTCATAGCGGGCATTGGCGTAGTCCCGGCGGGCGGCAAACAGTGTGCGCTGGGCGTTGAGTACGTCGACGATATTCCGGGTGCCCACCTCGTAACCGGCTTCTGTGGCCTCCAGCGCGGATTCAGCCGAGCGGATCGCCTGGGCCCGCGCGGTGATGCGCTGGGCGTTGGCGCTGACCATGCGATAGGTGGCGAGGGTCTGCTGGCCGACATCGCGCCAGGTCTGCTGGTAGATGTCCTGGCTGGCGGCATGGCGCAGGGCGGCCTGCTTGCGGCGGCTGTTGAGGCCGCCGCCCGCAAACAGGGGCATGTTCACTTCAATGCCGTAAGCCGTGCTGTTGATGTCCTGGCCGGTGGTGCCAAGGCCGCCGGGGATATCCAGGTCGGTCTTGTAGCGCTGGTGCTGGGCGACCAGGTCCACGGTGGGCGCCATGGCCGAGGTTTCCTGCCGCGCCAGATAACGGGCGGCTTCGCTTTCATGCAGGCTGGCCAACAGCGCCGGGTTTTGCTGGCGCGCCAGTTCCACCCATTGTGTGGGCTCTGCAGGCTCAGGGCCGGACAGCGGCAATTCATCGCGCAGGGCCGCCAGGCTCTGCCAGGTGCGGCCGGTCAGTGCTTCCAGACGGTCACGGGCGATGTCGAACTCGGATTCCAGCACGATCAGTTCGACCCGGGTCAGGTCGTAGGCCGCTTCCGCTTCGTACACATCGGTGATCGGCACCAGGCCGACGTCGAAACGCTCGCGAGTCTGTTCAAGCTGACGACCGATGGCGCGCTCTTCGGCGCGAATCGAGGTCAGGTTTTCCCAGGCGCGCAACACGCCGAAATACTGCTCTGCCACACGCAGAAAGAAGTCCTGGCGCGACTGCTGGAATTGCGCGGCCGCGACCGAGGTGGCGGCATCTGACTGTTTGTAGGCATTCCAGGCGCCGGGGCGGAACAGCGGCTGGGCCAGGGTAAAGGTCAGCGTCTGGTCTGTGGACTCCTGGGTCGGGATGCCCAGATCGGGAAATTCGCGGCGATTTTCCAGCCAGCTGTAAGAGGCATTGACGCTCGGCAGCAGGCCGGAGCGGCCCTGAATCACGTTCTGTTGCTCGGCTTCCCAGGTGCGTAACGCGGCGCTCCACTGGGCGTCGGCCTGCCAGGCCGCGTCGAGGACCTCCGCCAGCGTGGCCGCGCGGGCGGCGACGGTGCTGTTCAGCAGCACCAGGGCTACGAGGGCAGCAAAAATACGGAATGGACTGCGCATGATTCGTGTTTCCTGTTGTCAGCGACGCGCCAATGGTAGCCTCTGGCAAGGGCAAAGGACATCCAGACTGCCCGACCGGAAGGTCATTATCTGTACGCCTTTCAATGCCTGTGGGCGCGCCTGTTTATTGACACTGCCGGTATACATGGCCGTGACCTCGGTTGTGACGGCTCGCGTGGCTGGCGTATAGTGAGGCAGCCGCTGAACCCCGCATTTTTCTGGAGAAAATCCGTGCCGGACGATTACCTGGGCGCCGCTTCCGGCGCCATCGAGGAAGCCTGCCAACCCATTGCCGGTTCCCGCAAGATCTACGTGACCGGCAGCCGTGCCGACCTGCGCGTTCCCATGCGCGAGATTGGCCAGCATCCGACGCTGCTGGCCAATGGTGCCACCGAGGACAATCCGCCGCTGGCAGTGTACGACACCTCGGGCCCCTACACCGACCCTGAGGCGCAGATTGACATCCGCAAGGGGCTGGCGCCGGTGCGCGCGGCCTGGATTGCCGAGCGTGGCGATACCGAACAGCTGGATGGCCTGACCTCGGAATACGGTCGCCGCCGGGCTCGCGATGTGGCCACCGCCGGTCTTCGCTTTCCCGGAGAGCGGCGTCCGCTCAAGGCGCGTGCCGGTGCCAATGTCAGCCAGATGCACTATGCCCGCCAGGGCATCATCACGCCAGAAATGGAATATATTGCCCTGCGCGAGAGCCAGAATCTGGCAGCAGCTCGGGCCGCCGGGCTGCCGGTGGAACAGCATCCTGGCCAGCCGCTCGGCGCCTCGATCCCGGCGGAGATCACGCCGGAGTTCGTGCGTGATGAAGTGGCGCGCGGTCGCGCGGTGATTCCGGCCAACATCAACCACCCGGAAATCGAGCCGATGATCATCGGCCGCAATTTCCTCACCAAGATCAACGCCAACATCGGTAACTCGGCGGTGACCTCGTCGATCGAGGAAGAGGTGGCCAAGATGACCTGGGCCACCCGTTGGGGCGGTGATACGGTGATGGACCTGTCCACCGGTGCCAATATCCACGAGACGCGCGAGTGGATCCTGCGCAACTCGCCGGTGCCGATCGGCACCGTGCCCATTTACCAGGCGCTGGAGAAGGTCAACGGGGTCGCGGAGGACCTGACCTGGGAAATCTTCCGTGACACGCTGATTGAGCAGGCCGAGCAGGGGGTGAGTTATTTCACCATTCATGCGGGCGTGTTGCTGCGTTATGTGCCCATGACGGCCAAGCGGGTCACCGGCATCGTCTCGCGCGGCGGTTCGATCATGGCCAAATGGTGTCTCGCACACCACAAGGAAAGTTTCCTCTACACCCATTTCGAAGACATCTGCGAGATCATGAAGGCCTACGATGTGACCTTCAGTCTCGGCGATGGCCTGCGCCCCGGGTGTATTGCCGATGCCAACGACGAAGCCCAGTTCGCCGAACTGCGCACCCTGGGCGAGTTGACCGAAATCGCCTGGAAGCACGATGTACAGGTGATGATTGAAGGGCCCGGCCATGTGCCCATGCACATGATCAAGGCCAACATGGAAGAACAGCTCAAATGGTGCCACGAAGCGCCGTTCTACACGCTGGGTCCGCTGACCATCGATATCTCACCGGGCTATGACCACATCGCCAGTGCCATTGGCGCGGCGATGATCGGCTGGTATGGCACGGCGATGCTCTGCTACGTCACGCCGAAAGAGCACCTGGGGCTGCCGAACCGGGAAGACGTGAAAGAGGGCATTATCGCCTACAAGATCGCTGCCCATGCGGCGGATCTGGCCAAGGGGCACCCGGGCGCCCAGTTGCGGGATAACGCGCTGTCCAAGGCGCGCTTCGAGTTCCGCTGGGAGGACCAGTTCAATCTGTCCCTGGACCCGGATCGCGCCCGCGCGTACCACGACGAAACCATGCCGAAGCAAGCCCACAAGGTGGCGCATTTCTGCTCCATGTGCGGGCCCAAGTTCTGCTCCATGAAGATCACGCAGGAAGTGCGTGACTATGCCGCTGCGCAAGATCTGGCGGCAGCACAAGAGGCTGAAGCGGGCATGCAGGAGAAGGCCGAGGAATTCCGCCGTACCGGGGCCCAGCTTTATCACAAGGCCGATGACTGACCGGCCCGGCAGCCACAACTTCGGTCCGCAGGATGTCGAGATCCTGTCCCGGGAAAGTCCATACCAGGGCTTTTTCCGGCTGGATCGCCTGCGTCTGCGTCACCGGCTGTTCGCCGGGGGCTGGAGCCGCGAGCTGACCCGCGAACTGTTTGTGCGCACCGAAGCGGCCGGGGTCTTGCCCTGGGACCCGGTGCGCGATGAGGTGCTGTTGATCGAGCAGTTCCGGGCCGGGGCGCTGGATTACCGGGATACTCCCTGGTGTCTGGAAGTGATTGCCGGCATTGCCGATCAGCCCGGGGAATCTCTGGAGCAGATGATTCGTCGCGAGGCGCAGGAGGAGGCGGGGCTGACGCTGGATGCCCTGATTCCCCTGCCCAGCTATCTGGTCAGCCCCGGCGGCAGCAACGAGCGCATGACCCTGTTCTTTACGGTGACGGACCTGTCCTCTGCGGGCGGCTTGCACGGCAGTGCCGCCGAGGGAGAGGATATTCGCGTGTTGCGCGTGCCACTGGCGGAGATTCCGGCGCTGATGGCAGCCGGGCGGCTCGATAACGCGCCATGTCTGATTGCCTTGCAGTGGCTGCAACTCAATCACGCTGCGCTGCGCCAGCAGTATCTACCCTGAGGGCGGAGGTTCTATGTGTGTAACCCGGAGATCGCATGACGACGGTTAGCCGGCGCCAACGTTACCGCGTCGATCTGCGCGAAATGATGGTGCAGTGTGAAACCAACTACCTGCACCTGATGCGTCTGATGCCGCTGCTGGCGGAGCGGGATGCCGTGCGCCTGACGCTGCCAGCCGGGGACCCGGCGGCGCGCGGGGTCTCGGTGCGCGTGCTGGAGCGGTGTCGCTATACCACGGTGCTCGAACTCGAGCCTGAACGGCTGCATGCGCTGTTGCCAGCGCCCGCGCTGACCGTCAGGCTCTATCATGATGCACGCAGCGCCGAGGTGACCGGGGCTCGGCCCTGGCGGCAGGTGGCGGCTCGCCATGCGTACCCGAACCCGGCCATGCACCAGCAGGACGAGAAGCTGCAATGGAATCGCCACCTGGCGGAATGGCTGCGGCATGTGAACGAACACGGCGGGCTCCAGCACGGTGACCGGAGCGCACGCCAGCAGGCCTGATCGACTCTCCTCGTGGAGGGACCCGGTGGGGGCCGGGTGTGTGGTCTGGTCGCTGGAAATAGCGTCTGGCTTTGGTTTATAAGGAAGCTGGACGAAAAGGGAGCGGGGATATTGACGCACGTGGGTGAAAACAGGCCCCTGCGCGTGGTGCAGTTGTCAGACTGTCACCTGTTCGCAGATGAAGCCGGCAAATTGCTGGGTCTGGAGACGCAGGACAGCCTTGAGCGGGTGCTGGGGCGAGTGTGTGCCGAACAGTCCCATATCGACCTGTTGCTGGCCACGGGTGATCTGTCCCAGGACGCCTCACCGGAATCCTATCAGCGCCTGCGCCAGACACTGGACCGGGCGCTGGGGGCCTTCGCGGCCCCAATCTACTGGCTGGAAGGCAATCACGACAAGCCTGCCCCCATGCTGTCTGCGTTGCAGGCCGATCCCGCACAGGTCAGCCCCTGTGTGGCGCGTCTGGGGAACTGGACCTTCGTGATGCTCGACTCCACTATCCCGGGTGAAGTGCCCGGTGAGTTGTTCGAGGCCGATCTGGCGTTCCTGGACCAGGCGCTGGCGGCGGCGGGTGACGATCATGTCATGGTCTGCCTGCACCACCACCCGGTGCCCATGGGCTGTGCCTGGCTGGACACTCAGGTGGTGGCCAGCGCCGACCGCTTCTTCGCGGTCATCGACCGCTATCCCCGTGTACGTGCCGTGATCTGGGGGCATGTGCACCAGGAGTATGCCGGTGAGCGCAACGGCGTCGAACTGTACGCGGTGCCCTCCACCTGCGTGCAGTTCAAGCCAGGCAGCGAGGATTTCGCGGTGGATGATGCCGCGCCGGGCTACCGCTGGTTCGACCTTTATCCCGATGGCCGTATCGAGACGCAGGTGTCCCGCGTCGAGGGCGTGCACTTCGAGGTGGACTTTTCGGTCAAGGGTTACTAGTGTCCCGGCATGACCTCTGAATCGCCATCGCTGATTTATATCCACGGTTTCAACAGTTCGCCGGCGTCGCTCAAGGCGCGCCAGATGGTGGACTGGTTCCGTCGTCACGGGGCGGAGGACCGTATTCATGTGCCCGCGCTGCCGCCGGAGCCCCGGCGGGCCATGGGGGTGCTGGAGAATACCCTGGCCGGTGCCGGGCCGGCCGCCCTGGTGGGGTCATCGCTGGGCGGCTTCTATGCCACCTGGCTGGCGGCCCATCATGATCTGAAAGCCGTGCTGATCAACCCCGCTGTCCGCCCCTGGAACCTGCTCAAGGACCATGTGGGCGAGATGGCCAACTACCACACCGGCGAACCCTTCCGTCTGGAACCCCATTGGGTGGAGGAACTGCGCACCTACGAGGTGCCGCAGGTGGATGATCCGGAGCGTCTGCTGGTGCTGATGCAGACCGGTGATGACACCCTGGACTGGCGCGATGCCTGGACCTTCTACGAGGATTGCCATCTGTATCGCGGCCTGGGTGGCAGCCACGGATTTGATGACTTCGACGCCTTTATTCCGCTAGTGTTGCGGTTCTGTGGCATTGCCCTGAACCCCTGAGCAGGACATACATGAGCAACAATTATACAGCTGAGAATATCGAGGTCCTTTCGGGCCTGGACCCGGTGCGCAAGCGCCCGGGCATGTACACCGACACCACACGCCCCAACCATCTGGCCCAGGAAGTCATCGACAACAGTGTTGATGAAGCCCTGGCGGGCCATGCCCGCAGTGTACAGGTGGTGCTTTACAAGGACGGCTCGGTAGCCGTCGAGGATGATGGTCGCGGCATGCCCGTGGACCTGCATCCGCAACTGAAAAAGCCTGGTGTGGAAGTGATCCTGTCGACGCTGCATTCCGGCGGCAAGTTCTCGAACAAGAACTACCAGTTTTCCGGCGGCTTGCATGGGGTGGGCGTGTCGGTGGTCAATGCCTTGTCGCGTCAGCTGGAAATCACTGTGCGTCGTGATGGCCAGGTGCATCGCATGACCTTCGCCCACGGCGAGAAAACCAGCGACCTGGAAGTGATCGATACCTGTGGCAAGCGCAATACGGGCACGCGGCTGCATTTCTGGCCGGACGAGAAATATTTTGATTCGCCGAAGATTGCCGTGGCGCGCCTGCGTCATCTGTTGCGCGCCAAGGCGGTGCTGTGTCCGGGGCTTGAGGTTACGCTGGACGATCAGATCAACGGCGAGAAGGAAACCTGGCAGTACGCCGATGGCCTGGTGGAATACCTCGACGACGCCACCCGTGGCTGGGAGAAGCTGCCTGAAGCACCGTTCACCGGCGTCATGCGTGGCGATACCGAGGCGGTGGACTGGGCGGTGCTGTGGCTGCCCGAAGGCGGTGAACTGGTCACCGAATCCTACGTCAACCTGATTCCCACGGCGCAGGGCGGTACCCATGTCAACGGCTTGCGTGCCGGGTTGCTGGATGCCATGCGTGAATATTGCGAGTTCCGTAACCTGTTGCCGCGCGGCGTCAAGCTGTCACCGGAAGATATCTGGGACCGCGCCTGTTATGTGCTCAGCGTCAAGATGCAGGACCCGCAGTTCGCCGGTCAGACCAAAGAGCGTCTCAGCTCGCGGGCTACGGCGGCGTTTGTGTCCGGCGTGGTCAAGGATGCCTTCAGTCTGTGGCTGAACCAGCATACCGACGAAGCCGGACGGCTGGCGGAGTTGTGCATCAGCAATGCCAACCGGCGTTTGCGCGCGGCCAAAAAAGTAGCCCGCAAGAAAATCACCAGTGGTCCGGCGTTGCCCGGGAAACTGGCGGATTGTGCCAGCGATGATCCGGCGCGTACCGAGCTGTTTCTGGTGGAAGGGGACTCCGCCGGGGGCTCCGCCAAGCAGGCGCGTAGCCGCGAGTTTCAGGCGATCATGCCGCTGCGCGGCAAGATCCTGAACGCCTGGGAAGTGGATTCATCGGAAGTGCTTGCCTCGCAGGAAATCCATGATATCGCCGTGGCGCTCGGGATCGAACCCGGTTCGGATGACCTCAACGGTTTGCGTTATGGCAAGGTCTGTATTCTGGCCGATGCCGATTCCGATGGACTGCACATCGCCACGCTGCTGTGTGCGCTGTTCGTGCGTCATTTCCCGTCGCTGGTGCGTCAGGGGCATGTGTTTGTGGCCATGCCACCGCTGTATCGCATCGACATCGGCAAGGATGTCTACTACGCGCTCGACAAAGATGAACGCCAGGGCATTCTGGATCGCATCACGGCCGAAAAGAAACGCGGCAAGGTCCAGGTGACGCGCTTCAAGGGCCTTGGTGAAATGAATCCGTTGCAGTTGCGCGAAACCACCATGGCGCCGGATACCCGCCGCCTGGTGCAACTGTCCATTGATGGGACCGATGATACCCATCAGATCATGGACATGCTGCTGTCGAAAAAACGCGCCGGGGACCGCAAGACCTGGCTGGAAGAAAAGGGCAACCTGGCCGAGGTGTAAGCCTCGGTAGCGAGTAATTCATGGCAGACGATTTCGAGAAAGTATCCCTCAAGGATTATACCGAGAAGGCGTATCTGGATTATTCCATGTACGTCATTCTGGACCGGGCCCTGCCGCATATCGGTGACGGCCTGAAGCCGGTGCAGCGGCGCATTGTCTATGCAATGAGCGAGCTGGGTCTGAAGAACACGGCCAAGTACAAGAAATCGGCGCGGACCGTCGGTGATGTGCTGGGTAAATATCATCCGCACGGTGATTCGGCCTGTTACGAGGCCATGGTGCTGATGGCGCAGCCTTTCAGCTACCGCTATCCGCTGGTGGACGGTCAGGGGAACTGGGGGTCGCCGGACGACCCCAAGTCCTTCGCGGCCATGCGTTATACCGAGTCGCGCCTGGCGCCCTATGCCGAAGTATTGTTGTCGGAACTCGGGCAGGGCACGGTCGAGTGGGTGCCGAACTTCGACGGCACCATGGAAGAGCCCAAATTGTTGCCCGCGCGCCTGCCGAACGTGCTGCTCAATGGCACCACCGGCATCGCGGTGGGTATGAGTACGGATATTCCACCGCACAATCTGCGTGAGGTGGCCAGTGCCTGTATCCATCTGCTGAAGGACCCGGGTGCCTCGCTCGACGACCTGATGGAGCATATTCAGGGGCCGGACTTCCCCACGCAGGCCGAGATCATCACGCCGCGCAATGACATCATTCGCATGTATGCCGAGGGCAAGGGTTCGGTCAAGCAGCGCGCGGTCTGGGAGCGGGAAGAAGGTGATATCGTGATCACCGCGTTGCCGTACCAGGTATCCGGGGCCAAGGTGCTGGAACAGATTGCCGACCAGATGCAGAAAAAGAAACTGCCCATGGTCAGTGATTTGCGCGATGAGTCGGATCATGAAAACCCGACACGGCTGATCATCACGCCACGCTCCAACCGGATTGATGTGGACCAGCTGATGGGGCACCTGTTTGCCACCACCGACCTGGAAAAGAACTACCGTATCAACCTGAACATGATCGGCATCGACGGCCGCCCGCGGGTGAAGTCGCTGGACACCATTCTGAACGAGTGGCTCCAGTACCGCATGATCACGGTGCGCCGCCGGTTGCAGCATCGCCTCGACAAGGTGCTTGACCGGCTTCATATCCTCGAAGGTCTGCTGGTCGCCTTCCTGAATATTGATGAAGTGATTCATATCATCCGTTATGAGGATGAACCCAAGGTCGCCCTGATGGAGCGCTTCGGCATTTCCGACCGTCAGGCTGAAGCGATTCTGGAACTGAAGCTGCGTCACCTCGCCAAACTGGAAGAAATGAAGATCCGGGGCGAGCAGGATGAGCTGCAGAAGGAACGCGAGCAGCTGGAAGCAACGCTCGGCTCGATGACCAGGATGAAGAATCTGGTGGCCCGCGAACTCAAGCAGGATGCCGAAACTTTCGGTGATGATCGCCGCTCGCCGCTGGTGTCCCGGACAGAAGCACGCGCGCTGGATGAAACCGAACTGGTGTCGGCTGATCCGGTCACCGTGGTGCTGTCGGAGAAAGGCTGGGTGCGTGCCGCCAAAGGGCATGACGTTGATGCGATGGCCCTGAGCTACAAGACCGGCGACGGCTTTTTGTCGGCGGCGCAGGGCAAGTCGAATCAGGCGGTCTGTTTTCTCGACAGCACGGGCCGCAGTTATTCGTTGCCCGCACACACCTTGCCTTCTGCGCGCGGTCAGGGTGAGCCGCTGTCTGGCCGCTTGAATCCGCCCAGCGGAGCCAGTTTTGTGGCGGCGCTGATGGGCGCGGACACGTCCCCCTGGTTGCTGGCCAGCGATGCCGGTTACGGATTCGTGGCGCGATTGGGTGACATGCAGGCCAACAAGAAAGCGGGCAAAACGGTGCTCACCGTGCCCAAGGGCGCCCGCGTGCTGGCGCCACAGCCGGTCCGGAATGTGGAGGAAGACCTGATTGCGGTGCTGTCCAACGAAGGTCGTCTGCTGGTCTTCCCGGTAAGTGAGCTGCCGGAGATGCCGCGAGGCAAGGGCAACAAGATGATGTCGATCCCGTCAGCGCGGGTGCAGGAGCGGCTCGAGTTTGTGGTGGCGGCGCAGGTGCTGGCGCCGGTCGATACGCTGCTGATCTATGCGGGCAAGCGTCACATCGGCCTGAAGGCGTCAGACCTGGAGCATTATTTCGGTGAGCGCGGGCGCCGTGGCGCCAAGCTGCCGCGCGGGTTCCAGAACGTGGACCGCATGGCGGTGGAGCGCAAGGACGACTGAACCCCTAACGAGCATGCCGGGCTGGCGCGCCAGCCCGGCAAGTTTCTACTCAGGCAGGGCCTGCCTCAGAAACGATAGCTCAACTGCGCCGACAACCCATGCACATCGGTACTGAAGGTACCGCTGTACGCAGGCTGCAGACCGGTCGGATTATCCTGGTCCACCGTGGCATCGCTTTCCCACAGATAGGCATAACCCAGGTCCAGGGTCAGGTCCGGGTTGGGAGACCAGCCCGCACCAATTGCCAGCACCTTACGATGGCCGTAAGGCACACGCACGCCGCGGTCTTCACTGGTGGCGGGTGATTCGTCCAGCGCGAAACCTGCACGCAGCATCCACTGTTCGTCCAGTTGATAAGATGCGCCCACCGATACCGCAAGCGTGTCGCGGAACAGAATGTCTTCCGACGTGACGGCCAATGCGCCCTGTGCGCCTTCGTTTTCTACATCGATACGTTGCAGTCGGCTCCAGCGTGTCCATACCGCACCGCCGTGCAGTGTCCAGCGCTCATCCAGCGCGTGGCTGACCGAGGCTGCGACATGTTCCGGTGTAGTGAAGTCCAGTTGTGCGTCGTAGCGGCCATCCACCAGGCCCGTGCTCGGGCCCGCTGCGGCAGGCATGCCGCTGAGCGTGGTGTGTCCTTCCAGGGTGTAATCCACTTTTGAGTAGTAGGTCAGGCCCACCGTGGTGCCGTCGAGCACTTCGGCCATGATGCCCAGGTTATAGCCATAGCCATAATCATCCCCGGTGCTGCTCAGCGTCGCGTCTTCCGTGCCACCGAAAGGCGTCGTCAACAGGTTGTTGCGCAGGGTGCCGTCGATACGGTTGAAGGTCACCCCCGCCCCGGCGGAAATACGATCATTGAAGCGATAGCTGACGGTCGGCTGCACGGTGATGACACGCACCTCGGTTTCCAGCCCCTGATACCGGCCCTGGAAGGTGTCTTCATAATCGGCATGACCACCAAAGGGCACGTAGGCGCCGATACCGAAGTGCCAGCGATCATCAATGGGTGTGACATAGTAGCCAAACGGAATGGTCGAGGTCGGCACCATATTGCCCTGATTGGTGCCAGGTGCTTCGCCCTGCGCGTCCTTGATGTCGACATTGGGGGCCAGCACGGCGAGACCGCCGCTGACCTGGGCGCGGTTGAGGCGCGACATGCCGGCGGGGTTGCCGTACAGGGTGCTGGCATCCAGAGCGGAGGAAGCGCGGCCTGCATAGGCGGTGCCCATACCGCTGGCGCTCTGCTCGTTCAGCGACAGGCCACCAGCCAGGCTCTGGCCACTGGCCAGGATCAGGGCGCCGGTCAGCGCTGACATGGAAAAAGGATAAATTCTGGACATAAGACTCTCCCAGCGCCTGCCTGCGAGCAGGCGCACTTCTGGTATTAAAAAAATGTGGATGTGACGTGCAGAAAGTGGCTGCACAAGAATCACAAGGCGCTCCGGCCTTAAAGTGTTGTAGCACTCCAGCATGGCATTGTTCTACGACTCAGTCCCTGAGTGTTTCACATTGTAACCGACCAAGCGCATGACCGGGCGGTTTCCGGAGAGTGAACTGTAAAAAACAGGGAAATGTGCCCGTGTTCGACTTACTGGAAGGTGTCGATTTCGCTGCGGCTGAGGGCGCGCCACTGGCCTTCCGGCAGGTCAGCATCCAGCGCGACCGCCCCGATGGCCTCGCGGTGTAACGCCACCACATGGTTGCCTACGGCGGCCAGCATGCGTTTGACCTGGTGATAGCGGCCTTCGCTGATGGTCAGGTTCAGCCGCGTATCACTCAACAGCTGAACGCTGGCGGGCCGGGTCGGGGTCGGGTCATCGCGCAGCACCACGCCGACGGCCAGTTGCTCCAGCGCAGCGGGTGTCAGCGGGCGGGCGACGTCAACCCGGTAGCGCTTCGGGCAGTGGGTGTTGGGGGAGGTAATACGGTGTGACCACTGACCATCGCTGGTCAGCAGCACCAGCCCGGTGGTGTCCAGATCCAGCCGCCCGGCGCTGTGCAGGTCACGGCGCAGTGCCGTGGGGATCAGGTCGAGCACAGTGCGATGGCCAGGATCGTCGGTGGAGCAGACGACCCCGGTGGGCTTGTGCAGCATCAGATACTGATGTCCGGGCAGTGCCAGCGGGGCATCGTCCAGGTACACCGTTTCGCCGGAGAGCCTCAGGTTGGCGCGCACAGACGCCTGCCCGTCCACGCGCACGGCGCCGCGGCGAATCAGATCCCGCGCCTGACTGCGGGTCAGGCCGGTGGCATGGGCAACGAAGTAATCCAGACGCATGGCGCGCATTCTACCGCATCCGCGCATGACCAGGTGTCTGCCCGCCGCGTCACCCCGGGTCATTGTGGCGGGCCATGGGCTGGCAGTAGTCTCCGTGCATGCGTTTCACGCCAAACCCGATCAGGAGACAAGACCATGGCCACTGCCTACATCGTTGACGCCGTTCGTACCGCCGGGGGGCGCCGCAACGGCCGCCTGAGCCGCAAGCATCCCGCCGACCTGGGCGGTATCGTGATTGATGCGCTGCTGGACCGCACCGGCGTGCCGCCGGAGAAGGTCGACGACGTTATCTATGGTTGTGTCAGCCAGGTCGGGCCGCAGACCTTCAATATCGCCCGGACCTCGATTCTCAGCTCGAAGCTGCCGGAATCGGTGCCGGGGGTGTCCATTGACCGTCAGTGTGGTTCGTCCCAGCAGTCGATTCATTTCGCTGCCCAGGCGATTCTCTCCGGCACTCAGGATCTGGTGATTGCCGGTGGGGTAGAGTCCATGAGCCAGGTGCCTATCGGTGCGCCGGTGACGGTGGCCAAGGAGCTGGGCAATCCGTTCACGGGTGAAATCAGCAAGCGTTACCCCGGTGAAACCTTCAGCCAGTTCGTTGGTGCCGAGCGCATGGCGAGCAAGTATGGCGTCACCCGCGAAGAGCTGGCGAAATTTGCCTACGCCAGTCACGTCAATGGTGCGGCGGCCACCAAAGCTGGCAAGTTCAAGGAAGAGATCATCCCCATTGAAGTGGATATCGAGGGCGAGAAGCTGGTGCATGACACCGACGAAGGTATCCGCTGGGAGCCGGACTACGAGGCCATGCTGGGCCTGGAGCCGCTGCAGCCCGGTGGCGTGATTTCGGCCGCCTTCGCCAGTCAGATTTGCGACGGTGCTTCGGCGGTGCTGATCGCCAGCGAAGCGGCGGTGAAGGAATATGGCCTCAAGCCGCTGGCGAAGATCCACACCATGGCGGTGGTGGGCAGTGACCCGACCATGGTCCTCGAAGGGCCGATCCCGGCCACCGAGAAGGTGCTGGAGAAGGCGGGCATGACCATCGACCAGATTGATCTGTACGAAGTGAACGAAGCCTTTGGTTCGGTGCCACTGGCCTGGGCCAAGGCCATCGGCGCTGATCTGGACAAGCTCAACGTCAATGGCGGCGCCCAGGCGCTGGGGCATCCGCTGGGCGCCACTGGCACCAAACTGATGGCCACGCTGATCCACGAACTGCGTCGCCGCGGGGGGCGCTATGGCCTTCTGGCCATCTGCGAGGGGCTCGGCACGGCCAATGCCACCATTATCGAGGTGGTATAAGGTCTCCGGCTCGCAAGATTGTTTCAGGAAGGACTGAGCCCATGACCGTTGCAATGCCGCTCGCCGCTGCGCACCCTCTGCGCAGCGGCACCGTGACCACGCCGCAAGGCATCGAACTGTGCTACGACGAGCGTGGTCCGGAGGACGGCGCACCGCTGCTGTTCGTCATGGGGCTGTCGGCCCAGATGGTGTTCTGGCCGGCGCCGCTGCTGGATGACCTGGCCTCGCGCGGCTTCCGCGTGATCCGGTTTGATAACCGTGATGTCGGCTTGTCCACCAAGCTGCGTGGCACCATCCGGCATTCGCCGGGCGCCGCTATTGCCCGTGCCACCCTGGGGTTCAAGGTGCATGCGCCCTATACCCTGCACGACATGGTGGGCGATACCTGTGCTCTGCTGGATGCGCTCGAGATTGAACGGGCGCATCTGATCGGTGTGTCCATGGGCGGCATGATCAGCCAGTTGATGGCCGCCACCCGGGCGCAGCGGGTCGCGAGCCTGACCTCAATCATGTCCGGCACCAACAGCCGCTGGCTGCCACCGCCGAAGCCCGCAGCGTTGAAAACCCTGGTAGCGCCCCGTGTGCGCATCGAGAACCGCGAGCAGTACATCGCTTTCGGTCACGAGATGATGAAGCGCATCGGCGGCACGCTGGATCCGGGCGCCGAGCTGGTCGAGCAGATGTTTGGCGAAAGCTGGGAGCGCGGCCTCTACCCGCGCGGTATTCGCCAGCAGTTCTTTGCCATCCTGGCCACCGGTGACCTGACCCCCCATGTGAAAACCATTCGTTGCCCCACCACGATCATTCATGGCGCCGAAGACCCGCTGATCCGTCCTGCGGGTGGCAAGGCGTCAGCAAAACATATTCCCGGTGCTCGCCTGCACATGATTCCGGGCATGGGCCACGACCTGCCGGAGAGTGTGTTGCCGCAGATCGCCGACCTGATCGAAGGCACGGCCCGCCGCGCCTGAGGCGCGAGCGCGATCACTCCAGTCGGGGCGGCTGGCCGTAGCGCCGCCGCTCCGCGATCCACTCCACCTGCGTCTGGGCGGCGCGTTCGCCGTCCATGGCGCCAAGAATCTCGAAGTAATCCTGGCGGAAGCGATCGGCCATCACGGTGTCGCGCGGGTTGATGCGCACGGCATACACCGTTTGCACATTCTGGTGATCAAAGGCGCGCCATTCCTGCTCATCTTTCAGCAGTGTGTAGCGATGCCCTTCCAGAGCGCTGATCAGACGTTCGCTATCGAAGCTGCGTGTCCGCTCAACGGCGTCGCGCCATTGGTAAACGATGCTGTAGGCCGAGGCGGCCGACGTGGACGGGTAGGTCTCGTAGCGTTCGGCAAAGGCATTCACAAAGGCCTGGCCGCGCGGGTAGTCGTAGTGGAAGGGTACGTTCCAGGTCCAGGGCGAGGCGCCCAGCACGCCAGCCATGATGCCGGGCCCGGCTTGTTCCACCATGCTCAGGGTCAGGTTGGGTACCACGATCTGCATGCGCCGCGTCAGGCCCATTTCATAGGCAATGCGCATGGCGGTGACCATCTGGTTGCCGAACAGCACCATCACCAGCACTTCGGCATCACTGTCGGCGGCTTCGGCCAGCGCGGCCTGGATCTGCCGGTAGCGCCCGCCGGGGAAAGGCACCATGGTGCGGCCATGCTCGTCTTCGCTTTCGGTGTCGGTGAAACGGCGCATCGATGCTTCGGTGGTGTGGCCCCAGGTGTAGTCCGCCGTGATGTAGAAGTAGCGTTGATCGGCGAAGTGCTCACGCAGGTGTTGCCCCAGCACCCGTGATGACATCCAGGCGTTGTAGCACTCGCGGAACATGTAGCGGTGGCCGTCCTTGCCGGTAGTGTCGTTGGAGTAAGTCAGGGTGCCGAAGTACAGCAGACCGCGCTCGCGGGCGCGCTGGCCCGCAGCCACGGCGACGGCACTTGAAGATCCGCCGAACAGCATGCGCGCGCCCTGGTCGGCCAGCCGGTCCACGTTGTCGGCGGCCTGGGCCGGGCGCGAGGCCGTGTCGGCTTCCAGCAGTGTAATGGGGCGCCCCAGTACACCGCCTGCGGCGTTGATCTCATCGATGGCCATCAGCGCGCCACGCATCTGCATCAGGCCTTCCTGGCTGTACTCACCGCTACGCGGATAATTGATACCGATAGCCACCGGCGGCGCGGCGTTGACGGTCAGTGAGGCAAGCAAGGTCAGACCGGCACACAGCAGTGTCGTCAGACCATGGCGGGCATGGCGCATGATAATTTCCCCCGTTCTTGTTGTATCCATACTCAACAAGTACCACGCGTACTCCTGGCGCCTGTATTAGTCATTGGTAGGGGGATCGGAGCGAAGATCAGGTCAGCATCAGGCGATATCGCCGGGGAAGGCCAGCACCTCGCGGATACTGGTGGCGCCCAGTTGGCACATCAGCAGGCGGTCCAGGCCGAGGGCGACACCGGCGCAGTCGGGCAGGCCTTGCGCGAGTGCCGCCAGCAGATAAGGGTCGGCTCGCATGCCTGGCTGCGCCGCTGCGTCACGGCGCTGCTGATCTGCCTCGAAGCGCCTCGCCTGTTCGGCTGCGTCGGTCAATTCGTGGTAACCGTTGGCCAGCTCCATGGCACCGAAATAGATCTCGAAGCGTTCAGCCACGATCTCGTTATCCTGATCTGCGCTGGTGCGGGCAAGGGCGGCGGCCCAGCCGGGATAGTGACTGACCACGGTCAGCGTGTCGGTGGGCAGGGCGGATTCCACCCGGGTGGCCATCAGGTAGTCCACCAGTGCAGACCGGTCGAGATCGTCGGGTAAGGGATCGGGGCTGGCGCGATAAAGATCGGTCAGCGGCGCGCGCATCGGATCCAGCCCGGTGACGGCCCGGAACAGGTCACGGAACCGGTGTTGCTGTGCCGGCGGCTGATCCAGTTGCAGGGCCAGCAGCGCCACGGTTTCGTTGATCAGGGCCTGCAGGTCGAAGCCCGGGCGATACCACTCCAGCAAGGTGAACTCGGGGTTGTGGCGCTGCCCGGTCTCGCCATCGCGGAAAGCGTGGCTGATCTGGTAGAGGGGGCCGCTGCCTGCCGCCAGCAGCCGCTTCATATGATATTCCGGCGATGATTGCAGGTAGCCGTAACCGGGCACGGCAATGCAGGGAATGTGCGGGTCTGTCACGCCATGGGCGGCCAGCACCGGGGTGCTGACTTCCAGCACATCACGTTCGGCAAAAAAAGCGCGGATACCTGCATACAACAGCGCCCGGGCCTTGAGGGCCCGGGCGCTGCCGGTGGGTCGCCAGGGGGCGTCGGTCATCAGCCCTTGACGCGGTTCACGTACTCGCCGGTGCGGGTGTCCACCTTGACCACTTCGCCGGTTTGCACGAACAGTGGTACGCGCACGGTGGCGCCGGTGCTCAGTTTGGCGGGCTTGCCCCCGGTGCCGGCGGTATCACCCTTGAGGCCTGGATCGGTCTCGATGATTTCCAGCTCAACGAAGTTCGGCGGTGCCACGGCCAGCGGCGCGCCGTTGTACAGGGTCACGGTGCACAGGTCTTCTTCTTTCAGCCACTGCACGGCATCACGCACGGCGGATTCATCAGCGGGGAGCTGCTCGAAAGACTCCGGGTTCATGAAGTGCCAGAATTCGCCATCGGTGTAGAGATACTGCATCTCCACGTCCATGACGTCGGCGCCTTCCAGGCTCTCGCCGGACTTGAAGGTCCTCTCCCAGATCTTGCCGGAGCGCAGGTTGCGCAGCTTGACGCGGTTGAAGGCCTGGCCCTTGCCGGGCTTGACGAATTCGTTCTCGACGATGGCGCAGGGATCGCCGTCCAGCATGACTTTCAGGCCGGACTTGAATTCGTTGGTAGAATAGCTCGCCATGTACACACCCACAGTGAATCGCGAATAAGGGCGGCAATGATAACGCAGCAGAGGCAGACTTGGCAGACCATGACGACAACCCGTTCGGGCGGGGTGGTATGAGCGCCGGTGAAGTCCGCCGGATTGCCACCGGAGCGGACCCGATGGGGACCTGGGAGCAGGTTCAGGCCGATGTCATCACCAGCGTGGAAGCGTTGCTGGCGGAGCTGGGGTTGTCGGCGGCTGATCTGCCTGCCTCGTTGCGGGCGGCGGCGGATTTCCCGCTGCGGGTGCCGCGCAGCTATGCGCAGCGGATCACCCCGGGCGACCCGGCGGACCCGTTGCTGCGTCAGGTGCTGGCGGCGCCCGAGGAGGTCCAGCCGGTGCCCGGCTATGGGCCGGACCCACTGGCCGAGGCGGCCCACACGCCGGTGCCCGGTGTGTTGCACAAGTATCACGGGCGGGTGCTGCTGGTGGTCACCGGCGCCTGCGCGGTGCATTGTCGGTACTGCTTCCGGCGGCATTTCCCCTACAGCGAGCACATGCCCACCCCGGAGCGGCTGTCCCGCGCGCTGGACTGGCTGGCGCAGCAAACGGATGTCAGTGAAGTGATCCTGTCCGGCGGTGATCCCCTGAGTCTGAGTGATCGCCGTCTCTCGGCCTTGATCGAGGCGCTGGCCGCCATGCCGCATCTGAAACGGCTGCGTATTCACAGCCGCCTGCCTGTGGTGATTCCGGGTCGGATGACGCCGACGCTGCAGGAGGCGCTGACCAGTCCGCGCTGGCAGAGCGTGCTGGTGCTGCATGCCAATCATGCCCGGGAACTGTCACCCGGGCTGGGCGCGGAGCTGGCGCCGTTGCGTCAGGCCGGGGTCACGCTGCTGAACCAGGCAGTGCTGTTGCGCGGGGTGAATGATCGGCTGGCGGACCAGGTGGCGCTGAGCGAGGCGCTGTTTGCCGCCGGCGTGCTGCCCTATTACCTGCATCAGCTGGATCGTGTCGCGGGCGCCGCACATTTTGCCGTGCCGGATCAGGAAGCGCTGGCCCTGCATCGCGCCCTGCGTGGGCGGCTTCCGGGATATCTGGTGCCGCGCCTGGTGCGGGAGGTGGCGGGCGATGAGGCCAAGACGCCCCTGCATGAGGCGCTGTGAGCGCTTCTGGTACCTTGGTCATAAAATCGCCAACTCGTTTACAACTTGTGCGCCAGTACCTTAGAGTCGGAGACGTGGAACACAAAAACGTCATAAGCATAACAAGGCGATAAGATAATAAACTGTCGGGGATACTGGCATGCAATCTGACGCAGAGCGCATTCGCCTCAAGTTGCCGGAGCAGGATCTTGCTGCACTGTCGTTGGGGCATGCCCAGCCACGCAAACTGCAGGCCTGGGTTGAGCAACTGCCACTTATGAACATGGGCGAAACCTCGCGCCAGCTCTATCAGTATATTCAGGAACTCAATCGTCTCCAGATTGATACTCGCACCCGTTTCCAGCTGCTCGAAATCCTGCGTCCGGTGCTGCTGCATGTGACGGACAGTCTGGGCAAGCATTACTTGCGCCAGTCGCTGGTGTTGCCGGAAAAGGCGCGCCGCGTGGCCAGTCTGGCCCAGGCCCTGCAAGGGCATCTGGCCAATGGTTACAAGCTGGTGGTGGCGCGCGGCTTGCGCAAGGTGGATGACCGCGAGGTGCGCGACGCCCTGGCGCTGGCGCTGCATCGTGCCATCACCGCGCTGGGTGATACATTGCTGCGCTGCTATCAGCTTTACTTTCCGACGCCGCGCCACCTGTGGCTGGAGTTGCATCAGCTCTTCCTGCTCGCCGAGCGGCATGATCTGGACAGCCGGATGATCACCGATCCCGAGCTGCCCGCAGGCCACGGGGACAGCACGGTCGCACAGGCCTATATTCGCTGTCTGTTGCTGGCCACGGCCAAACCGAACCAGTTGCGCCAGCAGGAACTGGCCATGGTATATGCCCTGGCGCGTTCAGGCGCAGCCCTGGTGGATGTGCGGCCCGCAGCCGGCGAAGACGACTTGTTTGTGTTCGACCTGCAAGTGGACCGGCCGCCGACTTATCGCACCCATGTGTCCGTGGCGCGAGGCAGTTGCCGGTACATTGATGGGCAGCGGCTGGTGGCGGAGCTGGGGCGTGACAGCAAGGAGGGTGAGCCGGTCCTGGCGCGCCCCCCCGGATTGTCCGAGCCGCTGATCGTGCATTTGCGTCAGGCCTGGGGTGCGCTGACCGAACGCTCCTTCTCGCGGGTCGCTCAACGCGTCTCGCTGGATATCTGTTTCGGGCTCGGCGCCCTGCATCATTTTTCTTCGGATGGCGCGGATTTTGCTGCGCAGATCGGTGCTGCCCGGCTGCGGGTGCTGGAAGGGGATGACACCAATCCGTTCTCGGGTCAGGTGCGCCGGGCTGCGTCCGCAGGTATGCAGCCCGCACTGCGTGAGGAAGACCCATGGAGTCAGGCGCCGGACGCGGGCGACTATCGGATGGCCGACGGCAGTGACGTCGAGCGTATCGACCTGTCGCGGATCACGGCGGCAGTGCAGGCGCGGCAGGGAGATGATGCTCGCGCCACCTTTGCCTGCCACCGTTGCGAGACGGTCAACGTCAGCCCTGGCGGTTACTGCCTGGCCTGGGAAGGGGAAACACCGGCGCAGCTGCGCACCGGCGAACTGGTGGGAGTGCGTGAGCAGGACCACCACGAATGGACGGTGGGGGTGGTGCGCTGGGTCAAGCAGCTGAGCCATCAGGCGGCCCAGTTCGGGCTGGAACTGCTGGCCCCGCGCGCGCTGCCCGCAGCAGCACGGGTACTGAAAAAAACCGGGGATCCGTCCGAGTTCATGCGCGTTCTGGTGTTGCCCGCCTTGCATGCCATTGGGCAGGAGGCGACCTTGCTGGTGCCCGCGGTGGGCTTTCACAGTAACGCCCGGCTGGAAGTGATCCGGCAGGGGGTGACGGAGAAGGTGTTGCTGACAAGACGCCTGACCGGTACTGCGAGCTTCAGCCAGTTCGAGTTTCGTGGGCAGGAGCAGGCGCCGCGAGACAGCACCGGGCAGGGCAGTGCGCCGGGGGATGACTTCAAATCGATCTGGTCTTCACTCTGATATGAATGTGATCTGCGTCACAATTTGTGTGTGATGAGCGAAAGGCCTCGCTCCCCCGCTTGATTCCCGGCAGGCACCGGGCAAAATGAGCCGCGCGCTTCGACGCTTCGAGATCCTGCATGACCTATAAACTGGACACCATTCGGCTACTGATCGCCCACGACTCCCAGGACGACGCGGAACAGTTGATGAACGCCCTGCGTAATGCGGGCCGGGCCACGCGTGCCGAACTGGTGCTGGGCGAGGATGATCTGCTGCGCGCCTTGAAGTCAGGCAGTTGGGAACTGCTGTTGTGTCGTCCGGCGTTTGGTGGCTGCACTCTGGAGCAGGCCATGGCGCATATGCAGCGCCTGGGCAAGGCGGTGCCCACCATCGCGCTGGTGGACGAGTTCGACCAGCAAACCCTGCTGACCACCCTGCAGGCCGGCGGGCGCGCCATGGCGCCGGTGTCCAATCGCGAGCTGATCATGCTGCTCGTGGATCAGCAGCTTCAACACCTGCAATTGCGCAAGGAGCGTCAGCAACTGGAGCTGGCCCTGCGTGATGCCGAGAAGCGTCTGTCCGTATTGATGGACCAGAGTCGTGACGCCATTGCCTATGTCGTCGATGGCATGCACATTCACGCCAATGACGCCTACCTTGAAATGTTTGGCTATGACAGCGCGGATGATCTGGCGGGCGTGCCGATCATGGATATGGTGTCGGCGGCCGACCATGAAAAGCTCAAGAAGCTGCTGCGCAGCCGGGCACAGGACGAGAGCCAGACCAACGAGCTGGAATGTCGTGGTGTGAACACCGGTGGCGACGAGTTCGATGCCACGTTTGTCTTTTCCCCCTCCACCTATGACGGCGAGGCCTGCACCCAGATCGTGATTCGCAGCGCTGCGGTGGACGAGTCGGCGCTACAGGAAAAACTCGATGAAATGAGCCGCATGGATCAGGTCACGGGGCTGTACAACCGTGGCTGGCTCATGGAACAACTCGACCTGGCACTGTCGGCGGCGGTGCAGCAGGGGCAGATGAGTGCGGTGCTGTATTTGCGGGTCGACCAGTTCGAGCAGCATCAGAGTGTGGTGGGTATCGAGGGCGCTGACGAGGCGCTGGGCCTGGTGGCTGAAGCCTTGCGCGGTGCTATTCAGGGCCCTGTGCCGCTGGCGCGGGTGGGTGACGAAGAGTTTGCCTTGCTGCTGCCGGTGGATGACCGTGATGCCGCACGGGAGCAGGCCGAGGCCTTGCGCAAGGTGATCGAGGTGCTGATGCCGGCGGTGCAGGGTCGGACGTTGCACCTGACCGCCAGCATCGGTGTGGCGTTCGTACAGGAGGACAGCCGCAACAGCCAGGCGGTGATGACCAAGGCGCTGGATTGCTGCAACAAGGCGCAGAAGGCCAATAACCAGCAGGGCAACAGTGTTCATGTGCACGACCCGATGGACGATGTCGCTGCAGGTTCCTCAGAGGCGGTGCTGTTGTCGATCCGTCAGGCGCTGGAGCACAACAGCTTCCGATTGATGTATCAGCCGCTGATGAACCTGTCGGATGAAGGCGATCACCTGTTCGAGGTGTTCGTCCACCTGCCCCAGAAAGACGGTGAGGATCTCAAACCCGAAGCTTTCATGCCGGTGGCCGCCGAGCATGGTCTGGCGGGCAAGATAGATCGTTGGGTCACGTTGCATGCCATGCGCACGGCCGCCGCACAACAGGGTCGGGTCAGTTTGCTGATCAATCTGAGCGGTCACTCGTTGCAAGAAACCGACCTGGCCTCCTGGATCGGCAAGGCCATCAAGGCGGCGCGCTTCGACGGCAGCCGCTTGCTGTTCCAGTTGTCCGAGGCCGATGCCAACAGCTTCCTCAAGCAGGCGCAGGTATTCGGTGAGCAGATTGCCGTACTGGGCAGCGGACTGTCGATCAGCCGCTTTGCTGGCGGGATCAATCCATTCAAGCTGTTCGAGCATCTGCCCGCGAAGATGGTGAAGTTCGATGGCAGCTTTACCCAGGAGCTGGGCAAGGCGGAGAGCAAGCAGAAGTTTGCCGATCTGATCAGTACGGCCAGCGGCCAGGGCCGCAAGGTCGTGGTCGGTTTTGTGGAATCGGCACAACAGATGCAGGTGCTGTGGACCTTGAACGGCATCAACTATCTGCAGGGGTATTACCTGCAGGCACCCGGGCCGGAGATGCAGGTCAACGAGGAGGGCTGAACGCCCCCGCGGCCAGCAGTTCCGCCTGATCACGGTCGCGCACGCCGATCAGATACAGGATGCCATCCAGACCGAGGGTGGAAATGGCCTGCTCGGCGCTTTCCTTGACCAGCGGCTTGGCGCGGAAGGCGATCCCCAGCCCGGCGATGCCCAGCATCGGCAGATCGTTGGCGCCATCCCCCACCGCAATCACCTGTTCCAGACTGATACCTTCATGCGCGGCGATTTCCCGCAGCAGTTCGGCCTTGCGCTGGCCGTTGACGATGGCGCCGACGACGCGCCCGGTGACCCGGCCCTCCTCGATTTCCAGCTCGTTGGCATGCACGTGATCAATGCCGAGCTTGGCTTTCAGATAATTACCGAACCAGGTAAAACCGCCACTGAGAATGGCGGTGCGGTAGCCCAGCGCCTTCAGGGTGCCAATCAGTCGTTCGGCGCCTTCGGTCAGGCGAATACGCTGCTGCACCCGCTGCAGGGCGTCTGCATCCAGACCTTTCAGCAGGGCCACGCGCTCGCGGAAGCTGTCGTTGAAATCCAGCTCGCCACGCATGGCGCGTTCGGTGATGGCCTCCACCTGCTCGCCCACACCGGCTTCCCGTGCCAGCTCGTCGATCACTTCAGACTCGATCAGGGTGGAGTCCATATCGAACACTACCAGGCGACGGTTGCGGCGGAACGCGCTGTCTTTCTGGAAGGCGATATCCAGATTCTGTTCGTTGGCAATGCGCAGGAAGGCGGCGCGCATGGCCTCCGGGTTGCGCGGGCGACCGCGCACGGAAATTTCCACGCAAGCCCGGGCGTCTTCATCAGGCCGTTCCTCGCCCTCCAGATGCACGCGCCCGGACAACCGGTTGATGCTGTCGATGTTCAGCGCGTTGTCGGCCACCACGGCGGTGACTTCGCCCAGCTGTGCGGCGGTGATGCGGCGCGACAGCAGCGTGATGATATAGCGGTCCTTGCCCTGGCCAGCCACCCACTCGTCATAGCGATCATGGTCAATGGGCAGAAAGCGCACGGACACCTTGAGCTTGTGCGCCTCGAACAGCAGATCCTTGAGCAGTGCGGAGGATTCCGCCGTGGCCGGGACTTCCACCAGAATGCCCAGCGACAGGGTGTCGTGGATCACCGCCTGGCCGATATCCAGAATATTCAGATGGTACTGGGCAAGAATGCGGGTGAACGCCGCGGTCAGGCCGGGGCGATCGCCGCCGGAAACCTGGATCAGAATGATGTCGCGCAACGGAGCTGTCCCCTGAGACCGTGAGAGCTTCTGCAAGAGCGCCTATTGTGAGCGATTTGTCGGGCAATGGCGAGGCTGCGGGCGCCGCCCCGGGGTATACTGCCGCCTGCTGCGCGATATGAATATCAGGCATGGAATCAGGGAGCCGATGAAATCAGTGATCTGGGCGCGCTGGCGCGCCCGCCTCAATCATGAGCGCCCGCTGTTGCGCGAACTCGCGGTGCTGCTGCTGGCATGCCTGGTGGTGGGCATCTACTTTCTGGAGCATCTGGATGCACGTCTGGCGCAGAGCCGTGTTCAGCACCTGGAGGCGCTGGCACGGCAAACGGCTCACGCGGCGGGCGATTACATCGTCGCCGGTAATCTGGTCAGCCTGAACGTCATCGCCCGGCAGACCGGTTCGCTGGCGCCGGTGGCGCGCGTGCAACTGGAGGATGCAGGGGGGCGTGTCCTGGCCAGCCACGGTGACGACGCCCTGGGCACGCCAGTGTCCCAGCCGGTGCGTCTGGGGGATCAGGGCATCGTCGGCAACGTCACCTTGTGGAGTGCCTCGCAGCAGGCCACGCGACAGCAGGTGGAAGCCGGCTTTGTACTGATCGTGCTGTGCCTGCTCGGGCTGCGTGTGATCGCGACCCTGGTGTACCGGCGCCTGAATGGCGAGCCGCTGTGGGCCGCGCCTGAAGCGTCGTTGCCAGCATCGCCGACGAGTGATGAACCTGAACAGGAAAAGGTGGAGGGCGAAGTGCCGCCACTGGCAGTGCTGCATATCACCGTGGTCAATCTGGTGCATTGGCAGGCGCGTTATACGGAAGAGCGCTGGCGCAGCATGCTGGCGCCCTACGACGCTCTGTTGCGCACGGTCACGGGGCTGTACGGCGCGCGCCGGGTGTCCGAACTGGCGGATGGCGCGGTGTTGTCGTTCGCCGCGGATGCAGACACCACGCTGCCGCGCGAAGCCGCGTTTCATGGTGTCTGCGCGGGCATGTTGTTCCTGCGTGTGGCGCGTCGGCTGGGCGAGCAGCGCAAGGCGGCCGGTGAGCCGGCGCTGGAGTTCAAGGCGCTGGTGACCACCGACGTGGCCGGGCTGGGCAACAGCGCCTGTTGTGATGCCGGGCTGCCGGGGCGGGTGCATGTGCCGGAACAGGAACTCGCTGCGCTGGAGCTGGATACACGCTCGCTGTATCGCACCGAACAGGCGCTGACCGTGCATCGGGATGAACAGGGCGATGAGCAGGCGCTTTTCCGGCTGCAACCGCTGGAGCAGTTGGCGCAGCGTTACCAGAAGCTGATCAACGATCAGGCGGCGCGCATTCACGCCCACTGAGCCTGCTCAGGCCCGCTGTTGTTGCCCGGGATGCGGTGAGTCGTCGCCCAGCAGGTAGCGGCGGGTCGCGTCCGCCACATGCCCGGCCAGGCCGGGAATGCCCTGGTGCCCGAACAGGCGGTTGAACTCCAGCAACATCGGCATGCCGTCCACCATGGCGATATCAAAACCGGCGTGGTCGATATCCAGATAACGGCTCAGGTTGAGCACAAAGTCCGTGGCCACCGAAGGCACCGGCAGTTCCAGGCGGACCACGCCACCCCGTGACACGTTATTGTGGAAATCGGCGCCTTCGCGCCAGTACGCCGCCACGATGTCTCGCCCCACCACAACGATCCGCAGATCCCGCTCAATCGGCAGGCGCTGCTGCACGTACAGCACGTCGTTCTGTTGAGCATACGTCTCGAACTGGCTGGCGCTTTCGATCAGGTAGACGCCCAGGCCCTGACTGGCACGGACCACTTTGGCCACGAACGGCAGCGGCCAGCGACGCAGCACATCGCGCACATTGTCGGGGGTACTGGCGAGAATTTCGGTGTGCGGCACATGATCCGGGCAGGCGACCTGGAAGGCGCGTGTCATTTCGACCTTGTCGTGGCCCAGATGATAGGTCACCGGGCTCGGGAAGATGCGCTTGCGCAACACATAATGCAGGGTGTTGAGTTGCCAGTAACCGGGAAACAGCAGGTAATCGGCGGCACGGATATCATCCAGATGCCGGGTCATCAGCTCCGGTTTGATATAGCGCACGCCGGGCAGGCCCAGAGTGCGGAAGGGATCGAAAGTAATCAGCCGCATGGCGACCCGGACACTCCGCCGGGGGATAGTCGATGGCGCAGCAAGTGTCGGGCCGCTGCGCCATCGCCGTCAACTGAATTTCAGCGCACCTGTTTCAGAGCACCTGGCCCATCGACTGCCCCATGCGTACCGGGGTGTCCTCGCCCAGCCCTTCGGCCCACTGGCAGCGGCCCTGCGGGAACAGCATGACAACGGTGGAGCCGAGCAGGAAGCGGCCCAGTTCGTCACCTTTCTCCAGCCGGATGGGGGCGCTGCGGTCGTAGCGGGTCCGGGTAATGGTGGTGGGTTGCGGTGTGACCTGACCGGCGAAGACGGTTTCGATGCCGGCCACGATCATGGCGCCCACCAGGATCACGGCCACCGGCCCCTGATCCGTATCGAACACGCACACGGCGCGCTCGTTGCGGGCGAACAGCCCCGGGACCTGGCGGGTGGTGGCCTGATTGACGGAAAACAGTCGGCCAGGCACGTAGATCATTTCACGCAGGGTGCCACTGACCGGCATATGCACGCGGTGGTAGTCCTTCGGCGACAGGTACACGGTGGCGAAATGGCCGTTGACGAATTCGCTCGCCAGTTCGGCATCGCCGCCCAGCAGTTCAAAGGCGGAGTAGTAATGGCCCTTGGCCTGCAGCACGTCGCTGCCGCGCAGTTGCCCCAGCTGGCTGATGGCGCCATCGGCCGGACAGGCAATACCGTTGGCCGTGTCGTCGATCGGTCGCGCGCCGGGCTTCAGGGCACGGGTAAAAAAGGCGTTGAAGCTCGGAAACGCATCAGCGTCCTCGATCTCCGCCTCGTCCAGCGTGATACCGAATCGCTTGCTGAAGGCGCGAATGAAGGTGGTCTTGATCCACGGCGTTTCGCTGCGTGCCAGCGCGCCGACGCAGCGCGACAACAGATGATGCGGCAGGATGTACTGCAACAGCACGAACAGGCGTTCAAATACGGAAACCTTCACGCGGGCATGTCCTTTTCTGCGGGGGTATCCGGGTGGTTGCCCCACTCGGACCAGGAACCGGGATAGCCCCGGATATTATCAAAACCGAGAATGCGGCCCACCAGCCAGGCCAGGCTGGAACGGTGGTGGGTCTGGCAATAGGCAATCACCTCCTTGTCGCCGGTGATGCCGCGCTCGGCCAGCTCTCGGCGCAGTGTCTCGCTATCACGCAGCCGCAGGTTGCGGGCCTTGTCCATGGCGTCGGTCCACTCGAAATGCACGGCGCCGGGGATATGGCCGCTTTTGGGCGCATAGGCGCGGGTGCCTTCGTACTCTTCCAGCGAGCGCGCGTCCCACAGCACCACATCGGGATCACGATGCCGCTTCAGTACATGATCGATGTCCACGGTGGGTTGCAGGTTGATCTGGCCCAGCTTGAATTCGGTGCGGCGCGGGAATACCGGCTGGCTGTCGGTGGGCAGGCCCTCGGCAAGCCAGGCGTGGATGCCGCCGTTGAGGTAGCTGTAGCGCTGATGCCCGGCAATCTCGAGCAGCCATAACAGTCGTGCGGCCCAGCCGCCCCCCTCGTCATCGCAGGCCACCACATGGGTATCCGGGGTCAGCCCCAGTTCGCTGAACAGCGCTTCCAGTTCATCCGGTGGCGGAATCAGGCCGCTCACCGGCGGCGCGCCATGTTGCAGGCGGCGGAAGTCCAGATGTACGGCACCAGGGATATGTGCCTGCTGATAAATCGGCGCCTTGCTGAGATCGACAATCAGCAGTGCCTCATCGCCGAGGTGGGCGTTGAGTGTTTCCGGTTCAAGCAGCAGCGGCAGCTCGCTGGGCTGACGGGTCATGGCAAGGTGTCCTGACAATCACGGTCGGGCCTCGATTCTACCCAAAGCCATTGCGGTTTGCAGGCACACATCACTCGTACCGCTGCCGGGCGTCTTCGTCCAGTGTGTCGGCAATGCGGAAGAAGTTGTCCAGGCGTTCCTGACTGATGGCGCCGGATTCTGCCGCCTCGATCAGCGCGCAGCCCGGTTCGTGGCGATGCGAGCAGTTGCGGAAGCGACAATGGCCCGCCAGCGGCGCCAGGTCCACATAGCCCCTGAGCAGCTCTTCTTCATCAATATGCCAGAGGCCGAACTCCCGGATGCCGGGGGAATCAATCAGGTTGCCGCCAGCGGGCAGGTGCAGCAACTGGGCAGTGGTGGTGGTGTGCTGGCCCAGGCCGGACACATCCGAGAGCACATTGGTGGCGATATCGGCGTCCGGCAGCAGGGCGTTGACCAGGGAGGACTTGCCCACACCGGACTGGCCGACAAACACGCTGGTGTGGCCGTCCAGCGCCGCCTTGAGGGCCGCCAGGCCCGCTGCATGGGCGTTGCCGGTGTCGGTGGCCGAGGCTTCGATCACCGGGTAATCCAGTTTGCGGTAGATGTCGCACAGGGCGGTCAGGGCCGCACGATTGTCATCATTGACCAGATCCGCCTTGTTGAGCACGAGCGCCGGGCGAATCCCGGACAGCTCCGCAGCCACCAGATACCGGTCCAGCAATTGACTGGAGGGTGTCGGGGCCGGGGCGAACACGATCAGCATCAGGTCCACGTTGGCCGCCACGGGCTTGAGTTTGCCGTAATTGTCCGGCCGCTTGAGCACGCTGGTGCGCGGCACGATGGCGGTTACCACCCCGTCGCCCGGGCCCTCTGCCGGTTGCCAGAGCACCTGGTCACCGACCACGAGTTGCTCCAGGTTGGCACGGAAATGGCAACGCTGGCGGACACCATCGGTGCCGCTGATCTCGACCTTTCTGCCGTAATGCGCGGTGACCAGCCCGGGCCGGGTATCGCCCAGCGTGGTGGCTACATCGGCGTCCAGTTGCGCCTGGCGCTTCTGCGAGCGGGCGACACGCTCGGCCTGGATCTTTTCGATGCGCCAGCGCTGGCGTCGGTTGAGATTGCGTTTACTCATGAAGGAAAAGCTACGCTACGTCCGGGGAACAGGCCTGCTACTATACCGGCCAGTATCAGGCAAACGCTAACAGGGAGACTGCAGATGTCGGATTCGATGGCAGGGAAGACGGTATTGATTACCGGCGCCAACAGCGGGATCGGTCTGGTGACGGCCACCGCCCTGGCAGGCATGGGGGCACGCGTGGTGCTGGCGTGTCGCCGGGCCGAGGCGGCAAAGCAGGCGATGGTGGAGATCCGCCAGCGCTACCCGGACGCCAGGCTGGAGACCGTGTCGCTGGACCTGGCCTCGTTGCAGCGGGTGCGGCATGCCGCCGCCGAGGTGCGCGAACGTTTCCAGCGCATCGACGTGCTGATCAACAATGCCGGGCTGGCCAGCATGCAGCGCGAGCTCACCGAAGACGGTTTCGAAAAGACCTTTGCCACCAATCATCTGGGTCCGTTTCTGTTCACGCACCTGTTGCAATCGGTGATCACCCCGGGCACCGGCCGTATCATCAATGTGGCGTCGGAAGCGCACCGCATGGGACGCATGCACTGGGATGACCTGCAACTGGAGAACGGCTTCTGGGTAATGAAGGCCTATGCGCAATCGAAGCTGGCCAATATCCTGTTTACCCGCGCCCTGGCACGCCGGATGGCCGAGGCGGGTGTCACCGTGAATGCCTTGCACCCTGGCGCGGTATCCACGCATATCTGGCCTGAACGCACCTGGTACGAGCGGGCCTTCAGTCGTGTGCTCAAGCTGTTTCTGATCAGCCCGGAGAAGGGCGCACGCACCACCATCTGGCTGGCCTCCGGCGTCGAAGGCGGACGCAGCCAGGGCGGATATTTTGAACGCTGCAAACCGCGCACGCCGTCTGCTCGCGGACGCAACGACGATGATGCCGAGCGTCTCTGGGAGATATCGGCCGCACTGACAGGAACCGACGCATGAGTGATCGCAAGGAAAACCTGATCTGGATCGATCTGGAGATGACCGGGTTGAACCCGGATCAGGATCGCATTATCGAGATCGCCACCATTGTGACTGACAAGCAACTCAACGTGCTGGCGGAGGGACCGGTAATTGCCGTGTCCCAGCCGGACGATGTGATCGGTGGCATGGATGAATGGAACACCACCACGCATACCGGCTCCGGGTTGGTGGAGCGGGTGCGGCAGAGCACCCTGGACGAACGCGCGGCCGAGGCCGCCACGCTGGATTTTCTGCAGGACTGGGTAGAGCGTGGCATGTCACCGATGTGCGGCAACAGCATCTGCCAGGACCGCCGCTTCCTGTGGCGCTACATGCCCCGGCTGGAGGCCTGGTTCCATTACCGCAATCTGGATGTGTCGACGATCAAGGAATTGACGCGGCGCTGGGCGCCGGAGTTGCTGTCCGGCGTCAAGAAGGACAGCAAGCACCAGGCGCTGGACGACATTCGCGATTCCATCGAGGAATTGCGCTATTACCGCGAGAAGGTCTTTTCGATCTGACCCGCGCTGCCGGCCATGGTCTGGGTGCCCAGAATGATCATCCGCACCATGGTCACCAGCTGATCGATGATCTCCGGGTGTTTCTCTTCTGGCTGGTCCATGGCGGTGGCGCCCATGGCGAAGACCAGTCGGGTGATGGCCCGGGCCACCACCTCAGGACGATAGATGCCGGTGTCGCGCTCCTTCGCCAGCCGCACCAGGTCGTTGCATAGCTCCTCCTCGAAGTAACACAACTGTGTTTCCACGGCGTCCTTGAAGGCGTCCGACCCTACGGTGCCCTCACGCAGCAGCAGGTGCAGGTGTTTCTGGTCGCCGCGCAACTGCTCCATGAAAGCCTCAATAGAGCTTTGCACCACGCTGCGCTCGGCTACGGCCCGGGTGCGGGCCTCACCGATAATCTGCCGCAGGGCCTCACCCGCCTGGTTGATCAGAGCGACAGCCAGTTCGTCCACATCGCGGAAGTGCCGGTAAAAGCTGTTCGGGGCGATGCCCGCCGCCCGGGCCACTTCCCGCAGGCTCAGCGTGGACACGCTGCGGTGCGGGCCCACCAGGGTCAGCGCGGCGGCGATCAGATCCTCGCGGGAAATCACGGCACGCCGACCGGCGTGGGGGCGGGTGGCGTCAGTGCGGGCGTCCTTGGCGGTCAAACTCATCCTCGGCTCTCTGTGGATCGGTGTCGATGGAGGTCATGATAGCCCATCAAGGCCGGGACGGGTGTATAGACTGTTATATATACATATGTATAATAACTCCGAATTCACGTTTGAGGCCCTCTGCCATGGCCGCTTCCAGCGCCCTGAAACGCCTGATGAACCCGCTGATCGACCCGGCTGCCTTCGACTTCTGGGTCGGCAAGGTCAGCCCGCTGCTGTCCTGGGAGCGGCCGCTGGCGCGCGTTGTGGCCCGCGAGGTCAGTGCCCGCGACACGGTGACGCTGGTGCTCAAGCCAAACCGGCATGTGGCGCCCGTCATGCCGGGGCAGCATCTGCCGGTTACGGTGGAGGTCAATGGCGTACGCCTGACTCGGCAATACAGCCCCACGCAGACCGGGGGGCGCCTGGCGATCACCGTGAAACGTGTCCCCGGCGGTGCGGTGAGTACGTACCTGAATCGGGATGCCCGGGTGGGCGATGTGCTGGAGCTGGGTACACCGTTCGGGGCGATGCGGGATGACCCTTCCGTGCCCGGGTGGCTGTTCGCCGCAGCGGGCAGCGGTATCACCCCGCTGATGAGCCTGTTGCGCGCACAGGCCGCGCGCGGCCGGGTTCGTACCACATTGATGTACTGGGCGCGCACCCGAGCCGATCTGTGCTTTCTGCCCGAGTTGCAGCAGATGGCGCGCGACTGGCCGGGTCTGACGTTGATCCCGGTGCTGACCCGGGAAGCGGATCTGGTGCCGGGCGAAGATCGCGGGCGGCCGGACAGCGATCTGCTGGCGCGACATGTGCCGGACCTGGCCACCCGCCAGGTGTACGCCTGCGGCCCGGCCGGTTTCGTCGGTCAGCTGGAGCGGCTGACAGCGGACACCGCTGCGGGCTTTCTGGGCGAGGCATTCACGCCACCGGAGCGGGCGCTCGTGGCGGGCGCGCCGGTGCAGGTGACGCTGGCGCGCAGTGGCCGCGTACTGGAGATTCCGGCGGGTGAGGCGTTGCTGCCTGCCCTGGAGGCGCGCGGTGAATCCCCGGCCTTCGGCTGTCGCATGGGGGTGTGCCACACCTGCGCCTGCCAGCGCCTTGATGGCACCAGCGAGGACCTGCTCAACGGCCGCCAACATAGTGAACCCGGCATGCTGCGACTGTGCGTCAGCGCCGCCCGAAGCCACCTGACACTGGACCTGTAAATGACTGCGCAACAACCGGCTCCGACCTCTCTGTCTCCCGTGGCGCGCGGCAATGTCGCTCGTCGCCCCCTGACCCGTGCCCAGGTCGAGGCGTTCGGCGCCGAGCTGGACGCGCTGCGTGATCGCACGCTGGCCGACATTGGCGAAGTGGATGCGCGTTATATCAAGCGTATCTACGCGGCCGTGCGCTATACCGAAGCCGTGGGCCGCGTACTGCTGTTTTTCGGTATTTTCCCGCCCGCCTGGATACTGGGTACCCTGCTGCTGGGGATCTCCAAGATCCTGGAAAACATGGAACTGGGTCACAACGTGATGCACGGCCAGTACGACTGGATGAACGACCCGCGCTTCGACGGCAAGACCTATGAATGGGATGTGGTGGGCACCAGCGACAACTGGCGCAAGACGCACAATTTCCAGCATCACACCTACACGAACGTCAAAGGGATGGACGATGATGTCGGTTATGGTCTGTTGCGCCTGTTTCCCGAGCAGCGTTGGCGCCCCTTCTACCTGTTCCAGCCGATTATTGCCGTGATCTTTGCGCTGATGTTCCAGTGGGGGGTGGCAATACAGGACCTGCGCCTGGGACGCTATTTCGCCGGCAAGATGACCCGCGAGGAGCTGGCGGAGCAGTTCCGCCCTGTGGGGCGCAAGATGCGCCGTCAGTTGCTGAAGGATTATGCCTTCTTCCCGCTGCTGGCCGGGCCGTTCTTCCTGCCGGTGCTGCTGGGTAACCTGGTGGCCAACGGCCTCCGCAATCTGTGGACTTACATGATCATCTTCTGCGGGCACTTCACGGCCAACGCCGAAGTCTTTCCGAAAGAAATGGTCGAGAACGAAACGCGCGGCGAGTGGTACCTGCGCCAGTTGCGGGGCTCCTCCAACCTGCGCGGCGGCAAGTTGTTCCACATCATGTCCGGCAACCTGAGCCACCAGATCGAGCATCACCTGTTCCCGGATATTCCTGCGCGCCGCTACGCCGAGTTGTCCAGGGATGTGCGCGCCATTTGCGCTCGCTATGGTATCTACTACAACACCGGTTCACTGGCCTCGCAGTTCGGTCAGGTGGTGTGGCGCATCCTGCGTTATGCCTTCCCGAGCAAACCGGTGAAGCTGGCGGGCAAGACGCTGGTGGTGGATTGAGGCTTTGCAGGCCGGGGTGCTGGCGTGCCCCGGCCTGCATGTTGCTATGGGACGTTGCCATCTTTCCGAGGGGCGCCTGGCTGAAGATGGCGAAGGTTTCTCTCGATTTTTATGAAAATGGAGAGAAATACGATCAGCAGGAATAGACCAAAGCACACTCCCGCAAGATACATGGTGTTTGTGGCATCAGACCTTGCTTCAAGATGCGCTGCCTGCTCTTCGGAAAACCGTTGGTGCTCTGCTTGCAATTCGCGATCGAATTCTTCTGTGAAGACACTCAGTATGTGATTTATCACGTCAATCGCTGATGTATTCCTGGCGGCAGTTATAATGCTGGTGTTCATAACTGCTCGGCTGATGGATTTGGAGAGCTCTTCTGCATAAGAAGAGATCAATTCGTCGGAGCCGTAGGTATTGGCTCGCTCTCGAATGATGTTTTCTGCCAATGCTTCATCTACATTCTCTGCTCCATCGGAGACTGTTTTGACGAATTTTGAAATGCGAGCAGCGGTGTGGGCATAGTGCTTCTGATTGGGATCTGGCACCATTTCTTCTGGGGTCAACCCTTGTTTCATTCCCTGTGCAGGCTCAGAAGATGTATCTGGCTCGGTGATTCGTTCAATGATACTACCTGGGTCTACTCTGGGTGGAGAAGCCTTGTCTCCCGGGCTGCTTCCGAACCCTTTGAGTGCACTTAATCCAAATACGACAAACCCGACAAGTAATATGCCTGACGCCATAATGACGGCTGTTCTCAGGATGGCCAGGTAAACGTCTTCCAGTTTCTGAAGCATGACGATGTCCCTTCTTGTATTGTTCAGGTATGGTTTTCGCCCTTGTGGAGCAAAATTTCCGCAAAGGTTTGGAGCCGATGGGCTTCTTCCTCGGTCAGGTCGGCAGGTAGATCAATGCTGATAGGTAGGTTAGGCCGGATGTAGTGGGTGCGTTCTATCATCTCATCCGGTGCGAAATGCTCGTCATCAAAGGCTGCGGAGGAGAGCAGCCAGCCCAGGCGGGTTGCTTCGTTAATGCTGAGGTCCGCAGGCAGCTCAAGCTCCACTGTCATATCATGTCGCAGAACCAGGGTATGCACGATCCAGTCGCCTTCAGGAGCGATATCCTCTCCTTCGAGCCCATCGTGAATTTCTTCTTCGGAAGCATGTTCATCAAGAACCCAGTCGCGCAGGTGCCTGGTTTTCACGTCCCACTCCATGCGTGACGGGTGGCCATGGGTGCCTTTGATGAAACGTCCCAGGCCGAGTTCCTCGAGTGTTCTTAAGGCTGATACAAGGTCTTGTCGGCTTGCCGCAATGCCGTGGCTGGGGAGCTGTTTCAAGGCTCTGTCCACTTTTGTCACGGTGCGATTGTTGACAAAGTCGCCAAGCACTTCAAAAAGCCCTTCTATGATGGGTGATTCCTCGTAAGCTGCTCGTAAGGCAGCGATATCAATGGTCATGTCGTACTCCGAGTTGCTCTAATTTTGTATGCAGTAGTTGCCTTGCGCTCTGTAACCTGAAGGGCAAGAGCCGTTCCTTGCAATGGCGGGTTTTGCATTCGCATTGGGAACGCACATATTGCCCCGGGCAGAATAACCACTGGGGCACGATCCGTTTTTCGGGAGGGAGACAGGTTGCATTGTCATGTTCTTTCTCCTGTTTGGGCAGCGTGAACGGCGACGCTGCTGGCGCCTGGGGCCTTGTGATGTGGCTTACTGATCCAGCAATGTACCGTTCTGATCAAAAAGCACGATGCCCGACCGCACACGGGATGAGGTGGGTTCGCCAGCGGAAGTAAATTCGCCCGCAACGTAAAGCGCATCATTGCGGCCGGTAATATCTCTGGCGGGGGCGTTGAGGGAGGCCGTCCACTCTGTCGCAACTGAGCCTGAGCTGCTGTATACAGAGCCGATATACGGGCGTGGAGTGCCGCCTATCGTGGTGAAGGCGCCGCCCAGATAGGTGTATATCTCGTCAGCATGTATGGCGCTGATGTCCCCGTTTGTATTCGTGGTAAACAGGCTGCTGCCGCCGTCTGTATAGGCATGAAGGCGATTGCTGGTCCCTGCATAGAGTGTTGAAGAGCCGGAAGCATTACGCAGCGCAAGGCTGAAAACACTGCCGGAATGGTTGGTCAGGCCTGTCAGTGTCCCGGAGAAAAGGTCAAACGCCGCCAGGCCATTTGTGTTGGGGGTTGTTGGTCCAGGGGAACTGCTCAAATGCCCGGCATATGGAAAAACTCCGCCTCCAAGGATTGAGCCCTGATGCAGGATGAGCGTGTTTATAGATATATCATCGCTTGTTCGGCATCTGTAGCGTGTTTCATTCAATCCGTAGGGGTTTCTATATGTGTAGCTGCCGCCGATACAGGAAGGCCAGCTGGTCAGTTTCCCGTCGCTGTCGAAAGCTGCAAGATTGAATCGTTGCTCGCTACCTTGGATATCGTGGGCGCTTCCGAATTGCCCGCCAACATAAATGATATTGTTTTTGGCGGTGAGCGCATTCACCGTGCTATTGCCTACACTAGGGCTCCAGAAGGTCAGATTTCCTTGCGGATCAATGGCCGCAAGTCGCAGGCGTTCGGTAGTGCCACTGCCCCCTCCTGCCAAGGTAAAGGTGCCTCCGATATAGAGATTCCCATTATGGAAGAGCAGTGCATGAACAGCGTTGTTGGTGCCTGGGTTCCAGTCCAGAAGCAAGTTGCCATCAGCATCGATAGCGGCCAGATGGTTGCGTACGTGGCTTCCCGTGATGGAGAACTGCCCGCCGCTGTACAGGGTGTTCCCTTGGACGGCCAGTGTTTCAACTTGTCCTGCCTGTCCGGTCAGCCAGCGTACCAGCGAGCCATCAGCGCTATCAAAGGCGGCCAGGTGTCGGGTGGCGGCGCCCGGCGAGGTGCCGGGGAAGGTGCCGCCGAGATAAAGCTGATCCTGGTGCAGGGCGAGAGCCGTGACTTCGCCATCTGACCAGTGCCAGACCTGCGAGAAACCGGAGGTTGACGTAAATGCACGCGCGCCATGGGTTCCGCCGGTATAGAGTCGCTCATCGGCATGGTGCAGAGCATGGAGTCTGTCGCTATTGGTGCTCCAGGGGGAGCCGGATTGTGTGGAATAAAGGCGGTTATCGAAGTGCCCGTTATTGTCGAAGGCTGCCAGGTTGTATCGGGTATAAGTGCTGCCCCCGGACAGGAAGGGTACGCTGAAGTCGCCACCAACGTACAAGGTGCTTCCATCTGAGGCTAGCGCATGGACTATGCCGTTGGTGATCGATGGCGCCCAGTCGTGGTCAAGGTTGCCGGTATTCAGATGGAAGGATGCCAGACGTTGCCGAGTTTCACCCGTTGCGCCACCGATTCCGGTAAAGGCGCCGGCCGCGATCAGTCGTTCGCCGTGCAGCAGCAGGGCGTGCACGGTGCCGTTGGCGTGGGGGTTCCAGTTGGTCAGGCTGCCGTCATGACTGAAGGCGGCCAGCCGCGAGCGGGCCACACTGGCGTCGCCATGGCCTGCGGCCAGAAACTCGCCGCCTGCGTAAAGGGTGTTGCCGACCAGCGCCAGTGCTTTGACGGTATTGTCCGCACCGGGGTTGAATGAGGTGAGGCGACCGCTGCGGTCAATGTGAGCCAGGTTCAGACGTGGTTCGCCACCGACATGAGTAAAGTCGCCGCCGATGTACCAACCGCCATTACCGTCAGCCACTACAGCACGGACATAGCCGTTCACTTCCGGTACGCCCAGAACATGTGGGATGCCGCGCAGAGAAAGGGCTGCACCACCGCCGGTATTCATGCCCGCAGCGGTAAAATCCCCGCCCAGGTAGCGGGTGCCGTCATCGCCGATGGCCTGCGCGTTGACCGGGCCGTTGACGCCCCAGGTGCGCGGCATGAAGCTGGTCCAGTCGCTGACTGTGCCGTTGGTTTCCAGGGCCACATACACCGGCTGGTCCACACTCAGGTCGTCCAGTTGCACCGGGGGCGTGACGTCGAGGCGCAGTTCGGCACCGTGGCTGGCGTAGTGGGCCAGGTTGGTTTCCACATCCGTGGTGATATAGAGGTTGTAGAGGTGGCCGGGCTGGGCATCCCAGTGCAGGCTGGCATGGGTGGTGTTGATGTCGGCTTCCAGATGTCCCTGGTGCGGAGTGCTCAGCCAGGGCGCATGGGGTGACAGGCTGTCCAGTGTTTCGCCGGCCAGGCTTTCCTGACCATTGATGACGGTGGTGATGATGATGTAGTAGCGCTCACCATCGGTCAGGTCGCCCAGGGTCAGGGGTGCGTGGACACCCAGCAGGGCGTTGCCGCCAGCCAGCGAGGCGTAGTTGTCCGGGGTGACGCCGGGCTCGCGGGCGTAATAGACGTTATAGCTGTCAGCCTCCGGTACCGGGTCCCAGTTGAGCACCAGGGCGCCATCCTGCAGGCTGGTGCCGGTATTTTCTGGCGGTGTCAGCAGGGGGACGAACTCGGCGGTGACGCTCAGGTCGTCCTCCACGCCGGTATCGGTGCGGTTGTGGCTGGTGAGGCCGTCACTCCACTGCACGAAGCGATAGCCTTCGTCGGCGCTGGCGGCGACTACTTCGCCGTTCTCGCCGTGGCTGACCTGTTGCCGGGCGTTACCGATAATGCTGCCGCCGGGCCCGGCCTGGTAGTCGAGGGTGTGGCGCGCCACATCGAACTGGGCGATGACGGTGATATCGCCCCGCACATCCAGATCGGTGCGTGGGTTCAGGGTGCTGCCATCACTCCATGCGGCAAACTGGTAGCCGGTGTCCGCCAGGGCCTGCACCGGGGTCCCGTTGCTGCCGTGGAACAGGGTTTGTGAAGTGATGCCGGACAGGCTGCCGTGGACACCCGCTCCATAGGACAGGGTGTACTGGTAGGGGGCGAAGCCGGCCTCGACAGTCAGGTCCGCCTGGATATTGATGTCGCGGCGGCTGCTGTCGGTGTTGCCGTCGCTCCAGGCGGTGAAATGGTGGCCTTCATCGGGCTGGGCGGTGATGGTCTGCCCATCCTTGCCCAGGGCCACAATCTGTGTGGCCTGGCCAACCAGATCGCCGCCGGTCTGTGATGTGTAGCGCAGGGTGAAGAAGGCGGCGTTGGGGTCGCCGGCGCCGTGGCAGACATACCGGGATGTCTCCACTTCGTCGCTGTCCAGTTGGCCATTGCGGTTGTGATCCAGGCCGGTTTCCACCAGGACGCCGCCGGTGGCGCAGTTCAGGCCGGGCGCTTCCTCCGTCGTCCGGATCAGTGCATCGAGGCCGTCGGTGCCATCTTGCCCATCCGTGCCGTCCTGCCCATCGGCGCCATCCTGGCCGTCCGTGCCGTGGCAGATCCATGAGGTGGTCGTGATCTCGCCCTCTTGCAGGGCGCCGTCGTGGTTCGTGTCCAGCCCGGCATCCAGCCGGTAGCCGCCTGCGGCACACTCATCGCCGGGGCTGATTTCGGTGGAGGTCAGCAATACCGGGGTGCCGTCGAGGCCATCGGTGCCGTCCATGCCGTGGCACAGGTAGCTGGTGCGGGTGATTTCATTGGTATCCAGTTGACCATTGCCGTTCAGGTCGATACCGGAGCGCACCCGCATACCCCCTGCCGGACAATGGGTGCCCGGTGGTTCGATGTCCGTGTCGAGCAGGGCGGACAGCCCGTCCTGGCCATCCTCGCCGTCGATACCGTGGCAGATATAGGCGGTGCTCTGGATTTCGTCGGCGTCCAGTTGCCCGTTGCCATTGAGGTCCAGGCCGCTGTCGATGCGGTGCCCACCCGCAGGGCACTGCTCGCCGGATCCGATCTGGGCAAGGGTGGTCAGCGCGGTCATGCCATCCTGACCGTCCAGGCCATCAGTGCCGTGACAGAGGTAGCTGATGCTCTGGATTTCGTCTTCCGAGAGCACGCCATCGCCATTCCTGTCCGTTCCCGACAGGACGCGCCATCCCCCCATTGGGCAATGAGGGCCAGCGGGTTCCTGTTCAGTGAAGATCAGAGCGGGCGCTCCGCGTTCGCCGTCCTGGCCATCCTTTCCTCCCCCGCAGGCAGCCAGTGCCAGCAGGACAGAGGCCAGAGCAAGCCTCTGTATCCCTTTGTATTCCATGATTATTCCCCCTGGGAATGTGGCCTGCCTCTAATCGGGCAGTACCGTATTGAAATGATAATTCAATCACAAATTGAACATACTATTTAATAATTTGATTGAACTGCTAGTCAACCGGGGGCTAAACAGATACTTCACTCTCCCGGGTATGAGTGAAAAAGCCGAGTTTGCCGAGCGTTTAAGGGCCGCGTTGCTGGCGGCGGGCTACGAGCCGCGCCCCTCTGTGGTCGAGCAGAACTTCAATCTGAGGTATTGGGGGCGCCCGGTAACGTTTCAGGCGGTTCGCCGTTGGCTGCGTGGGGAGTCCATCCCCGAGCAGGACAAGCTCACCGTGCTGGCGGACTGGCTTGGGGTGGAGCCTGCTGCCCTGCGTTATGGGGCGCCTGCTACGGGTAGGCAGGCGTTCCCTGAGCTTGATGGCGGCAAGCTCGGCGACGATGACCGCCTTCTGGTCAGGGCCGTCCTGTCTTTGTCTCCCGCACGCAAGAAGGTGCTCCGGGAGATCGTTCAGGTTTTTGTCGAGGCAGAGCGGGTAACCGGGAAAAAAGAGCGATAGATTGCGGCTGATCTTTACCCCTCCACCCACAAGCTGGCCCGCTACTGTCTGTCACTGGCGGAGATGTTCGAGACCGACCGGGTGGTGCCGGTGGTTATCTTCCTGCAGCGGCCCCGGCAGCTGCATCGGGGGCTGCGGCTACGAAATGAATATTTCGAGTATCTGCATTTCCGCTATCTGACCTGTGTGCTGCCGGATCTGCCTGCCCAGCGGTATCTGGACAGTGACAATCTGGTGGCCCGGCTGAACCTGCCCAGCATGCACTGGCCGACGAGCATGAAACTGGAAATCTGTGCCCGGGCGGTCCAGGGGCTGACCATGCTGGAGCCGGACCCTGAGCGGCATCTGAAGTATGCAGGTTTCATCGACATCTATATGACGCTTGATGATAATGAACGTATGATTTTTGAACAGCGCTATCGGCAGGCGAGGCAAGGGCCATTCTGACGCGCCAACTGGTTCGCCGCTTCGGCGCCCTGCCTGCGGCTGTCGAGGCTCGTATCGAGGCGGCGGATATCGACAGGCTGGAGACCTGGGCCGATCAGGTGCTGGATGCCCGGTCACTGGATGAATTGTTCCCGGCCTGACGCTGCAGGCGTTCCAGTGCCCAGCGCACATGGCGGACGACCATGGCGGAGGGGAAATCCAGCCGTGCTTGCAGTGCGGTGATCGCCACTTCCGAGGCGGGGCCATTGCCCAACCCTACCGCCAGATTTCTCAGCCAGCCTTCATGGCCGG
>PNLU01000017.1 GCA_013823245.1 Alcanivorax sp.
GCCTTGGCCATGCTGTCTGCGGTGACATCCAGGAAGCGGTTGGTGTGGTGGCTGGTAAACAGCTCGGCGATGGCCGAGAGCAGCATGGACAGGGTAATGCCCAGGCTGGCGGTGTAGTCGATATTCTGCCGGGCCAGGGTGTCTTCGATCGCCCGGGCGGTGTCATCAGTGTGGAGGTTGTAGCCGCGATTATCCCCGGCCAGGCGGCGCATGACGTGCAGCACCGCATCGGGCAGGTCGGCGATGATGGCCAGCAGGCTGTCCTGGCCGTCGAGCACCTCCTGGATATAGGCGAACAGGGCCTCGGTTTCCGGGCGGTGGCACAGGGCGGTCCAGTGGATCACGCCCAGGGTCTGGTTGAACGGCGACTCGCTGTGGAAATAGTCGGCCAGGGCGGTTCTTGTTGCCTCGCAGCGCAGGGACTCGGTGAGGGCCTGGTCCAGTTGTTCCTTTTCCTGCTGGAGGTTACGGGCCAGGGCTTCCCAGTCCTGGATGGTTTTATCCAGCTTGGCCTGATCCACGTGCTCGGACAGCGGGTTGTCGCGGTTACGGCGGCTGTCTTCTTCCACCAGCTTCTGGATCAGTACCGCCAGCGGGAAGGCGCCGTCCTCTTCGGCTTGTTCCAGCAGGGTGTCTTCCAGCGCCAGCAGGGTGTGGTAGTCCTCGGCGATCTCGCGGGTGATGGCCAGCGGATCGTGCAGGCCCAGGTAGGCAATGCCACCGGCCACGTCATGGGGGCTCAGGTCGGTGTCGCTGGCCTGTTCGCTGTCTTCATGCTGCTGACAGTGCTGCTGTACCGGCAGCGCTGCGGACAGGAAGCGCTCGGGCAGGCTGCTGATATCCCAGCTATCGTCGTAGGCCGCCAGGTCAATGCGCTGGCAGCGCTGTGCGCGCAGGGCCTCGTCGGCGCTGATACCTTGCCATTGTGCATGTACGGGCAGGTCGGGCAGGTAACGGATATCGTCCGGCGCCAGGCCGCCCATGCGGCACACCGTGTGCCAGCTCCATTGCACCTCGGAATAGGCGATTTCCAGCACCGGGGCTTCGCCGTTGAGGCGTGTGGGCAGGGTGAGGTAGCGGGCTTCGGGCACAATGCCCAGGTGCGGGCGCGCATCCTTGCCTTGTTCACGGGCCAGGTTGATGTCGTGAAACAGGTTGCCGTCGGTAACGTGGACTTCCCGCCACAGGTGGCCATTAACGAAGATATAGAGCCAGCCGTTACGCAGGTCGCTCAGGCGTAGCGGGTCAAGACTGGCAAAGCGCACCGGGCGCACATGCATGACTTTCAGGTCCGGGTTAACCTCGGCCGGGTCGGTATCATGGGGGACTGTGTGGCCGTAACCGGCGGGGATCAGGTAGTAGCCGTTGCCGGGTTCGTCGGCCTTGAAGTACCCGCTTTCGCGCAGTTGTTCCAGCATTTCCGGCGGGTAGGTATTGCGCTCCTGAAAGGCCAGGGTCAGCCGTTTGCGACCGGGGGTTTTAGGTTGCAGCCACAGGCGCCGACGGCAGGTGTCTTCCTGCCCGGGTATGGGCTGGGCCTGGCTTAATGGCAGACTCACGCTCATTGGTCGTCTCCGCGCAGGTCGGCGCCGGTAATGAACCTTGCCGGGGTGACAGAGGGGGTGGGGGCGGTGTCGTTGGATGGGCCATGCATAACGGCATGGCTACTGGTCAGCGATTGGCTCATGAGGGACTCCTTGTCGATGAGCGTTGGGGCCGGTACAAGTCGCCTTGATCGTCAAGCAGAGCCTGTGCGTAGAGGTGGCCATCAGGATGAGGGGCGAGACTGTGCCGTGCCAGAAGTCGGGTTAAATAACATAATGAAAAGGGGAGGTAAAATCAGGTGGGTGTGGGGCGTGAGAGTCAGCAGGAAAATGGTACAGCGCGTGTAAGAAATGACTGACGTGGCGTGTAGGAGATCCGCTCTTTTTCACGGCATGCAGTGAGTCATGGGCTGAAAAATGAGTCGTGCATCACGAATCGAGAACATTATGGTTCTGCTATGACCCAGAAAGGAAATGTGCGGTGCCAGGCCCCGCAGACCGGTATATTGTCGGGTTCAAAAAACGTGTTTTCGGGGAAAAGGATGAAAAAGATTCTGTTGGGGGTGATGGTGTTGGGGCTGGTCTGGGTAGCTGGCAGTGGGTTGATTGGCGCGCACACGGAAGCGGCTTACCGGGAGTGGCTGGCAGGGCAGGAAATACTGCCGGGCCATGACAGCATGCGTTTTGAGCTTGTCGAGTATCAGCGCTCGCTGTTCTCCTCCCGTATTCGAACCTGTCTGTACATGGACGAATCGCTGGCCATGCTGCATGAATTTTCCGGCATGCTCTGTGATGAGTCACGCATGATGCATGGCCCTCTGCTGTGGACATCATCTGGCCCCTGGCCAGGGCTGGCCTACAGCCGCAGCCAACTGGACATGCAGGCGCTGCCGGAAGAGATACGCGATGTCATTGCGCAGCATACTCGCGGTGCCTCGCCGCTCACGGGTGAATCCTGGTGGGGCTTCGATGGCAGCCTGCGTGGGCGGATCGAGGTGCCAGAGCTGGAGATATCCGGTGATCTGGGTCGTCTGCGGCTGGGCGAATTTGTGGTCTGGATGGATTTCGAGGATTGGTCACTGGACACCGGGCGTACCCAGTTGTTGATCAGTGACTTCATGCTGGAAACCGATCGGATGGCGTTGCGCGTTGACGACCTGAACCTGGTGGTGACGATCTCGGAAGTGCTGGAAGACTTGCTGCCGTTGATGGCCGTCACGTTGCATGTTGAAGGTGTGCAGGCGTATACGGCGGCTCCCGAGTGGGGTGGCGAGGAGAGCGAGGTCGGTTTTGATCTGGTGTTCGAGGCCAGCAGTGAGCGCAACGGCCGCCTGCTCGCGACCGAAACGCGTGTCTGGCTGGACAATATTACCAGCAGTGGTCACGAGCTGCTGCCGATGGACACGGCTTATGCTCGCCTGCGGGCGGAAGGGCTCGATATTCGCGCTGCGGCGCGCTGGCAGCAAATCGGTCAGGAACTGGAAGCGCTTCAGACAGACATGATGATGGCGATCTTTGGCAGTTTTGGCGGCGACATGGACGAAGTGCCGGAGCTGGATGTCGAGACACTGATGGCAGATATGGAGCGTCTCAGTGTTGAGCGCCTGCGGGTGGCGGTGGAGGACGTGCTGCGTCCGGGCGCATCGGCGCTGCATCTGGAAACATTGCTCGATCAGGGAGAAGCGCGTCTGCTGGCGTTCTCCAGTAGCCTGACGTACGAGGGGCTGGAAGGCGAGAATCCGGCACTTGAGCGCTTCCAGGAGATGGGCCTGGAGGAGATCGTGTCCCGGATGGTCGGTGTGGAGTTGTTGCTGGTGCTGGCCGATCTGCTGCCGGAGGATCTGCGTGAGGCGGCGTTGGCGGGGGCGGAATCCGGTCTGCTGAAGCAGGAGGCGGATCAGTTCAGCATGACGCTGGCGTTGCGCGGCGGTGCGGGCCAACTCAATGGCGAAGCGGTGACCACAGAGGACCTGCTGGCGCGCCTGCCGAGCCCGGGCGGTGACTCGGTGACCATTCAGGAACTGGCGCTGGCGGGCTGTTTCGACGAGTACGACGACGTCGATGATTTTCCCGAGGTGTGCTGGGAGCATGGTTTGCATCCTCACTACTGAGGGGCCTTCACGCGTTATTTCTCCAATTCAAACGACTGTATGAACGGTGGGTCACAAATAGCCCTGTCACCGGGGTGCTGACCTGCTTAAAATTTGCGCCCCCGGCCAGAACTGTGGAGAAGTGCACATGGCGACGTACAAGGCCCCGCTGGACGACATGAAGTTCGTTCTGAATGACGTATTCAATGCCGAGCAACTGTGGGCATCCATGCCGGCGACCGCCGAGGTGAGTCGTGACCTGGCTGACGCGATCCTCGAAGAGGCCGGCAAAATGGTGGAAGGCGTGATGTTGCCGCTGAACCGCTCCGGTGATGAAGAAGGCTGCCATTTCGACCAGGGCGTAGTGACCACGCCGAAGGGTTTCCGGGAAGCGTACCGCACTATTGCCGAGAACGGCTGGACGGCGTTGTCCGGCAATCCTGAGTACGGCGGCCAGGGCATGCCCAAGATGCTGGCGGTCCTGTTCGAGGAAATGATTCACAGCGCCAACAGTTCGCTGGCGTTGTACCCGCTGCTGTCCAACGGCGCGACCCTGTGTCTGGACGCGCACGCGTCCGAGGAACTGAAGCAGACCTACCTGCCGAAAATCTACTCTGGCGAATGGGCTGGCACCATGTGCCTGACCGAGCCGCATTGCGGTACCGACCTGGGCATCATGCGGACCAAGGCCGAGCCGCAAGCAGACGGCAGCTATCGGGTCTCCGGCACCAAGATTTTTATCACCGGCGGCGAGCACGATCTGACCGACAACATCATTCATCTGGTGCTGGCGAAACTGCCGGACGCCCCGGCGGGCAGCAAGGGCATTTCCCTGTTCCTGGTGCCCAAGTTCCTGGTCAATGAAGACGGTAGCGTGGGTGAGCGCAACGGGGTCGCCTGCGGGTCCATCGAACACAAGATGGGGATCAAGGGCTCGGCCACCTGCGTGATGAATTTCGATGCCGCCAAAGGCTGGCTGGTGGGCGAGGTGAACCAGGGACTGGCCGCCATGTTCACCATGATGAACTACGAGCGCGTGTCCATCGGTCTGCAGGGTCTGGGGCTGGGTGAAATCAGCTACCAGAGCGCCGTGGACTATGCCCGCGAGCGGGTCCAGGGCCGCGCAGCGACCGGTGCTGTGAATCCGGAAGGGAATGCAGACCCGATTATCGTGCATGGTGATGTGCGCCGCATGCTGCTGACCATGCGTGCCCTGAACGAAGGGGGGCGGGCGCTGTCGGCTTACCTCGGCATGCAACTGGATATCGCCAAGTTTTCTGACGACGAAGAAGCGCGCAAGCGGGCGGATGATCGCGTTGCGCTGCTGACACCGGTGGCCAAGGCGTTCTTCACCGATCGTGGGCTGGAGACCTGCATTATTGGTCAGCAGGTGTTCGGTGGTCACGGCTACGTGCGTGAATGGGGCATGGAGCAGTTCGTGCGCGACGCGCGTATTGCACAGATCTACGAAGGTACCAACGGTATTCAGGCGCTGGATCTGGCCGGCCGCAAGGTGGTGCGCAACGGCGGCGCCTCGGCCGAGCGCTTTATTGCCGAGGTACGTGAGTGGCTGGCGTCCGCAGGTGACGAAGCGGCTGTGAAGCCGGTGGCGGCGGCGCTGGAAGAAGCGCTCGGTTTGCTGGAAAAAGCCACCGCCCAACTGCTGGAGCGGGCCAAACAGGACGCCGACGCAGTGAACGCGTCAGCAGTGGAGTATCTGGACCTGTTCGGCCTGGTGACCTATGCCTGGTTGTGGGCCCGCATGATGCAGGCCGCCGCAGGCCGTGATGACCAGCTGGGTCAAAGCAAGCTGCACGTGGGGCGCTTCTACTTCCAGCGCCTGTTGCCGCGGGCACACAGCCTGGTGGCGCAACTGGAAGCCGGTAGCGACCTGATCATGGGGCTGTCTGCCGACGCCTTTTGATCCACATGTCCGGTACCGGCGTCAAAACAGCGCCGGTGCCGGGACATTCTGCATGCTGGCCGGGTCGTCGATAAACGGGTTGCGGCGCCCGGTCAGCTCACCAATGCGTGCATTGCGTGCTCGCTCCGCATCGTCCGGTGGAAACGATTCATTCCAGCGCTGAAGCATCTCCCAGGCGCCGACCAGTGGCAGGTCGTGCTGCACGTGCATGTACATCATGGCGCGTGCCACGGTGCCCTTGGCATTGTCGCCGGGCTCGAAGGTCTGGAATCCCAACCGGTAGTCGCACCGTTGGCTGGTGGGGGCGCTGGATCGCAGTTCACCGAACAATGTGGCACGCCGGTCGATATCCGATTGCCGTTCGATCGGAAACATCTGGTGCAGGTCATCGCGTGCCGCGACGAAATCCGGCTCATCCTGACAGGCACGGTTGGAATTGCACCCGAACTGTTGCTGCAACTGCCGGTCCGGATAGATGCGGTCGATACGTATGCGGTCGCCGGGGGTGAAGGGAGTGCCGCAGTAGAGCGTGGTACCGCCCTCCGCGTAGATCTCATCAATCAGCAGATCCTCGGCGCGATCTGCCTGCGCCGTGGTGCTGCCCAATGCCAGCCCCAGTGAAGCCAGCAAGCAAGCGGTGCTCCTGATACCCAGTGTGTGCATGATCTTGTTCTGCCTTATCGTGGACTCAGCCGAGTCGTCCATACACAGGTGTGTTGCCTCTCCTATAGTGTGCTTTGCGTCACATAAATTCCACCGCCTGTTTTCCGACGAAGTGAGAATTATCCCGGACCAGCGGTGATCTTGCCTGAAGGCTCACTCAGTTCCTGAGAAACATAGTGGCCGACCATATCCGCCAGGCCCTCCGACAGCGCCTCAAAGGAGATAGGCGGATTGTCCTCCGACAGGTGTCGAATCACCGCGAAGACGCCGCCGTTGATGAAGATATAGATCATCGCCGGAATGTTCCGCACCCGGGTCAGTTCCGGGTTGTGCAGCAGATGCTGCATGACGATATCCACCAGCAGTTTGTGAACGGGATCAAGATATTCCTCGAAGTCCATGGTGAAGGCATGGCGGGCGCATTTCAGGTACAGCTCGTTGTTCTCCTGGAGGAACACGCGGAAATGGCCGAGCAGATCCAGGATGGTTTGGCGTATGGGTTTCCGAACAAGCTCGGGCACCAGCGGCTGGATCATGGCCACGGTATCGGCCACGAAGCGTTCGCTCATGGCCTTGAAGATGGCTTCCTTGTTGGTGAAGTACTCATACAGTGAGCCGACACTAATGCCTGCAATATCAGCTATTTGCCGCGTTGTGGCCCCGGTGGGGCCGTGGGTGGCGACGGCGATGAAGCCCGCTTCCACGATGGCGTTGACGGTGGCGCGCGAGCGGGCCTGGCGAGGCTTTCTGGGCATAGGATTTCCGAATTGAATCCGAACAAGCATTCGCTTTATCGTGACATCATGTAATGTCATGGTCAACGAGCGAATAGCCCTATGCCGCAACTGCCTTTTCTTGCACGCGAACGCGTCAGCCGTAATGCCCACGCCGTCGTCACCGGGGCCGGTTCCGGCATCGGTCGGGCCTTTGCCCTGGAGATCGCCCGCCGTGGTGGCGCCGTGGTGGTCTCGGATATCAACCTGGCCACCGCGCAGGAAACGGCCGAGCTGGTCCGGGCTGCTGGCGGCCGCGCCTGGGCCTTGCAGTGCGATGTGACGCAGTTCGAGGCCGTGCAGGCCATGGCGGATGAGGCGGAGCGTCTGCTCGAAGCGCCGGTGGATCTGGTGATCAATAACGCCGGGGTAGGCGTTGGTGGTCGGCCGGTAGGCGAGATCCCGCTGGAGGACTGGGAGTGGACGGTGGGCATCAACATGTGGGGCGTGGTCTATGGCTGCCATATCTTCGCGCCGAAACTGAAGGCTCTGGGCCGGGGCGGCATTATCAATGTCTGTTCCACGGCCAGCTTCGCCGCGGCGCCGATGATGGGCCCCTACAACCTGACCAAGGCAGCGGTGCTGGCGTTGTCGGAAACGCTCGCTGCAGAAACCGCAGGCAGCGGTGTGAAAGTGACCGCGCTGTGCCCCACCGTGGTCAAGACAAACATTTTTACTTCAGGCCGTATTGATGCCTCGGTGACGCCACTGATGGACAAGTTGGTGGCCCTGACCGGCGTATCCGCCGATGGCGTGGTCCGCACCACCCTGAATGCGCTCGACAAGGGCCAGCTTTACGTACTGCCGCAATTCGATGCGCGCATGATCTGGCGCGCCAAACGTTACATCCCTTCCACTTACGCGCGCGGTGCCGGCCTGCTGGGTCGACTCGCGGCGACCCGACGCTGACGGAGAGACGCTCATGGCTTCCATCGATCTGGAAAAGATGCTGGTCAAGATCAAGAACACCCAGTGGTCCCTGGCGGACATCGACTGGGAGGCGCCCGGCGCCGAGCTGATCACGGAAGAACAGTGGCCGAAGTTGAAGGAGTTCATGTCCGACCTGATGTGGATCGAGCATGTCGGTGCCCGGGCCTTTGCGGCCATGGCCAAAAAAGCGCCCAACGATACGCTGCGTGAAATCTACAGTTATTTCCATGCGGAAGAGCAGCGCCATGCCAATGCAGAAATGGCACTGATGAAGCGCTGGGGCATGCTGGAAGGTGACGAAATTCCCGAGCCCAACATCAACCTGCGGCTGGTGATCGAGTGGCTTGATCGTTACGCCGACGAGATGCCGGTCTATGTGCTGGGCACCGTGGTGCCGATGCTGGAAATCGCGCTGGACGGTGCCCTGTGCACCTTCCTGCTGGAAACGGTGGATGATCCTGTCTGCCACCAGGCGTTCGAGAAGATCAATGATGATGAGTCCCGCCATCTGGGTGTGGGCTTCACCGTGATGGAAATGCAAGGGCACGGCAAAACGTACATCAAGACGGTACAGATGCTGGCGCCGTTGCTGGACCCGCGCCTGCTGCTTGGCATCGCCTCCTACTTCCCGCTGCTGAACAAGATGCGCGATAACGTCGTGGCCATGGGGCTGCCGGAAGAAAAGCTCTACGCCGCCATGAACAAGTTTGAAAAGATCGGTGGTCGTACCGCAGACGGGCGTCGCAATCCCTGGTTCCAGATCATTCGCCATCACGCAAGGTTTGTAGTGGATCGCAGCAACCGTGCCTACCACGTGCCGGTGGATGCCATCGTTCGCCTGACCGGCTATATCCCGCGCCGGGCGCTGCCCGCTGTGCCGTCATGGGTGAAAGAACTGACCTACCGCCCGGCTGCTTGAGCCGCTGCCTCGCATCAAGAAGAGCGCATCAGGAAGAGAGAACTGCAACATGAGTACAGTGTCTGAAACACGCAAACCGCGCCGCAAGGCAGCTGCCCGCAAGACCAGCAGCGCCAAACGCGTCAAAAGCCAGGCTGAAGCCGTGGTGTCCCGCAGTGAGGTTCTGATTATCGGTGCCGGCTTTGCCGGTCTGGGGTCCGCCATCCGTCTGCGTCAGCAGGGTATCGACGACATTGTCATTCTGGAGCGCGCCACCGATGTGGGGGGCACCTGGCGTGACAATACCTACCCCGGTGCAGCCTGCGATATTCCATCGAACCTGTACTCCTTCTCGTTTGCGCAAAACCCGGACTGGTCACGGAGCTTTTCCGGCGGTTCGGAAATCCTGCGCTACGTGCATCACCTGGCGGATCACTATCAACTGCGACCGCTGGTGCGCTTCGAGCATAATGTCGAGTCGATGCAGTATGACGAGCAGCAAGGTGTGTGGCGTGTACAGACGTCGAAAGGCCTGTTCGAGGGTCGCTCGATCGTGATGGCTCAGGGGCCGCTGTCCAACGCCAGTCTGCCGAATATCACCGGCATCGAAGACTATCAGGGCCACAAGATTCACAGCGCCATGTGGGATCATGATTACGATTTCACGGGCAAGCGTGTGGCCGTGGTGGGTACCGGCGCCAGCGGTATCCAGATCATTCCGGAGCTGGTCAGGAAAGCCGGGTTCGTCAAGGTATTCCAGCGCACGCCGGGTTGGGTGCTGCCGCGTCCGGATTTCGAAACGCCGGGCTGGAACAAGGCACTGTTCCGTCGCCTTCCGGCCAGCCAGGACGCCCTGCGCAAGGCACTGTATCTGTTCCACGAATCCGTGGCGCTGGGCATTATCTGGGATACCCCTTTGACGGGGCTGGTGGAGCGCATTGGCCGGATGCACCTGCGCATGCAGGTGAAGGATCGCTGGCTGCGCCGTCAGCTGACGCCGGATTTCCGCATTGGCTGCAAGCGCGTGCTGATGTCCAGTGACTATTATCCGGCGCTGCAAAAGGAAAACTGCAAACTGATCACCTGGCCGATTGCGCGCCTGAGTGAAAAGGGTATTCGCACGGTGGAGGGCATCGAGCACCAGTTCGATTGCATCGTCTTCGCCACCGGCTTCGATGTATCGCATTCCGGTACGCCGTTCCCGGTTACGGGCCGCGATGGCCGGGTGCTCGGGGAAGAATGGTCCGGCGGCGCTCAGGCCTACAAGAGCATCAACGTGTCCGGTTACCCGAACCTGTACATGACATTCGGCCCAAATTCGGGGCCTGGCCACAATTCGGCGCTGGTCTACATGGAAGCGCAGATTGACTACCTGGTGCGTGGCATCCAGACATTGCGCGAACGCAAGCTCAAGGCGCTGGATGTGAAACCGGATGCACAGCGTGCTTTCAATCGCGATATCCAGCGTCGTCTGGCCAAAACCAACTGGAATTCCGGCTGCAAGAGCTGGTACCTCACCGAAGATGGCTTCAATGCCACCATGTTCCCAGGCTTTGCCACCCAGTTTGCCCGGCAGATGGCGGAGTTCGATATGGGGGATTACACACTCTCACCGGTCTGAGGCGGCGCTACAACTGACGGCTGCCACCAGGGCGGCAGCAGCGCGCGGATATCCGGGCGGGCGAAGCGCTCATCAATCAGATAGATCACGCCACGGTCGTCGCGGGTGCGGATAACGCGCCCGGCGGCCTGAATCACTTTCTGGACCCCGGGGTAGAGATAGGTGTAATCGAACCCTGCGCCGGGGATCAGTTGTTCCAGCCGGTCGCGCATCTGCTCGTTGACCGGATTGATCTGTGGCAGGCCCAGCGTGGCAATGAAGCTGCCGACCAGCCGATCTCCCGGCAGATCAATACCTTCCGAAAAGGCGCCACCCAGCACCGCAAAACTGACCTGCTGGTTTCCCGGTGCGAAGCGGGCCAGAAATGCATGCCGGTCCGTCTCGGGCATGCCGGGTTGCTGTCGGTGCACGGGGATATGCGGTGCAAGCTGCTGTAACGCGTCGGCCACTAGCCCGAGATAGTCAAAGCTGCTGAAAAAGGCCAGATAATTACCGGGTTGCTCATCGAACTGGCGGGAGATCAATCGGGCAATGGGTGTTGCGGTGCCGGGACGCTGCTGGAAGCGGGTGGACAGCGCCACCTGATGCACGCGCAGTTGGCTGGCATCAAACGGTGGCGGGATATCGACAAAGCGACTGCTTGAGGGCAGCCCGAGCAGGTCGGCGTGGAAGCGCGGCGGCGTCAGGGTGGCGGAAAACAGAACCGTGCCGCTGGCGGCAGCCAGACGCTCGCGCACGAAGGGTGCCGGCACCAGGTTGCGCAACGTCAGGCGCGTGCGTGTCGGGTCTTCCGGCGATGGCTCACAGTCACACAGATAATGCTCATCAAAGAACTCGGCGATACGAGTGAACTGCAACGCGTCAAAATAAAACGCCAGCACCGCCGCTGAGGTATCGGTGGGGTGATCGTTGCGGTAGTCGCTGATGGCATGGACGCTGGCCACCAGCGCGCTCAACAGTGCCTGGGGTGGTTCCGGCAGCTTCCGGTAGGCCGTGGCGGCGGTGCCCGCGGCCAGATTCATTTCCTGCCAGGCCTGTTCAAGGCGGCGCAAGGGGGTGCGCAGTGCGGTGGGGGCATGCCGTGCGAGGCGGGCTATGGCGCCCTCATCCAGGCTGGCGGAATACATGTCGCGGCTTCGCGAGAGCAGATTATGAGCCTCATCCACCAGCACCAGTGCCTGCCATTGCTGCTGGCTGGTCAGTGCGAACAGAAGCGCGCTCAGATCGAAGTAATAGTTGTAGTCGCCCACCACCACATCACTCCAGCGCGCCATTTCCTGGGCGAGATAATAGGGGCAGACCTGATGGTGGTGAGCAATCTCGCCCAGCGAGGCCTGATCAAGCCGTCCCTGTTCGGCGGCCGCCTGGCGGGCGGCGGGCAGACGATCATAAAAGCCGCGGGCCAGCGGACAGCTGTCACCGTGACAGGTCGCCTCCGGGTAGACACAGGCCTTGTCCCGGGCAATCAGTTCCAGCCGCCGCAGCGGCAGTGTTTTTTCGCTGTCGAGTTGTGCGAGCGCGTCCAGAGCGAGTTGTCGGCCGGTAGTGCGCGCGGTCAGGAAGAACAGCCGATCCTGCTCGCGGGTGGCCAGTGCTTTCAGGGCCGGAAACAGCGTGCCCAGCGTCTTGCCGATCCCGGTCGGCGCCTGGGCCATCAATACCTGTTTCTGGTGCAGGGTGGTGTAGACCGCTTCCGCCAGGTCTCGCTGGCCCGGGCGAAATTCTGCATGCGGGAACGTCAGCGTCTTCAGGGCCGTGTCGCGCGCTTGCCGGTGCGTCTGTTCCTGTACTGCCCAGTCGAGAAACGCACTGGCATGACTGGCAAGCATGTCGTCCAGTGCCTGCCGCGACCAATATTCTTCGATGCGGGTTTCGGTCTGCTTTACGACATCGAAATACACCAGGGCCAGCGTAATGCCTTCGCACTCGCGTTGAGCACAGAACAGGGCACCGTAGCAATGCAGTTGCGCCCAATGCAGGGTGCGGTGATTGGTCGGCATGCGGTTCAGGTCGCCACGAAAGGTCTTGATCTCTTCCAGCACATGGCGCTGTGGGCAATAGCCGTCAGCGCGCCCGCGCAGCAGAAGCTGCCGGTATTCACCCTGGAGTGGAATTTCTGTTTCATAGTCGTCGTCACGGCGACTGGTCACCAGTTGATGTCCGGCAATGCCCTCGCGGGCACTGGGGGCTGGTGTAAAGCGCAGATCCAGATCCCCGCGCCGGGCAGTGAAATCACACAGGGTGCGCACGGCAACGGTATAGCGCTTGGTGCTCATGGTGGCGAGGCCCATTGCACATGACAGACCCGGGCCGGAATGCCCTGCTGGCAGAAGAAGGTGAGCCAGCGTTGCTGATGGTCTTGCAGCCGGTCGCCGGGCCCCTTGATCTCAATCAGCGCATAGCGTTGCTCACTGGGCCAGAACTGAACCAGATCCGGGAAGCCGGCGCGGTAACGGTCCGGCGCGCGCAACAGACGCTGGAAAACCGCACGAAGATGGCTGGCCGGGATGCACGACAGCGCCAGCTCCAGCACTGCCTCGCTGAGAGCGGGCCAGATCACGAACGGGTTGCGCAGACCGGCATGCTCGCGATAGCGGCGCAGGATCAGATCTCGATAGCGGCCGTCGTCGAGTGCGGCCAGACATTGAGCAAAATCTTCGCGGCGGCGGGCCGCAAAGTCCGGATCGCGCAGATCGGCGGGGCCGTCCTGAAACGGATGGAAAAAGGCGCCGGGCACAGGGTGGAACAGGGCGGGCCAGCACAGCAGGCCGAACAGGCCGGGGAGCAACGCGTTTTCCACGTAATGGACTTCGCTGTCCGGCTCCCGGGCCGCCAGCGCCAGGGCCGCAGCATGTTCCACGCGGGCGTTGGCGTCGGCCGTGGGTGGGGGCAGGGTGATGCGTTGCACCGGCAGGTCGGCGTCAGGCGTTGACGCCGGGCGCTCGTCGCCTGTCTTGCGGCACAGGCGTGGCACAATGCGCTGTAACTGCAGCGCTGTTTCATCATCCGGAGGATCAAGCAGACGCTGCCGGGCCAGACGCAGGGCATGCCGGTGCTGGCCGAGACGTTCCAGCGCGCGCACCTGACGCACGCGGGCTTCCGGGGTGTCGCTGGCGGCATAGCATGCCAGCGCGCGGGCGGGCTGCTGGTGTCGCTCGAAGGCTTGCCCGAATCGACATAGCAGCCTTGCATGGCGCGCTCGCAGCCAGGGCAGTGTCGGAGGCGGTGGCAGCTGGGCCACGGCCTTTTCCGGGCCACCCTCGGCGGCCAGGGTGTCACGGCTGCTGGCCAGCGCGACCGCGATATCGATATCGGCGCGGCTGCGGAAAGCACGTGCCTCCGGATGTAGCGGTACCGGCACAAACCGGTGGTGCCCCAGTTCGGTCAGCACAAAGGTGGACCAGTCCTGACACAGATTGCCGAAGAACATCAGGCGCAGCCGTTCGCACAGTGGCATCACGGTCAGGCTCAGCAGGGTCTCATTCGCCAGCCCGGGCGTGCCGTGACACCAGTGCGCGAAACTCGCTTCGCTATCGCTGCATTCGGCCAGCAGCGCGACCAGGGCCGGTTTGCGCAGGCGCCGCAATGCGGCGACGGGGGCTCCGTCCGGTCTGGTGGCCAGCAAGGCTGTCAATTCCTCTCGGGTGAGCAGGCTGGCCAGGGTGGTGGCATCCAGCGGTGCATCAGGGCGCAGCCAGCCCAATGCCTGCAAGGGCGCGGCGGCGGTACGGCTGTCGCCGAGTTCGGCATACGCCAGCCGTTGCAGGCGGAAGTGGATGCCGCGCCGCATGATGAGCCTTACCAGTAGCCCCTGACTGGCGTCGGGGAGCGTGCCGAAATCACGCAGAAAGGCCCGCTCCTCCGCCTCCAGCAGATCGTCGTAGCGAGCCGCCAGCCACGCCAGCACGCTGCGAAAATTGCGCAGATAATAGAGCGGGTCGCTCAGCGGGGCGGCAAGCGGTGTGGTGGCAACGATACTGTCCATATGGACATGTTAGCGGTTGCCGGTGCGACGCGAAAGGTCAAGACCTCGCCGCACCGACACGGCAGTCTCGGGCCTCATTGCCATAACAGACAACAAGGAAACGATATGGCCCATTTGCGCGGCAAGACCATCGTGCTGACCGGCTCCTCCAGCGGCATCGGCGCCGTGGCGGCAAAGAAGATGGCGCGTGCTGGCGCTCGCGTGTGCCTGGTGGCACGCAATGCGGAGCAGCTGGCCGGGGTGCGTGACGAGATCGAGGCGGCGGGTGGGAAGGCCTGGATTTACCCGGCAGACCTGACTGATGAGGCCGAGCTGGCGGCGTGCGCGGACGCCATTCTGGCCGAGCATCGGCGGGTAGACGTGCTGATCAATAATGCAGCCCGTTCCATCCGGCGGCCGATTGAGCAAGCGCTGGACCGGCTGCACGATTACCAGCGCACCATGCAGATCAATTATCTGGGGGCTGTCGGGCTGACCCTGGAGCTGTTGCCGCGCATGCTGGAGCAGGGACATGGGCAGGTGGTGAACATTTCCACCTTGTCCACGCAGGTACCGATTCCTCTGTTTTCGGCCTATCTGGCCAGCAAGTCGGCGCTGGAGTCGTTTTCCCGCTCGTTGCAGGCGGAACTGGGCCACAAGGGCATCGATGTGACGGTAGTGCATTTCCCCATGGTGCGCACGCCGATGTCGAACAAGACGTCGATTTACAAGCACATGCGCATGATGGATACGGATGCTGCTGCAGACTGGCTGGTGAAAGCCGTGCGTGAGCGGCCAGCGCGCATTGCCCGGCCGCTGGGCAATGTCAGCAGCGTGATTCTGGCTGCGTTGCCGGGGCCGGCGACGCGTTACACGCAGCCGCTGTTCCGGCTGATGGACTACCGTCTCAAGCGCAAGCTGGAGAAAGACTGATCAGCGGCTGAAGCGCACCGGCACCACCAGCACCATCTCCATGGGTTGCCCTTCGGTGTCCCGCGCCGGTTCAAAACGCCACTGGCCAACAGACGTGAGGGCGGCTTCGTCCAGGGTGGCGGAGCCCGACGTCTGCACCAGCACGCGATCACCCGCGCTGCCGTCAGGTAGCACCATTACCTGCACCATGGCCTCGCGGCGTTCGCCTGCCTCCAGCGCGCTATCGGGATAGTTCACCGGTTGGTGCGTGGGCTGCGGTGGCACGGCCAGTGTCTGGCCGGTGTCCATGGGCTGACGGCTCTGGTCCGGGGCCGGGTTGGGCACGTTCAGACGTTCTTCCGTCACCGTGACGCAGGCGCCGAGGGTCAGGCTGGCGCCAAGCACCAGCGCGTGCAGGGGAAAGCGTGTTGCATTCATGCCAAGGGGCATCCTTGTGTAGTCCGGGCAAGATACAACCCTACCCGGCGAGGGGAAGGGTGCCAACCTCATCCTGCCGCTTCGCGCAGCAGCGCCTCGGTGGCCCCCCAGCCCAGACAGCCATCGGTAATGGACTGGCCGTAGCACAGCGCGCCGCCCAGATCCTGCCGCCCGTGCACCAGATGACTCTCCAGCATCACGCCTGCGACGGCGGCCTGCCCGGCGCGTCGCTGCGCCAGCAGGTCGCGCAGCACGGCGGGCTGGTTGTCGGGGTTCTTGCCGCTGTTGGCATGGCTGCAATCCACGATCAGGCGTGCAGACACCCCGGCTTCTGTCAGCGCCTGGCGCGCGGCCTCGACACTCTCGGCATCGTGATTTGGCCCGCCATGGCCGCCGCGTAACACCAGATGCGTATCCGGGTTGCCGGGCGTGATGCGCATGGCCGGGTGGCCCAGATCATCGACGCCGAAATGCCGGTGGCCGTGGGCGGCGGCGCCCATGGCGTCGATGGCCACCTGCACTGAGCCATCGGTGCTGTTCTTGAAGCCCACAGGCAGGGGCAAGCCGCTTACCATTTCGCGATGTACCTGGGATTCTGTGGTACGCGCGCCGATGGCCGCCCAGCTGAGCAGGTCGCCCAGATAGTCGGCAGCCATCGGGTGCAGCAGTTCCGTGGCCAGCGGCAGGCCGAGATCAATCAGATCGCGCAACAGGCGGCGTGAGATCTCCAGTCCGGCGGCCATGTCCTGACTGCCGTCCAGATGCGGGTCGTAGAGCAGGCCCTTCCAGCCCACGGTGGTACGCGGTTTCTCGACGTAGGCCCGCATCACGACCAGCAGGTCATTGCTCAGGGTGTCGGCCAGGGCCGCCAGTCGCGCGCCGTACTCCAGTGCCGCAGCGGGGTCATGTAGCGAGCAGGGACCGGCGATAACCAACAGACGCGGATCGTCGCCGTTGAGGATGGCGCGCACGGCGTTGCGCTGGGCCTCAATCTGTTCCGCACGTGCCGGTGCCAGGGGCAAGCGTGCGCGCAGGGTCGCCGGGGCGGGTAGCGGCAGCGCGCGGGCGTTGCGGTCGGCGGGCCCATGAGGCTGAGTGCTCCGAGCGGTCTCGGTGGCCATAAGAGTGGAGCGATTGTTCATGTGCATATCCTTAAACAAAAGAACCCCCGGTGGGACAGGCCGACCGGGGGTTCAAGGGGGGTGTCAGTCAGGCGTCCCGGGTTATTGGGCGCCTGTGGGGTATCAGGCGCGCCAGTGGCTAAACCAATACCCGAAGCGATAACCGTTGTTGTGGCAGGCGGCCAGCAGCGACGCAGCACAGAGTGCCCGGCCGCTGTGCGGGGCCAGGGAGAGGGCGTTGTCGTGATGGTGAAGCCGTTTCATCGTGCGTGCCTCATGGGTGATGCAGCAAGCCTAACGCGTTTCCCATGACATTGTCATGTCAAGGTGGCACATGGTGCTCATAGCAGTGCGCTATCAGGCAACGGCGCCAGTTGTCCGCGCACCACGCCCCAGCGACCGGTGGGAACGACCTGGCGGCGCAAGCCGGTGACCGGCGCGATCATGAACAGGTCGCCATTGCGGCCCGTGAGCTGGCGCGGCACACCGGCGGCTCGGGCCAGAGTCGCGTTGGCGTCCATGTGGGCAGGCTCGCCGTGGACCGGAATGGCCAGGCGTGGGCGCACCCAGCCATACATCGCCAGCAGCTCTTCACTGGCGGGGTGGCCGGATGCATGGATCGGGTTGCGGCTCTCGTCATCGGTAATCACCTCGACCCCGCGTTGTTGAAGCCGCTCAATAAGCCGGGCGACAGCGTCCTCGTTGCCGGGGATGATGCGGGCGCTGAAGATAACGCGATCCCCGGGTTCCAGGCTCAGGTCCGGGTGGTTGTCGTCGGCCAGCCGGTGCAGAGCGGTGCGCGGTTCGCCCTGACTGCCGGTGGCCACGGCCAGCACTTCTTCGGCGGGCAGGTAGCCCAGATGACCGCTTTCGATCGGATCGGCGGCGGCCTGCCAGACGCCCGTGGCACGGGCTGCGGCCACCATGTTGACCAGCGACCGGCCGAGCAGGCCGAAGTAGCGATTGGCCTCCCGGGCAATACGCCCGAGCGTGTGCAGGCGTGCAATGTTGCTACCGAAGCAGGCCACGATGACGCGCCCGGGAGCCCCCTCGATGACGTCACGCAAGCCGGTGTAGAGGGCGCCCTCTGAGCCGGAATGACCGCTCACCAGGGCATTGGTGGAGTCACAGACCATGGCGTCCACGCCTTGCTCGCCGAGCTGCCGGAACAGGCTGGCGGAGTAGCCGGGGCCGACCACCGGTGCGGGGTCGAGCTTCCAGTCACCGGTATGAAAAATGCGCCCGGCCGGTGTTTCGATAACGATGGCATTGGGCTCCGGTACGGAATGGGTCAGGGCCAGATAGCGAACGTGAAACACGCCGATGTGATGGCCCTGCCCTGGGTGTACCTCGATCAGGGGCACACGACCGCTGAGACCGCGCTCGGCGAGCTTGCGGCGCAATACTTCTGCAGCGAAGGGCGTGACGTACACCGGGCACTGCAACAGCGGCCAAAGCCAGGCGACGGCGCCGATGTGGTCTTCATGGGCATGAGTGATCAGCAGCCCTGCGAGCTGCTCACGGCGCGCGCTGATGAAATCGGGATTGGCCATCTGCACGTCGGCGCCGTGGTGATCCGGGTCGCCCGCCCGGGCGAAGGTGATACCACAGTCCACCATCAGCCACTGGCCGTTGTGCCCGTACAGGTTGAGGTTCATGCCGATCTCGCCGCAGCCGCCGAGAGGGAGGAACCAGAGGTCGTGCTCTTCAGGTGTCATGTCCATTCCGACAAGCGCAACGGCGGTTTGTTGCGAAACTCAGAAGCAGTAAGGATCTTCATCCATCGGGAAGGCGACGTGAAAGGTGGTGCCGTCCGGGCCGGTCTCGAAGTCGATGGTCCCGCCCATGGCGAGGGTGAGTTCACGGCAGATAGCCAGCCCCAGCCCGGTACCGCCGGCACGGCGTGTATCGGAGCTGTCAGCCTGGGAAAAGCGCTCGAAGACCCGGTCGCGAAATTCGTCGGGGATGCCTTTGCCATGATCGCGAACCGAGAACACGATGTGTTGATCCTGCTGTTGGCCGCTCAGGGTGATGACGCCCTCAGGGGGCGAGTACTTGGCTGCGTTGGAAAGCAGGTTGGCCATGATTTGCTGGAAGCGCATCGGGTCCACCTTGATCAGCGCCCGCCCCTGCACTGGCCAGTCCAGCGCCAGCGAGACGTCGTAGCGGGAGCCCAGGCCCTGATTCAGCTCGATGGCACTGTTCGCCAGCATGCGGGCGTCGCAGATCTCGTGACTGAACTCCAGCTTGCCGGCATCGAGTTTTTCGAAGTCGAGCAGGTCGTTGATCAGGCGCAACAGACGTTTGGTGTTCTCGTTGGCGATGCGCAGCAGTTGATTGGCTTTCTCTGGCATGGCGCCCACGGCGCCGCCGAGCAGCAATCCGAGGGAGCCGGAAATGGCGGTCAGTGGCGTGCGCAGCTCGTGGCTGACAGTGGACACAAATTCACGCTTCATCAGCTGGCTGTTCCGCTTTTCGGTCACATCCCAGCAGGTGCCGGTCATGATCGGAGTGGCCTGGCCAGCAAGCTGCAATACCCGGGCGCGTGAGGCGATATGCCGCTGTGTGCCGTTCGGCCATATCACGCGGAATTCGGTGTCATACTCCTGCCCGCCGTTGGCTGCTGCATCAAGTTCACGGCGTACCCGGTCGCGATCTTCCGGGTGAACCATTTCCAGAAACATGCGCAGACCACCCTGCAAATCATAATCCTGCGGGTAACCGAACAGGGGCGGCAGCTGCGGATCGCCAGAGAACTTCCGTGTTTCGAAATCCCAGATCCAGGTGCCCATGGAGCTTGAATCAAGGGCCAGCTTGTAGCGTTCCTCGTTCAGACGCAGGGCCTGTTCTGTCTGGCGCAATTCCTCGGTCATCTGCTCGGCAATCCGCGTGGCACGCTCGCGGCTGGTGCTGATCAGATAGGTGATCAGTGACAGCAACAAGGAGACGGGCAGGCCGACCCCGAGTACCGCCTGGGTGCCGACGCCATGCTGGTTGCGATGGAAAGCGCTGGTGCTCTGGAAATCAAGCGTCCAGTTCTGCCCCATGAGCGGGAGTACCAGTTGGCGACGCAGGACGGGATGGTCGTTGCGGTCGTCGGCGGAGTTACTCTGGAAAACCAGCCGGGAGTCATCGGTCGACAGGCCATCGTAGATGCGATAGTCGAGCAACGGGGTATCGGATTGCTGGATACCGGCCATCAGATCCTTGATCCGGAAGGCGCTGTAGGCAAATCCCTGCAGCGCCTCCCAACGCTGGGACACCGACGCCAGGGGCATGTCGGGGCGGTAGGTGGGCAGATACAACAATAGCCCGGGATGAGCCACGGATTCGGTCTGTTCCTGCACCAGTGTGACAACATTCGACAGCACGGCGGTGTTCATTTCCACGGCACGGTCCATGGCACGCCGACGGACCGGGTTGCTGTACATGTCGTAGCCGAAAGCCACCAGGTTGCTGCCCTCGAACGGCTCGATCAGGATGATGCTTGTATAGAGCTCGCGGTCGCCATCAGGGTGCAGTCTGTAATCCGGGAAGCCGCTATCGCGCATGATCCGGGTATGTGATGCCCTTTGATCAGGCGGCAACGGGACTGCAAAGCCAAGCGCTTGAATGCCGGGGTAATAGTGGGACAGGCGGAGCCGGTCATGGAAACGCCGCCAGTCCTGTGCGTTGATCTCCGGGTGGTTTTCAATGAAGCCCGCAGCGGCGAATAGCACCTGTTTATAGGTGTTCATGCGCGCTGCGATGTCCCGCGTCAGACTCTCGGCAAGCAGATTGAATTCCCGCTGTGCCTGACGGTCTGCCTGGGTTCTCAACTGCTCGTTGACCATCAGGGTGGCGCCGACACCACAGATCATGACCACCAGACTGGCGGCCAGTGCGTTGGCCTGCACCCAGCCTCGCGCGCTGCTGATCACTGCGGTTTTTCTGGCGCCCATCCCAATGGCTCCTTCTGCCTGGCGTGGGTGGCCTAGGGGCTGCCCGCCAGTTGCCACAGGTTTGTGGAGCGGGCACCGGAACGGCAGAAGGCCAGAACGGGCTTCTCGGCGCGGGCCAGGGCGTCGCGCATGGCCTCGGTCTGGTCAGCGCTGATCTGGCCGCTGATAACGGGCAGGTAGATATACGCCAGCCCCGCCGCTTCGGCCTTGCGGGCCAGCGTGGCCGAAGCGGGTTGCTCCGGGCCGCCCTCGCCGTCGGGGCGGTTGTTGATCAGGGTGCGAAAGCCCTGGGCCGCCAGGGTATCGATATCGGCCTCGGTGATCTGGCCGCATGTGGCAAAGTGATCAGTGTGTACAGTAACTGAAGCAGTCATGACGTCTCCGGGGCAAACAGCGTGAAGGGAGTCCGGTCGATTGATTGTAGAGTATTTGTATCGCTGGCAGCCATCGCGGGCTCATGGCACTCTGGCTCATGATACTGTGAAAATGCTTCCCGCCTCAGTGTTTCAGGGATCAGGCAGGTCGCCAGCAGGTAGGCAGGCATGAGCGGAATGATCAACACGTCTTCAGTGGTTGTCCTTGATGATGAGCGGCTTGTAGGCCAGACCATCATGCGTATTGCTGCGGCGGCCGGGTTTCAGGTGCGTCACGCTGAAACGGCCACGGCGTTCTTTGCGCTGCTGGATGAACATCCTGTCGACATCGTGATTGTGGACCTGGTGTTGCCGGATACGGACGGCGTGGCCGTGATGGAGCGGCTGGCAGAACGCCCGGTACGTCCGCACGTGATTATCTCCAGCGGTGTGGGCAGTCGTGTGCTGGATGCCGCGCGGCGGGTGGGCAGCGCCCGGGGTCTGCAGGTTCTTGGCGTATTGCCCAAACCTTTCACGCCGGCCATGTTGCGCGAATTGTTGCTGGCCGATCAGTCGCCCCCTGCATCCCTCGAATCTGCGCCCTCCGGCCGCGTCGCTTTACCGGGCTCGGCCGTCGTGCCCGATAAAGCGACGCTGGCCGAGGCGCTCGAACGAGGTGAGATCCATGTGCTGTATCAGCCCCGAGTTGCCTGCCGCACCGGTACCCTGGAGGGCTTCGAGGCGCTGGCTCGCTGGCGTCAACGTGACGGCGGCATGATTCCTCCGGATGTGTTTGTCCCGCTGGCCGAGTCTGAAGGGCTGGTGGAGCCCCTGAGCCGTGCCGTGATGGAGCAGGCCATCGACTGGTTCGCCCGGTTGCGCAGCGCAGAAACCGCAACGCGTGTCGGGCAGGATACGTTGCGCCATTGCAGCTTGTCGGTGAACATTTCTGCGCTGCTGCTGGATGACAATGATTTTTTTGACTGGCTGCTGGCGCGGAGTGCAGAACGGGGCATCGACCCCGAGCAGCTGGTGCTGGAGATTACCGAAAGTGTCGCCATGACGGATGCAGAGCGATCTCTGGCGATGCTCACCCGGTTGCGGGTGCGCGGTTTCCGGTTATCCATTGATGATTTCGGCACCGGCTTCTCCAGTATGAGCCAGCTGGTGCAATTGCCTTTCTCCGAGATCAAGCTGGACAAGTCGTTTGTGCTGCAATGCACTCGCTCTGATGAAGCCGCTGCAGCGGTGCGCTCCATTGTCGAGCTGGGGCGCAACCTGGAACTGAATGTAGTGGCCGAAGGTGTCGAGACACTGGAAGTGCATCAGTATCTTCGCGCGCTGGGTTGCCACACGATGCAGGGTTACCTCGTCAGCGGTGCCCTGGCGCCCGAAGCGGTCGAACGCTGGTTCGTGGAACGGGAGCACCAGCGCGAAGTGCAGCGCCTCGAGGCACTGTATCGCAGTGGTCTGCTGGACAGCCGTTATGAAGCCCGTTTTGATCGTATCACCCGACTGGCCAGGCGATTACTGGGCGCGCCGATCTCGCTGATTTCTGTTATTGACGGGTTGCGGCAGTGGTTCAAGTCCCGCCAGGGCATGATGCAGACACAGACGCCACGCAGCGAGGCGTTTTGTAGCGTGGCCATTGAGGGGGACGGCACGCTGGAAGTCCAGGATACTTTCCGGCATCCGCTGTTCGCGCACTATCCGGCGGCACAGGGCGACACTCCGATTCGCTTCTATGCCGGGCATGTGATCACCCTGGCAGGGGGCGAAAAAGTGGGCACTCTGTGCGTCGCCGATCACACACCGCGTGTGCTGTCGCCGCGTGAAAGACAGTGGCTGGAAGCGCTGGCCGGGCTGGTGGAGGATGAATTGCAGCGCGCAACCGGCGACACCGGGCGCGCACCCGATGATCCGCGTCAGCCCGGTGGTTTCCGGGCCCGCGCCGCCTGGCTGTTCGACTTCTGCCGCCGCATGCAGTTGCCGTGTGGTCTGCTGGTGGCGAGGATCAGGGATATGGGCGGTATCAACCATGTGCATGGTCGTGCCAAGGGCGATCATCTGCTCGACACCTTGCAGCAGATGGTCACGGAAACCGCCCTGTACGGAGATCTGGCCGGGCGCATGCGGGGGAGAGAAATGGCGCTGTTGATCGTCAACGCTGATGAAGCAGCGTTGCAGCGTTCCCGGGCGGCACTGGTGGCGGCCATTGATGCGCATAACCGGCAGCACCCGGACGACCCCCGACTGAACTGCGCGCTCGGCGAAGCCATCATGGTGCCCGGGCGCGCGGATGTGTTCGAAGATCTGGTGGCACAAGCGCACCAGAAGGCCTCGCCGCATGATGCACCGACCTGACAGTGTGACCACGCCGCGACGGGCGCAGATCTGGACGTGCGGCTGGGCGTGGGGGTTGCTGGCGGCGGTGTTGCTGGTGGCGTTCACGGAGCGTTTCACTGAATTGGGCTTTGCCCATGGTCTGCTTTATACGCCCCTGGTTTATCTTTCAGGTCTGCTGGTACGTCGCCCGGCTTTCCAGTGGCTGATTACCGTGTTGTGTGTGCTGCTGATCTGGGTGGGCATCAGCCTGTCGCCCGGCATGGCGGCGGGTTTTTCCTGGCCTCACGTGCTGGCCAATCGTGTATTGACCAGCGTGCTGGTGCTGGTGGTCGGTTTTTTTGCATTGCATTCCATTCGTGCGCATCAGCTGCATACCCGCCGTTATATTTCAGACCTGAATCGGTTGCGGCATTTCGAAGCGCAGGCCGAGAGCCTGCCGGTGCATGTCTGGTCGGCTGACGGTCAGGGCAGAATCGTGCACGTGGGGCAGCGGATGGCGGCACTGACGGGACACAGTGTCCAGTACATCGCTGATCACTGGCTCGAGATTGTCCACCCGGAGGATCGGGAGCAGGTGGCCCGGGCATGGCAGCGCGCTGTGGCGCGAGGTACGGCCTATCACATGGAATTTCGTTTGCGTCGTGCCGATGGCCGCTACGAATGGCATCTGAATGAAGCGACACCGGTATTCAATGAACGCGGAGAGGTGGAGCGCTGGTTTGGTTCCTCCACCGATATCAGCCATGTGCAGATGTTGCGGCATAACACTGAACAGTTACGCCTGTTGCGTTCCGCCGTGGCGCGCGTGAACGACATCATTCTGATTCTCGAAGGCGGCCCGATCACCGAGGATAGCCCGCGCATTGTCTTTGCCAATGAGGCGCATGAAAAACTCAGCGGTTTGCGTAATGATCAGGTGGTGGGCCGCAGTCCCTGGGAAACGCGCGGGCCGCCTGGCCAGTCGGAAAAGCTGGCGGCGATCCGCCGTGCCATGCAGCAAGGCGAATCGGTACGTACCCAGTTGCTGGTCTATGTGCATGATGGCCGGGAGTTGACGCTGGATGTGGATGTGGTGCCGGTGCGCGACAAGGCCGGTGTGCTCACCCACTGGGTGGTGGTGGCGCGTGATGTGACCGAGCAAACGCAGATTTATCATCAGTTGCAGAATGCCCAGCGGCTTGAGGCCGTGGGCCGGCTGACCGGCGGTATTGCCCACGACTTCAATAACCTGTTGACCGTGGTGCTCGGCAATGCCGACCTGTTGGGGAGTGTGCCGGATCTGGGTGCCGAGGCGCGGGACATGATCGCTGTGATCCAGAGTGCAGCGGAACGCGGCAGCGCTCTGACCCAGCGTTTGCTGGCGTTTGCCCGGCGTCAGGCGTTGTCACCGCAGATTATTGATGTGGAGCGTCTGGTCAGCCCCATGGCGCCGATTCTGCGCTCCTCGCTGACTGACCGGAACCGTTTGAATATTCAGGTGGCAGCCGATACCTGGCCGCTGCGTGTGGACCCTGGGCAGCTGGAAAGTGCGTTACTGAATCTGGCGCTGAATGCAGCAGACGCCATGCCGGATGGCGGCTGTTTCAGCATTGATGTCAGCAACGAGAAACTTGATGCTGATTATGTGCTGGCGCACCCGGAGGTCTCGCCCGGAGATTATGTCTGCCTGACCGTTACGGACACCGGGAGCGGGATGCCGCCGGAGGTCGAGGATCGTATCTTCGAGCCGTTTTTCACCACCAAGCCCCAGGGCAAGGGCAGTGGTCTTGGGCTGAGCATGGTATTCGGATTCATCAAGCAATCCGGTGGGCATATCAGTGTGGATTCGGCTCCCGGTAAGGGCACATGTTTTCGCCTTTACCTGCCGCGTGCCGCCGGTGAATCACCGCAGCACACCGTGGCGACCGAAGCGGCGCCCATCTCCGGGGTGGCGGCGCTGGTGCTGGTGGTGGAGGACGACACCAGTATTCGCATGCTGTCGGTGCGCTACCTGCGTTCGGCCGGTTACGATGTGCTGGAAGCAGCCAGTGCCGACGAGGCACTGGTGCGGATCGAGAACGGCCTGGTCCCGGATCTGCTGTTTACCGATATCATCATGCCCGGTCGCCATTCCGGGCTGGCGCTGGCCCAGGCCTGTCGTCGGCGCTGGCCTTGCTTGCCGGTGCTGTTTACCTCTGGCTATGCAGAAGCGGATGATGCGCCTGATACGGCGCTGGAGAGCATCGGCCCGTTATTGTCCAAACCATTCCGGCGTGAGGCGCTGCTGGAGCAGGTGGCGAACCTTTTGCGTGCCGGAGAGCGCTCACGCCGCAGTGATCAATAAAACCGGACACTGTGAGTATTACGTCAGGAACCAGATCATGACACAACGCGGGAAAGTATCATCGCTACGGGCGGGCTATCGGGCCGAGGCCAGTCTGGATCGCCCGTTTCGCTGCCTGCAGGCGTGCGCGGAGTTGCTGCGCGGTGATGGCCCCCAGAGCAGGGCAGCCGTGGCGGAGACCCTGCGTTTGCATCTGGGTGCCGCTGAAGTGGTCTGGCTGCGTTATCACGCTGGCGTGCTGGAATCGCTGGCGGCCAGCGGCAGCCTGGTCAGCGCTGGTGTGCGTTATCCGCTGCGAACGGGGCTGCAGCCGTTTCTGGTGTGGCCATGCAGGCCCCTGGTTCGCCAGAACCCTGCTGATAACTGGCTTGTACACACCGCTAGCCCGGGGTTCGAATGGCTGGTGCCGCTCGCGCGGGATGGCCAGGTGACCGGATTGCTGGGCGTGGCGGGTCATGCGGAACAGCGTCCGCCGGGTGAGGCGGATCAGCGTCTGCTTGAAGTGTTGTCCGCGCTGCTGGCAGTGCCCATGGCCGGGCCCCACACCGCAGTAGGCGCTGATGCGCTGGCGGCCGGTGATCTGGGCCGGCTGACGCCGAGAGAACGGGAAATTTTGAGTCTGTTACCGCGCGGTTTCAGTAATGCCCGTATTGCCGACAGCCTCGGTATTGCGCCGGGCACGGTGAAAACGCATGTTGAACGCATCCTTAACAAGCTGCAGCTTGACGACCGCGCCCAGGCCGCAGCGCGGGCTGTGGAGCTTGGGTTAGGGCATAGCGGAGCGGGGATCTGATCATGCGCAAGTTCGCGCGTCGCATCTGGTCCGGAAATCTTGGCCAACGCAGCCTGGTACTGACACTGGTGCCGCTTTTGCTTGCCGCGACGACAGTCGGCGTGCTGTTGTTCGCGCTCGCGCAAACTCGCCAGGCGGACGATGAAGTGCAGCGCGGGCTACGTGTGCTCGGCCAGATCCATGCGGTGCACGCTGCATTGGCAGAAGCGGCCAGCGGCGTGCGCGGATTTATCATTACCCAGGACGAAACTTTTCTACGTCCCTATGAACGCGCAGAACAGCAATTGCGGCAGGCGCTGCAGCAGCTGGAGCGGGACATCAAGGATCCGGTTCAGCGTGAGCAACTGGCTGAAATTTCCGAACTGGTGGACGTAAAGTTATCGAATCTGGCGGTGTTGACGGCGCGCTCGCGGGAGCTGAGCGGCGGGCAGATGCTGGCTTACTCCCGTGATAACAAGGAGCTGCTCGATCGACTGCGGCGGCGTATTGCATTCATGGAAGAACGCGAGAATCGTCTGATCGCCGATATGCAGCACCAACAGCGTCGCGCGCGTCAGATCGGCCACGCCACCATGCTGGTGGCGGTGCTGGCCACTTTTGTTCTGGCGTCGTTGCTGTCGCAGCGATTTGCTTCTGCCCTGATCCGCCGTATTCGTCATTTGCGCGACAACGCACGGCGGATCAGCATGCGGGAGCCGCTCGAATCCTTCAGCGACCAGCCAGAGGATGAGCTGGCCGAGCTGGACCGGTTGCTGGTACAAACCGGTCAGACCCTGTACGAAAAGCTGGATGAGCTGGAAGCTGCACGGGAAACAGCGGAAGAAGCCAGCCGCGCCAAGACCCGGTTCTTGTCCCGCACCAGTCATGAGCTTCGCACCCCGCTGAATGCCGTCATCGGCTTCAGCGCACTGCTGAAAAAGCACCTGGAATTGCCCGCCCAGCGGCGCCAGATTGATGCTATCCAGCACAGTGCTGAACACCTGCTGCAGCTGGTCAATGATCTGCTGGACATGTCACGCATTGAGGCTGGCCAGTTGACACTGAAGCTGGAGAGCATTGATCTGGCCGGGCAGATCGGGCGAGCGCTCGACATTGTGAACGGTCGCGCCGCAGCGCGCGATATTCGCCTGTATCGTGAGAGCTGCGACGCCTTGCCGCCGGTGGTGGCTGACACCAGCCGTGTCCTGCAGGTTCTGATTAACCTGCTCGACAACGCCGCCAAGTTCTCCGCGCCAGGCAGCGCAGTGGTGATTCGCGGTGCGGTGCAGTCCGACGCCGTCAGCCTGCATATTATTGATGAAGGCCCGGGCATTCATCCCGACTTTCATGCGGAGCTGTTTCGACCGTTCTCGCGCCAGGATGGACAGATGGAAGGCGTGGGGCTCGGGCTGGCCATCAGCCATGGGCTGATGTCTGCCATGGGGGGCGCACTGACGTTCACGCCAACGCCCCATGGTGGCAGCTGCTTTACGATAATGCTGCCGCGCAGTAGGGAGGCAGTAGTGGGCGTCATAGCCGCTTCGTTGCCAGCTTCTGATGTGTCTCCCCGCCGAAGGGAAGCAGCCGCAGCAAGTGCCTTGCAGTTGTTGCTGTGTACTCCTGACGATGTCTTTGCCATGCAGATTGATGCCACGGCCCAGCGCCTCGGCCTGCCATGCAAGCGCGTTGAGCGCGATGGGATATTGCCTGATTCAAAGGTTGGAACATCATGGCTGCTGGTGCACGATCACAAGGAAGCACCGGTGTGGCCGGATACGGTGCCGCCACCTGTGGCGTGTCTGTGGCGTGATACGCCCGAGGACTCGTCAACCCCGCCCTGCAATATTCGGGCGTTGGCCCGCAATGCGCCTCCCAGTACTTGGCGCAACCATCTTCAGGAGGTAATGGATGAGCATCTCGCGCCCGGCAATGCGTGACGCACGCTTGCTGATTGTTGACGATGAACCGGCCAATCTGGCGCTGCTGGAGCAAATCTTCACGGAGGAAGGCTTCGAGCAGGTATTGTCGACGGTGGATGCCACGCGAGTGCCTGGCCTGATTCAGGGATACCGGCCCGATATTGTATTGCTGGATTTGCGCATGCCCGAGGTCGATGGCTACAGCCTTCTGACCCTTCTGGATGAGCAGCGCCGCGAAGGAAATTGGATTCCAGTGCTGGTGCTGACGGCGGATGTGACCCGTGATGCGCGCTACAAAGCCCTGTCTCTGGGGGCGTCAGATTTTCTTACCAAGCCGTTTGACCCTGTTGAGGTGATTCTGCGAGCCTGGAATCTGTTGGAAACGCGTTTACTCTATCGAGCCTTGTCTCAGCTGGGTGAAGTGCCCGATCTGGCCACCGAGCGGCGACCATGGCGTGCGTCAGATTAAAATGAAACCTACGCCCCTCACTCAGAACGCGAGCTGCGCACGCAGGGCCAGTTGTCGTGTGCGGTCGTCGGTAAAAGAGTTGTCGCCAAGAGTGTAATTCGCCATGAAGCGCACAGCCGGGCTGGCGAAGTAATTGATGCCGAGGGTGATGGACTCGGCCTGCATGTTGTCGATGTCAGCGTTGCTGATATGGTCATACCGTGCTGTGAGTTGCACGATATTAGAGCCTGAGGGGGAGCGAAATACCGCACGGTCAGAATCATAGGGACTCATTTGCCCGGTCAGGGTGTAACCGCCCTGAGCATAGTAAGTATCAACGCGTTGTGTCGGCCCCGAGGCTTGGTGGAACTCAGCGGCAACATATTCTGCCTGCGCAAAGAAGCCCCCGGCGGAGATGGCGGCTTCCACCCCCAGCGCATCGACGCGCCCTCCTTCAAGCGTGGTGGCGATACGCTGCGATGGCCCACGCCGACCTGCGTATAACGCATTGGCGTTAAAGGCGGGCGTTGAACTCGTGCCGTTTTCATGCGAAAACGATGCGCCCAAATGCAGCAGTTGTTGCTCGGTCTTGATCGGGAGCACGGTAACGCGGCCTGCGGCGCCAACCCCATCGTTTCGTGCGGAACCGGCTCCACGGGTGTTGAATGCCGACAGGCCCACGCTATGCCGCTCTCTTGTCACCAGGTAACCGGCGCCCTGCTGCCACTGTCTGCCTGCATGAATGCCTATGGCGGAAGCAAAAGGGCGCTCCATCATCAGGATGTGGTTGGAGCTGGTGAGCTCCTCCATGCCGCGGTATGGCTTGAACTGACCTAGGATAAGGCGCCCCGGACCCAGATGTGTAGCAATAAACATATGTCTGAAGCCAGAGCCAGCTCGTTCGTCCTGACCGGCGAAGTCATTTTCCCACAGATAGTCCCATTCATGAACTCTGCCGCGCAGTGTTAGACGGGCCCTGCGGAATTCGGTTGTGCTGACCGACTCTTCAATGTCATTGTCGAAGAAATAGGCATCGAAGTGAATGCGCGCACTGACCTGCCCCTCAAATTGACCGTCGGCGGATCGAACTGTGAGGCCTCCGCGTGTCTCGGCAATATCTGCGATCGCTTCGCCTGCTAGCAGCAGCACCATGCTGGCAGCAACTGCGGACCCTGTTTTTCGGCGCAACCCCATGCCAGTTTCTCCATGCCAGGCAAGATGATCGTTTGCGATGCCTGCAACGCAGCTGAGCCTGACGCAAAGCCAGGCTTTTTACCTGAAAGCCCGCAGCGATAATCGCTGCGGGCCGAGTGGTAGTCAACTCTGCACATGCAGGAATGTGCGGGTGACGTCCTGGTTGCTGACAAAGAAGCCATTATCGAATGGTTCTCGCGTGGTCACGGTTTCCAGCTTGCACATGCCGGTAGGCTCTATGCGATGCCCCGCCAGCCGCGGGAAGCGCCGGTCCGACACCGTCGCACAAGTGACCTCCCGATCCGGCAGTGACAACACGACCGCACTTTGCTCTGCATCAAAGCGCAGGCCTTCCACGGCAACACGCTGGGAGCGCATTGGGGCTTCCTGCCACAAGTCATCCAGTTTGAAGCTGACATGCACCCAGGCGCGCCCCAGTTCCGGATTGATCTGGAACTTGGTTTGCGGATGGTAGGCATGCACGGTTCCGTGTTCGACCAGCGTGATGGTCACCGGTTGGCTATGGGCCATGCCGACCAGAGCCAGCATGGCAGCACCGAGCAATACTCCTGATTTCTTCATCGTCATGACCTCTGTGTAGTGGGTTATTCAGGGCTGAAAGGGCAGCGAGGAATGGTGCAGCACAATGCGCAGGGTGCCCTCACTGTCCAGCGCGTACCCCCAGGTCTTGTCGACCGTGGTGACATTGCCGTTCTTGTCAGTGATCGACACATTGCCCATGCTCATGGCGGTGTTGCCGTCGATAAACAGCGCTGCGTTATCCACCTCGACACTGCGCCAGCCTTTCAGGGCAAAGCCGCTGTCGTTCGGGAAGTTGTCGTCATGACCGACGAAGTAGGCCAGTGCGCCTTCCGCCGTAGTGCGGAATGTCTGCGGTGCTACCGTCAGGGTGGGCTTGAAGAGTACGGGGCCCAGGTTGTAGCCGTAAGCCGCATCGATCACGCTCTTCGCCGTAGCGCGCGCCTGCTCGATACCGCCCTGCTCGAAATCCTTGCTGATCTGGACCAGCGCATTGCCCCAGGCCTGCTGGGCGGCCAGAACATCCGCCTCGGAAATGGCGGCCGTGTTGTTCGGCGAAGAGGCGCAAGCTACGGTAGCCGCGCCGGCCAGTACCGCCACGGCCAGAGGGGTGCGCAGGAAAGAAAAGGCAGAAACAGTCATGTGAACCTCCAATGTGTAGACTCGTTAAGTAACGAGGTCATGATGGAGGTTTGGCAGGTAAGGCGCGTCCGCCGTGGGCGGGAAGAGCGTGTATGCCGATCGGCATACACGCATCATTCAGTCAGAGTGCCCGCAGTCAGAGTGCCCGGCACAGGGCTCAGCCGAAGGGCGGCGAATCAGTGGGCGTGGGAATCACTGCTGTCGTGACGGCGCAGCCCGGCGGCCAGGCGCGAGCGATCAATGGCACGCGGTGCCTGCGCCTGGGCGCGAGCTTGCGCCTCGGTCTCACGGGCTTGCTGCTCGCGACGCTTGCGCAGCAACACTTCGGCGTCGGCAATCACTTCTTTCAATTGAGGTACGGTGAGGTGGTCCAGAATAATGGCCATATATGAATCTTTTTGAGTCCTTGAACAAAACGGCGTGCCCACAAAAGCGTGGTGGCAGAAAAGCGCCGTTCCCCGGATATGAAAAGTAAAAATGAATAAAACGTGAAAGGACGATATTCAGTTAACTCGCCGAATTGGTTTATACCGCTAAAAGCTTTTAATCGTCAAGTGGCTTGCAAAGGCGTCGGCGCCGTATAGATAAAATGCCGGATGATATTTACACTTTGCCTTGTATATGCTAGCCGGCATTTTTTTATGGTGCGCTCACTGATACGGTTGTATGTCGTTGTTGTCAGTGGTCATCAACCGAAGCAGGCGCGGGTTAAGAAACAGTTTCTCGTTGCCAGCGGTCTGCTCTTGCAGCACATCGATATCAACCAGTTGTTTCAGGTACACCGAGGCGGTCTGCCGTTTTGCGATCTGTTTCTCGACCAGGTTGCCGATGCGGCAGTACGGCTGCTCGAAAATCACCTGTAATAGATCGTGGCTGTAGACCTTGGGCAGCTTGTCGCGGACATGTTGTTCGGTTTGTACCATCAATTTTCGCATGGCCGCGATCTTTGCGCAGGTCCAGTTGGAAACCTGCTCAACGCCGGTGAGCATGAAGATGATCCACGCCTGCCAGTCACCGGTGCGGGTAACCTCAGTCAGTAGTCGATAGTAGTCATTCTTATGCTGAACGATATAGCGGCTGAGATAGAGGATCGGTAGTGTCAGCAGCCGCTGCTCTAGCAAGTAGAGCACGTTGATGATGCGGCCTGTCCGGCCATTGCCATCGTGAAAGGGGTGGATTGCTTCGAACTGGTAGTGGCTGACAGCCAGCTTGATGAGGGGGTCGACACCGTCTTCCGCGTGCAGATAGTGCTCCCAGTTAGCCAGCAGGTCGCGAATCACTGACTCTCCACAGGGTGGGGTATAGATGGTCTCGCCGGTCGCCTGATTGCCGATAATGGTGCCGGGCACTTTGCGGATATCCATGTTTGCACCCTTCAAGGTGCTGCATATCTCCACGGCGGTGTTGGTGCAGAGCGGCTTGCGGTGTAGCTGGATGAAGCCCTCATGGAGTGCTGTCCGGTAGCGCAGGGCTTCCCGGGTGGCCGGATCGGCGCCCCGATCCTCCTGTGAGTAACGGAACAGCTTGTCGGTGGTGGTGACAATATTCTCGATCCGGGAGCTGTCTTTGGCTTCCAGCAGGGGCAACAGGTTGATCAGCAGTGTCTGATTGGGAATCAGCTCACCGGCCTGCTTGAGTTCGGCGAGGGCGGCGCGGGCCGGAATACAGGCTTTGAGTATGGCTACCGTTTCCGTGGTTTCCCGGGCAGGCGGGAGAGGCGGCAACAGGTTGTGGGGCTTGTCTGCTTCCCATGCCATGTTCATATTCTCCCAAAAAATCGACATAGATCGTGGATCGAGGCAGTCTATGTCGATGCGATAAACATAGCAATAGGCTGTGTCGATAAAGTTCAACAAAATCGACACATGCCGGTCACTCTCCTTTGCTCACGCAATATGCCGAAACGCCCGCTTCTCCACCTCGGCCTCGATATTCGCTGTCAGCATCCGCTGTGCCATGCGGAAGTTCCAGGCACCGAAGGCCCGCCCCAGCCCCGGGACCAGATAGTGCAGTCGTGTCTGCACCCGGTTATTGACGGTCAGCATCTTGATCACGGCGCGCCAGGCTCGGGAGCGGGGCAGTTGATACTGGCGCGCGCGCTCTTCGCCCAGGCAGGTGGCGCACAGTTCGAACATCATCCCGGCGGGCAGGTACATGGGCGGCTGGCCGGCGGTGCCGGTGATCAGCTCGTGCACGCGTTCCACGGTGATGGGATGGACCTCGTGCTCGCGTTCCATGATCCGGTCGTAGGCCAGCGCTTCGTCTTCCGGGCTGGTGGTCAGGAATTCATCGGTGACGCCGTTCAGATAGGCCACATAACGCCAGAAGTGGTGCGTGGCTTCGAGATCTTCGCGGCTCAGGGTGACGCCCAGGCGGGCCATGCCGCGCACGGCCAGGTGGTTGAACTCGATAATGGTGAAAAGCATGTCTTCCTGGTTGATGGGGTGGTCGAAGCGATCGCTGTCCCAGCCCTTGCTCAGCAGATGGCGGCGCACCATGGCGTGCAGCAGGCGCACTTCCATGATGGTGCGGTGGCCAGGACCGCCCGGGCGCAGGCCGTTGGGGGCCTGGCTGTTGTGGGTCATCTGTCCGGTTTCATAGAGGCGCTTGATCACCTTCTCGGGCTTGAAACGGCCGGTGGCGGCCAGCACTTCCGAGGCCTTGTTCAGCCCGGCGCCCTCGGCCAGGCCGCCGACCAGCAGCACCACACCACGGGTCTGGCCGAAGGCCAGCTGCACCCGGCGAGCGCGTTCGATCAGGTCCCAGTCTACCCAGTCGGGCACGGTCCAGGAGTAGTCCAGAAAGTCCCGGAAGATGCCGCCCTCGCTGTCGGCGCGGGCCATCACTTCGTCCAGCATCTGTGAGGGCAGGTGACGTTTGAGCTGCGCCGCCACCTGGTCGGCCAGCGGGTCGCCGGTCTGGCGCATACGGTTCATGAAGGCGTCGCTGTAGCGGCCGTTCCGGGTATCGTGGTGGGCCGCGTTGGGGGAGCGGGCGGCAGCGCTGGCGGTCATGGTGGTCTCCTGGTACCGGGGTGCAGTGTTCTGGTGTCTGCTTGATCATACGGGCGTGAAAACGATATGACTAACCAGTCATGGCTCATTTATACAAGTGATTTCTCCCTGTATAGCGTCGGGACGCGGTAAAGCGGATTGACCGGAATGCTCAGGGTGCAGCAGGCCTGTACGGTGGGGTCATGGCACCGGGTGCGGGGTCCACTAGAATCCGCTGCATGTTTCCCTTCACGGAAAAAGACCATGACTGAATCGTCCGCCGCGGTGCCGAGCCGCTTTATTCTGGAGAACCTGTCCGTTGCCTGGGCCATGGCCAGCGGTGGTTTGCGCTCAGTGCTGCCGCTGCCGAAGAAAGGCACCCTGGACACCACGCCGCTGGATCTGACCATGAAGGCGCCGTCGCCGGCGCTGCTGGCAGCCTATGACCGCTGGAGTGGCATGGACACGGCACGTTTCGGTGAGACCCTGGCGCCGCACTTCGCGGCGGCACGCATGGCCATGGGCACCATTTCGAGGCTGACAGCACGGGCGCCGTACCCGCTGCTGAGCGTGCTGAACCAGGGCGTCAGCCTGCGTATCAATACGCCGCTGCCCCGCACGGGCCCGTTCCAGCTGCATGGTGAGCTGCTGGATGCCAGTGACGACGGCTACCGGGCGCGGATCCACAGCCGCATCAGTATCGGGCCAAAGGATGATCCTCAGGCGATGATCATCGATGCCTACGCGGCGGTCATGATCAAGTCGCGCCCCAAGGGCAGCCAGGAGAAAGCGCCCGCAGAGCGGGACTTCGCCACTATCGGGCAGTGGCAAGCGGGGGCGAAGGAGGGCGTGACCTTCTTCAAGCTGACCGGCGACTTCAACCCGATCCACACGCTGCCGGCCATGGCCCGACGCACCCGCTTCAAGGGCTGCATCATGCACGGCTATGGCTGCTTCGCGCAGGTCTTCGAGACGATCCGCAATCAGGGCCATGACATCGCAGAAATCGATGTGCGGTTTATCCGGCCCTTGCCGTTGCCCAGCCCGGGGCTGTCGATCCAGATGACCCGGACCCAGGATGACGCGGGCCGCCATGGCGTGCGCCTGATTGATGACAGCGGCAATGTTTACCAGGCGGGTGATGTGCGCCTGAGGGATGTACGCCAGGGGAGCGAAGCATGAACGAACAGCAACCGGTCATTGTCGCGGGCACGCGCACACCCTTCCTGGATAGTGCCGGGCTCTATGCCGATATGATGAGCTACGAGCTGGGCGCCGAGGCGCTGCGCGGTGTGCTGGCACGCTCGGGCGTGCCCGCTGCCGATATCGAACTGGTGATCATGGGCACGGTGCTGCACGAGGTGGAAACCACCAATGTGGCCCGCGAGGCCATGCTGGCCGCAGGCATGGCCAGCCGCACGCCGGCTTACACGGTGGCCATGGCGGGTATCTCACCGAACGTCGGCGTAATGAACCTGTGTGACCAGATTCGTCTGGGGCGTTTGAAGCTGGGCATCGCCAGCGGTACGGAGAACTTTTCTGATGTACCGGTGCGCCTGGGCCAGGGCATCCGCCGCGCGTTGATGAAACTGCGCCAGCGCAAGGATTTTGGCGACCGTATGAAGGTGCTGGGTGGTCTGCGCCTGCGTGATTTCGGGCTGGATATTCCCGATGGCAGCGATTACACCACCGGCATGACCATGGGCGTGTCGTGCGAACGCATGGTGAAGCGCACACCGGTGACTCGGGAAGCCTGCGATGCCTACGCGGCAGAGAGCCATGCCCGTGCAGTGCGCGCGGCGGAAGCCGGGAATCTGGCGACGCAGATTACTGCGGTCACCAACAAGGCCGGTGATACCGCCGAGGTGGATAACACGCCGCGCGCGGACGCCACCGCAGAGCGCCTGGGTAAACTGTCCCCCGTGTTCGATCGCGAGCACGGCGTGATTACCCCGGGCAACGCCTCGCGCTTTACCGATGGCGCGGGCGCACTGTTGCTGGCCAGCCGAGAGGAAGCGACCCGCCGTGGGCTGAAACCGCTGGCCGTCGTACGCGATTACCTGCTGGCCGGGGTGGATACCTTGCAGGACGAAATGCTGCTCGGCCCGGCCATGTCGATTCCCCCGCTGTTGGCCCGCAACGGCCTGGGCTTTGCCGATGTCGGCGTGTGGGAAATCCACGAAGCCTTTGCCGCACAAATGCTCGTCAACATGGCCTGCATGGCCGACGCGGATTTTGTCCGCGCTCGCCACGGCCACAACATGCCCCACGGCGAAATTCCCCGCGATCGCCTGAACGCCTGGGGCGGCTCGCTGTCCCTGGGCAATCCGTTCGCGGCCACCGGCTGCCGCCTGCTGCTCACCGCTGCACAGCGCTTGCAACAGGAAGGGCAACGCTTTGCGGCGGTGTCTACCTGTGCAGGCGGTGGTCTGGGCGCCGCGTTGCTGCTGGAAAATCCTGACATGGCATGAGCTTATACCCCTGAGTAGTCCGGGGCGCGAGGCAAACATGCTCGGGAACTGTTCATTTGGCCAGTGCTGGTGTAGGCTTTCGATTCGTCGCTTGGTTCCACGCCATCATCCGACCCTGCCGGAGCTTACGGGTGGTTTTGGGACGAGAGCGGATGGATTTTAATGTGCCTCACCAGTAAGGTTTGCGGGTGTCCGCAGAAGGTGGGCAGGTTGCGAATGGTTATGTAGAGAGGGCTTGACTGATGCGGACACTGGAGATGTGTGCAGGCGCAGGCGGGCAGGCCATAGGACTGCATGAGGCCGGTGCTGAGCATGTGGGCCTGATAGAGCTCGATCCCCATGCCTATCAAACATTGCGATGGAATAACCAACGGCTTGGTCTTGGTTGGGGAGATATTCATCACCAGGATTTGCGAGTTTTTGCCAAGCGAGATGCGAAGCGGTACCGCGATGTAGTCGACTTGGTTGCCGGTGGCGTGCCATGCCCCCCCTTCTCGAAGGCTGGGCGCCAACTTGGAGGCCAGGATGACCGTGACTTGTTTCCCACAGCGTTGGAGATTGTTCGGCATGTGAGGCCCAAGGCGGTTCTCCTGGAAAATGTTCCGGGTTTACTTGAATCGAAGTTTGCCTCATATCGTGAAGGTATAGTTAAAAGTTTGGTCCGTCTAGGTTATGTTGGGGAGTGGCGTCTGTTGCAAGCATCAGATTACGGTGTCCCCCAGCTGAGGCCCAGGGCCGTTCTGGTTGCACTGCAGACTCAGTATGCTGATTTCTTTAGTTGGCCAGAACCCGATTTGACTCCCCCAGTTACAGTGGGTGAGGCGCTTTTTGATTTAATGTCCTCGCGTGGTTGGCCTGGCGCCCTTAAATGGAAAAGAAAAGCAAATAAAATAGCTCCCACTCTTGTCGGCGGTTCGCACAAGCATGGCGGTCCTGATCTCGGGCCTACGCGTGCAAAGCGGCAGTGGCAGGAATTGGGTGTATACCCTCACAGAGTCGGAGATGATTTTGAGATCCCCACCCGTGGTTTCAAAGGGGTGCTTATGCGCTCTGGTGAGATTAAGCCTGGTTTCGAAGGGATGCCGCTGCTTACAGTGAGGATGGCGGCAAGGTTGCAGGGGTTTCCCGATTATTGGGAGTTTTCGGGAGCGAAAACGCACGCATATAGACAAATCGGGAATGCATTTCCTCCTCCGGTTGCGTTCGCTTTGGGGCGCCAAATACGGATTGCGCTAGACTCTGCGGTAGGGGCTCGCAATATCGGCAGAAAGCGGGATGTTTCTATAACTAAGGTGTATGCATGAAGGGGTCCGCAGGAGCACTCATAACAGCTGAGCGTTCAGCCTTTCATCGGGCGCTTCTCAGCAGAGGGGTGCTGACCGTCTCCAGTTCGTCAAAGTCAGCAACTGGTCGAATAGCCAGTAATGGTGATGTGGGGCAAAGAATGAGTGCCACATTGTCATGCTTGCTGGCGGAGCGTATTGCTGGCGGCGTTGGGCAAGAACTGATCTGCGTCGAGAAAAAGCAGGATGGTCAAACGCTTGGTAATGAATTCGAGGCGATTTGCGAGACATTCATAAGGAACTGTTTCTCGAAGATGACGCATCTGCGGCCGGGCACATGGGTCGTTGAGAAGGTTGGGGGTCGCTCTGAGGACAAGGTGTCTAAGTATGCGCAGTACTCTCACTTGTCAGATTTGAAGAGGTTGGCGGATGAGCATACTACGTTGGCAACGTTCCTGGGTAATGGTTACACGGTGGCCCCGGATGTGATCATTGCCCGAAAGCCGGAGCCGGATGAAATCTTAAATGCCCAGTTTCCATTGGTGGATGAGCGTTCTGCCAGGATGAGCGCCTTGAGAGAGAGTAACAGCCAAAGGCAGGAGGAAATCCTCCATGCGAGCATATCGTGCAAATTTACAATGAGATCTGATCGTGCACAGAATACCCGGACAGAGGCGCTCAATCTGATTCGGAACAGAAAGGGTCGGTCACCTCACATTGTGGCCCTGACAGCTGAGCCTACTCCAAGTCGAATCGCTTCGTTGGCTCTTGGTACTGGTGACGTGGATTGCGTGTATCACTTTGCGTTATTCGAATTGGTGGAGACGTTGAGGTCTAATGTTGACTGGGATGATGCTCTCGACCAATTGATGGTAATGATCGATGGTAAGCGAATACGGGATATCAGTGATCTTCCTCTGGATTTGATTATCTAGTCTTGGCAACCACAAAATAGTTAAAGCTCTTGCCCTCACGGCATGGAAGGGTGGCTTTGTTTCGATGTGATCCATGGCAATCCGTTCAGGGTGACGGTAAACAGCTGAGGCTTTGCATGGGTTGGAGGATGTGTGCTCATGGAGGCACGAAGCAGCTTTGGGACGGAGGCAGGATCAGGGCCTCGAAACCATGCCAGGGAGGGCAGCGCCCTTGCCGTTCGAGAGAGCCTGCGTGTGGGATTGCTTGTGAGCCTGCTCGTGGCTTTGGGTGGCTGCGGCCTGGTCAGCGGTGCCGATGAACAGATTGGTTTTACGTCGTCGCGCGATCCCGAGCCTATCGAATACCAGTTTCTGTACCTGGCCCGCCACCTGGATTCCGCCAAGCCCTGCTATCTGATCCACCCGCAGAGCCTGACTCGGTCGGCCTTCAATGCGCCAGGCACCAGAGTGAGTTATGTGCGCAGCGGCTGCTTCCGTGATGTAGCCTTCCACACGGGTGATGCAGCGCTGTGCAAGCATGTACGTTCGGTGAGCACGCTGTTTTTGTCCGGTAACCGCCTGGATGCTGCGGCATGCCGCGAAACCGCCAGCGGACACGGGCGTGTTTCGAACAGTCTCGATGTGCCCGCCATCGTTACGCTGGCCGGTTTCAGCGACGAGGAGGTGGATCGTTTTCTGGTGGCGCAGAACCGCTTCGCTTCAGTGGCGGAGGCCGCCGAAGCGCGCCAGCGGGATGCGGCGCGCCATGCGTACGAGGTCAGAGACGTGTTGCTGCATTCCGAAGCATTTTTTCAGCGTATCGATACCCTGCCTGGATTTGCCTCCGAGGCAGACCGGGCCGAGATGGCAACATTGCCCTGGCAGCCCCGTTTCGACGTGTCGCCATAGAGGCCGTCAGGTGCCACAGAATGTCTGGCACACCCGCTCTTCGGGCGCCGGGGGTGACTTGAAAGCGGTCTTGTCCGGGCTGTCCTCATAAGGCGTTGCCAGCACCGCAAGCAATTCTCGGGTCTGTGTCAGGTCACCTTCGCTGCTGGCGGCCTCAAGCGCTTTTTCCACCTGATGATTGCGCGGAATGATCGCCGGATTGTTGTTGCGCATCAGGCACAACGACGATTTCAGCGGCTTGCTGTTGCGACCGAGCCTGGCCTGCCAGCGGTCATACCAGTTGCGAAAATCAGCGCTGTCGTAGGGGGTGCCTTCGGGGCGTTGCTCATTGCTCAGATCCCTGAAGGTGTTGGTGTAATCCGCCGCTTCCGACTGCATCCACTTCAACAGGTCCGTGGCCAGCGTCTGATCCACGGGATCGTCACCAAACAGGCCCAGCTTGCGGCGCATCATTGCCAGCCACTTTTCACCATAGCGCTGCGGGAATGACTGGATCAGTGCGGTGGCCGGGCCCACGGCCTCTTCAGGATCATCCGCCATCAGCGGCAACAGGGTTTCGGCAAACCGGGCCAGGTTCCACTGGGTAATGGCGGGCTGATTGGCGAAAGCGTAGCGTCCCTGATGATCGATGGAGCTGAATACGGTTTCCGGGTGATAGCTGTCCATGAAGGCGCAGGGGCCGTAATCAATGGTCTCGCCGGACAGGGTGACGTTGTCGGTATTGAGCACGCCGTGGATAAAGCCGACGCGCATCCAGTCCACAACCAGATCAATCTGACGATCTATCACCGCCTCAAGCAGGGCCAGCGGTTGTGAGGCCGGATCAACATCGGCCAACTCAGGATAGTGGCGCTGGATCACGAACCCCATAAGCGCACGCAGCAGCGCCGTGTCCTGGCGGCTGGCGGCAAACTGGAAGGTGCCTACGCGCACATGCGAGCGGGCCACGCGGGTCAGAATGGCGCCGGGCAACACGTCTTCCCGAAACACCGGCTCACCGGTACGCACCACCGCCAGGCTTCGGGTGGTGGGGATACCGAGTGCATGCATGGCTTCACTGATCAGGTATTCGCGTAGCATCGGGCCCAGGGCCGCGCGGCCATCACCACCGCGCGAGTAGGGCGTGCGCCCGGCGCCCTTGAGCTGGATGTCATAAAGCTGGCCATCCGGCGCCCGCTGTTCGCCCAGCAGAATGGCGCGCCCATCGCCGAGCATGTTCGGATGCCCGAACTGGTGCCCGACATAGGCCTGCGCCAGCGGCTGGCTGTGTTCGGGCAGCGCATTTCCTGCCAGCAGCGCAGCGCCCTCGGCGCTGTCCAGTGTGCCGGCATCGAGGCCCAGTGACGTGGCCAGTGCACGGTTGAACAGGACCACTTCAGGGGCCTTCACCGGCGTCGGCGCGCAGACGGAGAACATTGCCTCTGGCAAAGTGGAAAATGTCTGTTCGAGCTGGAAGCCCCAACGATCGGCAGGCATGGTCTCACTCCGGTTATGAATCACCCGCGTAGCATACCAGAGTGGGTGGCCGCCCGAGGGCGGCCGGAGATCAGTGAGTATTTGCGGCGCGCATCACGGGAAGCATGTTCCCAAGAAGGTCCCGGGGAGGGCGCCCCTGCAGCGCATCAATGATGTTGTCTGCTGCACGGTGTTCGATGGCAAGTCGTACGCTGTGAACGGCGGATCCCAAGTGGGGAGTAAAAAGCGTATTCGGCGCCTGAAGCAATGCATCGGGAATATCCAGAGGACGATCCGGGAGCGCCCAGTCCTCGAAGCTGAAGACATCAGCGGCGTAGCCACCCAGGCGACCCTGATGCAGCGCATCAGCAATGGCATACTCATTCACAACTGAGCCGCGTCCGATATTGATGATCATTTGTCCAGACTGACTTTGAGGCAGAGTCTGTGCGTCGAGCATATGAATAGATGAGGGAGTCAGAGGCGCTGCGAGGAACAGGATGTCGGCATGCCTTTGCGCATGCGCCAGTGGAACAGACTCCACACCCGGTACGGCTGTGTCCGGGTCGACGCCCAATAAACGCCGGCACCCGAAGCCTTGTAACCTGGCAAGAATAGCGCGGCCTACGGCGCCAAGACCTACCACGGCTACGTTCGCCCCATGCAAGCCATAACCATATAGCTGCGGACGCCATCCTTGGTAGGACCCGGTGCGAATCCTGTGATCTCCCTGGCGGATATGACGGCCGAGACCGATACACAGGCCGATAGCCAGTTCGGCTGTGGGCTCTGTTAGCAGGTCGGGCACAATGCTGAGCCACACTCCGGCTTCCTTGCAGGCAGAAACGTCATAACTGTCATAGCCCTTGAGAGCACAGGCGATGATTTTCAAGCGCGGCGCGCCATTCAAAAAAGCCATATCGACGCGGTCGGTCATAAAGCCCATCATGGCGCTCGCATCAGCGGCACGCCGACAGATTTCCTCATACGGCCATGGCTCGGAGTCTGGGTTCATGTCGACCTGACCTATGTCGCGTAGACGATCAGCGACCTCCTGATGGACCCGATGTGTTACCAGTATCTTGTTGTGTTGATTTCCCATGATATTCAACGCAGCCTTTTTCTGAGGTGGGCGCCAATGCCATCAACCAGCACGACACAGGCCAGGATTGCCAGCAGGATGGCGGATACTTCGTCATACTTTATCAATCGCAGGGCAGCCATAAGTTCAAAGCCGATGCCTCCCGCGCCGACGATGCCCAGGACTGCCGAGGCCCGGAAGTGATACTCCCAGCGGTAGATTGTGATGTCAGCAAGTTGCGGCAGAACTTGTGGCATGACCGCATGGGTGATGACCTGGAAGCGGCTGCCGCCGGCAGCGCTGGCAGCCTCAAGCGGTTTTGGGTCGACATGTTCAATGGCCTCTGCGTAGAACTTCGCAACCATGCCTACAGAATGCAGTGCCAACGCCAGAACGCCGGGCAGGGCGCCGAAACCCACCGCGGCCACAAACAGGATGCCCAGGATAATTTCCGGCACTGACCGCAAAGCTGCCAGCAGAGTGCGTGCGCCATGATAGATCGCACGATGAGGCGTGGTATTGGGTGCGGCGAGCAGCGCCAGTGGCAGTGATAGCAGCACGGCCAATGCTGTGCCTGCAATCGACATCGCCAGGGTATCCAGCAATGGCTTCATCCAATGCCGCCAGCGCCCGAAGTCGGGCGGAACCATCTCTGAGGCCAGTTGAGCGATGGCCGGCCCGCCCTCTATAAAGCGGGTCATATCGAAGAAACCGGTGATGGCCAGTGCGGCAATACAGATGATCACCACGAGCCCGGCCAGGCGTAGCTGCCTGCCGCCCTGACGGCGGGCGGCAAGCAGAATGTCATCGTAACGTGCAGAGGAGCTATTCATTACATGCGACCCAGATCCAGATTCAGAACAGACGCTGTTTCACGCAGGATGTCGTAGGCGCTGTCATCGGTGGCGGCAAAGCCCTCGACCCGGAATGCGCGTAGTACAGCCTCATCTTCCATGTTCAGGAACGCGTTACGGATATCAGCCTTGAGATCAGCGTTCAGGTCGCCTTGCATAACGATCGGATAGTTCGGGATCGGCGCAGTCAGCTCAAGCTCAACCAGGCGGTCAGCATCAATGGTGCCGCGCTCGACCAGGACGTCATAGATGGCTTTGGACAAGGCGCCGGCCGGAATCTGACCCGCTTGCACGGCGCGGGCGACCGCATCATGGGTGCCCAGATGAACCGGACGGTAGTCGCTATCACCATCAAGTCCTGCGTGGCTAAGAATGTGTGCGCGTGGGGCCAGATGACTGGATGTGGAAGCCTGATCGCCGAAGCCGAAAGAACGACCGCGAATGTCCTCCAGGGTTCTGACCGGACTATCGACACCAGCGATCAACACAGAATGATAGGTGGGTGATCCCCCTTCAATGCCGACAGCGAAAGGTTCTATGCCAGGTGCACGGGATTTCGCGAGTACGTAGGAAAACGGACCGAAGTAAGCCACTTCTATGCGGCCAAAGCGCATGGCCTCGATCATGGATGAATAGTCGGTGGTCACGATAATTTCGATGCGCTTGCCCAGGGTTTCTTCCAGATAGGCCTTTAGCGGCTGCGCGTTTTGAATCAGTGTTGATGCATTTTCATCTGGCAACAAAGCGACGCGCAGGCGTGAGGGGTTCTTGCCCTCAGCAAGACTGATGCCGGAAAAGACAGAAAGTATCGCTGCGATAGTGACTATGAAAATTATGCGAATCATATTCAGTACTCCAGTGCAGGTGCGGATGAGGTTTGGAGGGCAGTTCGAGCCGCTTTGGGAGGCGCCGGCTGCTGGTAAAGGCTGTCAGTTTGTTGTGGTGATAGCGTGTCCGTGGTGCCATCAAAAACTACGTCACCCGCTTTGAGTCCAATGATGCGATCTGCGAAACGTCGTGCAAATGCAACCTGATGGAGGCTGATGATGGCGGTAAGTCCGTCTTTTTTGCAGATGTCATGAATCAGGGAGAGCAGCTGCTCAGCTGTGGCGGGGTCAAGGCTCGCAACAGGCTCATCGGCCAGCAGGATAGTGGGCTGTTGAATCAGCGCGCGTGCAACACCCACGCGTTGCTGCTGGCCGCCGGAGAGATGATCTGCGCGCTGCAGGGCGCGTTCGAGCAGGCCAACACGCTCAATGGCAGCGAGCGCCATATCCTTTTCCTCGCGGGTCACCGGCCACAGAGACCGCAGGCTGTTGTGATAGCCGATGCGCCCGAGCAACACGTTTTGCAGAACAGTCAGACGGCCAATCAGGTGATGCTGCTGGAAGATCATCCCGGTGCGACGGCGGTGTGCACGAAGCGTGGCACGATGGACGCGACCGGACCTTGGGGCGGACACCACTCTGCCCAGATCCTCGGCCAGGATTTCTCCCTGGGTTGGCCGTGCCAGACCATTCAGGGAGCGCAGCAGGGTCGACTTGCCTGCGCCGGACGCGCCGAG
>PNLU01000018.1 GCA_013823245.1 Alcanivorax sp.
TCAATCATCGCCATGCTCACATCTGCCGCTGATTTGCGCGGCACTTTGCGCAATACAAGATACTGCGTGCGCCGCTCAACAATCGATACCAGGGCGTGGCGATGCCTGGCCCCTATGATGGTATCGCCCTCCCAGTCACCAAGACGGCCTCGATTGTCGACGATGGCCGGCCTATCGCCGATAGGGCGGCGCCCAACAATTTGCCCGCGCCTGTCCCTGCCGCTTGCATAGCGCTTGCGCTTCTTCTTCTGGCAACGAAGATGACGCCAAAGGTCTCCGCCTGCCGCCTTGTCCGCGTAGACTTTCAGGTAGATGGTCTCGTGGCTGATGGCGGCAACGCCGTCTCGTCGTCCTCTGCCTGAAATCTGCTCGGGGCTCCAGCCCTGTCTCAACTTCGCTTTGGCGTACTGCCAGTCATGTGGCGCAATGCTCCTTGCGTTACGGGGGCGCCGCTCATGTGCGAGCTGCTGAGCTTGCCGGGCCCGATATCCGCGCTGACCGCGATTCCTCCTGAGCTCCCGGCTGATTGTCGCTGGATGCCGATCCAGCTGATCTGCAATCGACTTCTGACTCTCACCCTGTCGAAGCAGGGCATAAATCTGATAACGTTCTTCCTGGGTGAGGTGCGTATAGACCATATGTGCAATCTCGATTTGCCGATCGGAGATTGGGCATTCTAGCGCACCTCACCCCTGATCATTATTTGATCGAAATTGCACTTCAACATTGAATCCGCGAAAAGGCGAGTGATGGATGTCTCGATAGAAAAGATGAATCTGATCGCCGTTCTGCTTTGCGTTGATGATTCTGGCATCCGAAGAATGCTTTTCTTCGCCCTCCCAATGCAAGAAGCCGCCGTCGAGGTAATCGTTGTACTGTGTTAGGGCTTGCTGCTTTTCCTTGGTCACGAATAGGATGATGAAGTTCGTGCCGGATGGCGTCACGACGCCGCGGGATATGGCTTGGAAGCCTTTGTACCCCCACAGCTCAGCGAGAAAGGGGCGCTCATATGAATTGCCAGTATTCAGACTTTTAAAACTAATTTTCATGGATCACCATTTTACCCCTAACTCTGGAAAGCAGGCTCTGCCCCCATTTCGTTGTCTCTCTTAATGGCTCCAGGGCTGAGCCACTCACTATGCTCGACCCATGTCCCAATTATAGCGCGCGCTAATACTATAAAGCATATGGAGCAACATCTATCTGACCCCGCGGGACCGTAACTCTGCCCTTTGCTCACACTCTTTACTTAATGGCGGAGCAAAGGCACAAGAATACCGTTTTACTAATGTAAGTATAAACGAGGGATCTAGATGTCTACTTTTACTGGAGAGCTCGACCTCCAAACATTAAGCTTCAACTGCAGGCCTCTGGCCCGCCGGCTGCAAGCGCTTGCTGGGCTGGTGGAGTGCTTCCCGCCGGACGGATATCGCTTGCGCTTCCTCAAGACAGGTGACATTAAAGCGCAGTGCCCCGACCAAGCGATGGCCGATGAAAGCGCCGCCATACAGCCCGAGCACGAAGGCCATTAAAATGTTCGAGGGCATGTTAGCAGTATCTGGCGGGGCCTGAAGGGCAGCGTAGTACAGTGCAAGACCTGCAGGAATGAAGCCTATCTTCTCAATCGCCCCAATCAGCAATCCAATCCTCTGCTGAATTTGCTGCGCGTCGCTCTCCAAGATTCTCTTCGCCAATGACAAAGATTCAGAAGGGAATTTACCAAGGGACGATACGAAATCTGCGCGCTGTTTCAACCGGCCCGCCGCAGCCTCTGCATACCCCTTGAGCGGGGAATGAAGAGTAGCGACGATTACGAATGCCTGCACCAAGACGAGCGCAAGAACCGAGAGCAAAAACACCAGGCCGGCTAGCAACGCCACGTTCCGTAGAGGCTCAACGAACACCAAAGGAATAGCCAACGCCAGCGACACAGTTGCGATCAACAACAGGAACTTCTCCAGCTTCGTCTCAGCGAACGAGGACCAGAAGCCACGCTGAACTGCAAACTGCTCGACGGCCTTCAGTATGCTAACTACTTCAGATGCCACCACGCCTCCTCCTTTCTGCCCAACGCCTTGCATCAGCCGGCCATTTGGAGCGAATGGCGACGCCGTAGCGGAAAGCGGGTCAACTGCATGCAATTATTAGCGTTCAATTTCCCACCTTCCTTCACAGCGCCCGACAATTTTTATGGCACTGCCGCTATTAGCGTAACCACATTTGCAGTTAGCGACATACTTTCTATAGAGATAGCAGTTTGCTTCAGGTGTTCCACAATGTATACAAACGCAGCAATTTGGAAAATTTGGTGCATTACCCTTCAACCCGGGACGTGAATGGATGGTATTGATTCCATTATCATGCAAGAAATCATTCCCAACGGCTTTGCGGATATCACGCAGTATTGCATCGCAATTAGGGACTGTTTTGATATTCTCACTATGAATGCCAATGCTATATCCGTACGGTAATTTGACGGGGCTCCCACATTTCCAGCAAGCATCCTTAACAAACCGCACCTCATATTCTTCTGGCTCATCTTTCCAGATGATCATCCCGGATAGTAATGCTTTAACGAAATCAGTCAGCGGCATCTCGAATCCGAGAACTTGCGGATTGGCGCAGCCTGACTCCCAGTCAACATAGAAGATCGGCAGGTCTTTGGATGGGGAGGGCTTAGAGTGATGGAATTGGTTTTTACCCACAAACCAAGCGGCCCGCACTGCTGACCGTTTGTACCGGTCTTGGCGCGCCTTGAACTGCTCTAGGGTTTGCGTGGAAAGTTGAACTTCAAGAGCGACAAAGGCCTTGTTCTTCTTACATAGCACATCAGCACGCCACTGTTGCCCATCTTTGGATTCTCCACTTCCCTCAGTAATGACCTCCCAGCCTGATTCTGAAGCCGCAATGGCGACTACTTCTTTAAGTAGCAGATGCTCTTTGCTTTCTGGCCCGAGATCACAACTTTCCGATTTCCTATAGTGGGAAAAATACTGCGTGCCTAAACGACTGGTTTTTGCTACTGCTCGTTCGCCGCAGCACGGCATTTTGAGTAGAGAGCGACGATTAGATTTTTGGAGGGCATTCCATTCGACCCCAGACATCCGAAATGACTGAAGGCTTTCACCTTCTAGATCAGCTCTCAGTGGCATACTTGAACTCTAACTCCAGGCATGGCCGATAAATTTAGCGACGAAGCGACGAAAATTTGGTCCGCCTGCCGCGACTGGTTAGGCGAGCTGCTCAACTAGAAGAGATCTCGCTTAAATTTATTTATTTCTAGGATTTCCCTCACCCTCTCGCCATCAATACGTCTGGCGGCAAGAAGCACGCTAACAACGAGGCTAATCCTCCGAGCATACCGACGGATGATCGGCACAACATGCTCTATCGCATAGTTCATGAATTCTTCTTTCTCTTCTTTCGTAAAGTCATTATCTTCAGTGACCATGCGCCCAACAAACTCCTGATGATCTCGCCAAGCATTACTAAAAATACGCGCGCTTACTTCCGCAACAGCCCCCGGATCATTTAAATCTATTCCATTGATAAGACCACTCTGTAATAAGAAAACTTCTGCCGCAAAGCCACCACATGCAACACTTCGCGCCGTCTCTGGAAGAACATAGCAGCCGCGAGCCACAGCGAAGGCTTCTGAATCTTGCTCAAGAAACTCGACGCGCTTTAGATCGCCTCCAAGATGCAGACAAACCGTAGCATGTCCAACTTCATGCCAAGCCCTGTACTCGTCGCTATCGATTAAAATCATGTAGCCCTCCTCGCTCCGGCATGAGTATCGAATGGATCGCCTAACGATCTAAGCAAGGGCATATTTTGCGTTCAGAGCGCAGCGAAGCAAAACATGCCCTCTGCCTTAGATTGTTAGTATAGGCTGGGTGTGCTTAACAATCTGGAAGTTCCTCCAGATTATTTTTGCCTTTCCCGTCACGGTCAGTTCTCAGGTGCTTCTTGCCCCCAACATTCACAACATGAACATTAACCTTTGAGCCACCCACATTGACATAATAGGAATTTCGTCCGCTTTCAATATCGTCAATTGCGTCAGCTTTAGATCTTGGCGACCACCACTCTCCAGAATTACATAATTTAGTGATTACGTTATCATCGCCTTTGCCTGTTTTTGTGACCTTTCTATCGGTCATTGTCTTTCTCCTCGTTGTGACAGACTTCTCTAGCGCTACAAGCACGCGCTTACGCATCCGGCTGACTTTGATTGTTAGAAGTGTCTTCTGATTCTATGACCAAAGGTGCCTTAATCCCTACCTTGAGCGAGCTTCGAATTAACTCGGACACCAAAACGAGCAACTCGGTATTTGTAATACCACCATTCGCTTGAAGCTGGCACAAACCGAACATACCAATGCTTAGGTAGGTATTACGCTCTGAATTTGTTTTCAAACTGATAATATCGTTGGCTAAGTTTATAGCCAGCGCTTTTTCTTCTGGCGAACTGCCTGAGGAAAGCTGGACCCCCTTTAATATACCAAGAAGTTCATTACTAAAATCCACACCTCCGATTTTCTCATGAAAGACATCTGCGCCCTGAACACATGCCTTCCCCTCTGTATTAACAAAAGCCGCACTATTTTTCGGGCTCCAAACGAATAATGTTGACTTATTCGGGAGTTCCGCGAAAGTCATCATTGGTTTGGTCTCACCATACCAAGAACCAAAAGCACTGCAGCCATTTAAAACTATTACCGAAGCAATAATAAAAGCCAATTTTAACATCCCAGTCTCCTTTATGAGGGTTGTACAAACCGAACTTTCGCTTCTAACGCCCGCAGCAACCACGGGTTTGTAGTGTAGCCGCAGGCAGAACGAAAAAGCCGTCGATTTGCCTGCGATTGTTAAGTGTTTACTCGGACAATACTCTTCCAATTTCTTCAAACCAGTTCTCGCGATGGATTACGCGTTCTTTGTGGAGCTTATTCTGCAGAATCTCAGCTTTGGTCAAACCGGACAAATATTCCCAGTTGCCCTCAAGAACATAAGTAGCGTTGTTTGTCTGAGTACTTTCAAGGACATATAGATCTGATTCTGAGAAGCCGAAAACGATATAGCCTGAAAATCCAGCCCGCCCAACAGCTACGAACTCTGGCTCGAATGAATTTATTGCCTCGAAACGTTTTTCTATTACAACCTTGTTACCTTCTGATTGATCATCAATAACCGGTTGTATTAATGGCTTTAGCACTCCCCAGGGCTTTTGACCTTTAGGAAGAACATCCCAGTTCAACCTTCTTATCGGCGATCGAATAATGGCGTCTAAATCCTCGTTTCTTATTTCACAAAGGCCAAACACTTCGAGAAACATATTTATTACGTGAACAATAGCTTCCTCATTGTCATCGTTTAAACTGATCGGATCAGCGACTATCAGTTTTCTTCCCTCGGTGTCGACGGCGACGCTAAGCTCAATAGATGGCGGAGGTACTATCTTTCTTGGATATCGCTCATAGGGTATATCTACAATTCTAGACTGTTCCTCAAAATCATATCGCCCCCGAAATTCCCTCCAGGTCCACTCTTGCTGGCGGTAGTGGGTTTCCATAGGTTGATCTTTTAGGGGGATTTCTTTCCCCCTTGAATTGAAGAGTGTCACATTGCCAACAGCTGTGGGGAGCACCTTTTCACCAGGTTCTAGACTGACACTGAATCCAATATCTTGTGGACTGTGTTTGACAATATCTGAAGCCGCAGCTGCGATAACCAAGTTCTGGTCTTCGGGAATGCCCTTTGTATAGCTTGATAGTGATCTAATCCGCTTTTTATGGATGATCATTGTTCAGTCTCCTTCCGGCACCTAATGCTTGCGGTAACCGGCGCCGGAGCGCAGCGTAGGACACCAAAAGCGGCATGCTTTTGGGGTTCGGCTGACTGCTTGGTTATACACTCTCGGCCCCATTTTCGTCGGAATTTCACTGACTCATCAGCAGGCCAAGCCTGGAAGGGAGGTAGACCTCCCAAAACCAATGGATGCCTTTGGCAAGATATTTAGCAAATGACTTAGTCTCTCGTTGAACCTTCATAGCCATAAGAAAACCCTCCCTTAGTAGTGATGATATTCGGTTGATTATTTCTGAGCACAGATATTGAGTCTAAAAAAATGGACAGATCTACTACTATAAAACAGTGCCTGCCATCATCGGTCCCGTGAGGCTACCTCCGAGAGACGCAAAGGAGCGTTTCGGCTACAAATTGTTCTGATCGCAATGTGTATAACGGCCGCTTCAGTTACGCGGCGCAGCCGTGTCAATCTGTAAGCGCTTTTTATGTGCGCATGTCATTCTTCTATCTCAGGTACTTCAAAAATCATTGGAACACTTGAGCGGAACGCCTTGCCAGCAGCAATAGCTTGGCGAAATCTAAGTTTCGGCAAGGATTTAACAGTTTCCTGACCAAAATAGTTGGCAAGAAACTCACTACTCGTTTTATCAAACTCTTGAAATGAGACGATAGTGTTGCATTGGGTGAGAATAGTCTTCGAAACATTTGCTGTTCTTTGTGCAATAACTAACAACCCTACATTGTATTTTCTGCCCTGAAGTGCAATCTGGGCGATACTATTGAGCAAGCCCTGTGAAGCCTTGTCAGATACGCCTGCAAAGTTCCATTCAGGAACAATAGTATGTGCTTCTTCCAATACAAGGCATAACCTCTTACCAAAATTATTTTCGGTCTTAGCGATATGAAAAAGTATGCGGAAGAATGTCTTGGTGTACGTCAACACTCCGGAAGTATTTTCAACATGGGGCAATTCGAAGATGGCAAGCTTGTTTTCACTTTCCATGAACACTTTAAGCTGATCATAAATTGTTCTTGATACCTCTTTCTTCTTGGCGCGTGAGCTTTCAGTGTCTTTATTGTAATTACTCCCCATTTCCCGCTCAATGAAGTCGATATCTTTGAAAAGCTGCTCCGAAATATCTTTAGAAATAACAGACTGAGGATTTAAATCCTCAAATTTCCCCACGTATTCTCCAGTAAAGTCTATGCAGATAACTTTAGCGTCGTTTTCTTTGAGGTATTCTCTGATTAAGCCCCGTGAAAATACGGACTTACCTGTACCTGTAACCCCTATTACAGCCATATGGTGAGACATTGCCAATGGTTTGCTAAGTACTACAGGGTAGTTCGTATTTGGGATTCGACCAACGATAATCTCGTCTTTCGCTATTATTGGTTCATCAATATTCGAAGCTAAAAAAACAGGGGTATTTATCTCAGGAACCCAGCCGAATTGCTCAAATTGAAGCCTCTCTAAATTCCACGTCCCAAGTTGGATTGCTTCTCCGACAATAAATCCTGACTCGTTCTTTTGCTCCAAACTTTCAATGCTCGTGACCCCCTCAACAATTTGGTAAAGCACTTCAGTTGAACCAACTTTGACTCCGAGCAATTGCCCTTCGGTGACTTCTATAGCTGAGTTGTAGGTAAATCGTAAGTAGTTGATTTTGCTATGCTCGGCAACTATACCAACTAGTCGTCTAAGAAGGTCATTGGTCGGCACTTCTTCAATTTTATATACCACGTCACGTGATCCCGCTCCGCCGAAGGGAGTTTTAGAAAAAACGTGATCAATTGATGGACTTGCAAGGACTTTAACCCAGCTCTCCTGGTTCAGAATATACTCTTCAATAATCAGACCTCGCCGGGGCCGCTGTTCAGGACCATGCTTAAATTCAACGAAGTCAAAAGGCCGGCATTGAGTAGAGCCACTTATTGCTGGAGCCAGTTTAACCAGAAATGTATTTTTAGATTTAACTCCAAAAATTTGACCTATCGCACTTTTTGATTGATTTGATTTTTCCGGAGTTATCAAATCCTCCAAAGCTCTCGCGAGGGATGGAAGATTGAGAATCGTGAAAACAACCCAGAAAACAAGCAATGCATCAAACTCATTTGAATCCGCACCGAACTGTTTATAAGTACCCCACAAGAAGAACGCAGAAAAAAGTGCTTCCGGCTTTCCAATTTCTCGGTTTAGTCTAGACAAGAATCGAATGTATTTGTTTTCATCAGCCAAAGGTCGCTGGCGAAACCAAAGTAGTCCGTAACTTGAAAATAGTAGATAAATAGTGACAGAGAAAAATCCCCAGTAGACAAAATCTCTATCAGGCGCATCCACAAGCAATAACGAAATACTCGCTGTTACCGCGTTAACAAAGATGTTGGAATCTTTAGAAAAATGCGGTTGGTCTATAAGAGATAGCAATACGAGTAAAAGTAATCCTGACGTAAACCAAAACTGACCAAGTATAAAGGAGAATCCCCCAGTCAGTAGTCGTCCGACTATGAGCAGAGTAATAAGCGAGAGTGCTATCAACGTGAGCCTATATTTTTTTGTCATTTGTCATCCAAGATTGATCGATAACAGGTAGCACATAACGCCCGCAGCACGCGCGGCTTTGTAATGGAGGCGCAGCCGGAATGGAAAAGCCGTCGCTGTGCCTGCGATTGTTACGTTGATGGCTTGAGGAGAGATGCATTTCTCTTGACTGCGCCCGCCAGCCCTTTAATTTTCTTTGAAGCCCCAGTTGAAGATTCAATTTCAACGGAAGCCAGTGATTCCAAGTGAATAGTTCCGAAATCGAAATTCGTACCATCAAGAACAAATTCGAAAAACTGGCTTTCACTCAAACACGGATTACTTAGATCTCGACTCTCGAACGGAGAGCCAGCCCGCTCGCCAATGGATTTAGTGATTCTAAATTTCAGTTCCTCGCCATTACTGGTGACGAACGTCAGAGCATAAAGCGTTATTGGTCTACGGCCAGAATTTACGATCTTCACGTAAATTCCATCAACCATGTTCGCGAAGCTTTCCTTATACGACCCTGATACATCAAATCTCGTTCGATCACGGAACATGACGTAAAAAGCTATACAAAAACTAGCCAAAGAAACGCAGATACTGATGATGGGTAAAGCCTCTTTCAGCGTCATGACGGTTGACCAGTTCCTTCAACGTAACGCCGCCTGCAACGGCGAGTGTAGCGAGTCCGGCAGCCGAAGGCGGCAAATTGCCGGTACCTTGTTATGCATTTAAGCTGCTCTTGGTGCTATCTATTGAGCCAGAAAGCCAATAGCTATGAGAAACACAGAAAACAGCAAGAACATGTATATGGGAGAATGTGGCCTTTCAAGGGTTGGATCTGTTCCGACATCAATTTGCTTATAAAGCAAGAAAAAGGACAACAGCGCTAACAGGAAGCCCAAACCAATCACGCCCAAACCAAGAATTTCCACGACATCGAGATTTTCTAGCAAGTTTCGCTCCTTGGCTCTATTTTGCCATGCACGATGCTGCCAGCCGGCATCAGTACGATATGCCGCGTATCAAGACGAGAGATAAATATAGCTCTCCTTATTAACGGGGTTAAAGTCTTCGAAATAGCCGATATCTTCAACCTGCTCGGCTTCTCCCTCACTATTGATAATTCGGATATCGATCTCCCCGTGTTCCTCAAGAATATCTTGAAGTTCCTTAATTAGCTCAGAAACCAGCAACATAGATTTCCTTCTATTGAACCATTACTCTCGCAACGAGAGAACCGTCTGCATAACGCCCGCAGCACGCGCGGCTTTGTAGTGGAGGCGAAGCCGCAACGAAAAAGCCGTCGCCGTGCCTGCGATTGTTAAGTTTTTGCTACCGCACCCTCTAATTCAGCAGCATGCTTTTGGATGGCATCGAAAACCGGGGCGCTTACGTCCTTTTTATCTCGAAATCGCTTAACCTCAGATTTAACAGTTTTATAATCAAAACTGAAGGTTGAGCTGCTAGCTCCTTGAACCTTGAGAGTGATGTGAAAATTGTCATCGTCCCAAGCGACATCAACTTCTGGAAAGTTTGTAAAGGTAAAGTTGTTGACCCTCAGATCGTGAAGCAGCGCGGAAGCAACGAAACCGCCGACCTCACAGCTGCTGAACCCTGAACTCGTAAAGTATGTTCCCATGTTGCCTCCTGGCTGATGAGCGGAAAACTTAACTGGTATTAGGACGCCTGCGCATATATTGAATAACGACGCCCGCAGCCTATCCACATATCAACCCACTTCAAATGGCACTTATATCTCTCTGAAGACAGAGAACAAATTCGCCAACATGACTGAGGGCACGGTGATAGGAAGCCGGCTCATCTACTCAAACCCACCCACGCTACCGCCAGAAATCGCACTCCCCCAAGCACGATCCCCCCACAAACAAGCGCCACGCCCAACGTGACCCCTGTCTCATTTCTTCTGTGAGGTAAGTAATACCGGAAGGAATATTTATTTCAAGTGATGGCACTTTGCCATCATTGGCCTATTTGCCCGATTTCCACACCACCGGGCTGCTCCCGCCCCCATCACCGCCCTCTGGCGATGTCGGGGCGGGCGCCGGTTCAGCGTCCAGGTCCTTGCGCATATCGCAGGCCACGCACTCCATCCACAGGCTGTCGCCGTCCTGCACGCGCACGATCTTGTCCACGGCGCCACACTCGGGGCAGGTGGCGCCGGCGATAAAGCGGCGTTTCACGCTCATGCGGCGATGCCGCTGTGGCGCAGCAGGGGTTCCACGCTGGGTTCGCGGCCGCGGAAGGCCTTGAACAGTTCCATGGGCTCCTGGCTGCCGCCCATGGCCAGGATGTGCTGGCGGAAGTCGCGGCCGGTGTCGGGGTTGAACACGCCTTCTTCTTCAAAGCGGGCGTAGGCATCGGCAGAGAGCACTTCGGCCCATTTGTAGCTGTAGTAGCCTGCGGCGTAGCCGCCGGCGAAGATGTGGCCAAAGCCGTTCTGGAAGCGGTTGAAGGCGGGGGGCTTGATCACGGCCACTTCGTCACGCACCTCGTCGAGCACGGTCTGGATGTCCAGCTGATCGTTGTATTCGGCGTGGATGCGCATATCGAACAGGGAAAACTCCAGCTGGCGCACCATCATCATGGCGCTCTGGAAGTTCTTGGCGGCGAGCATCTTGTCCAGCTTTTCGCGGGGCAGGGGTTCGCCGGTTTCATAGTGGCCGGAAATCAGGCGGATGCCTTCTTCGGTCCAGCACCAGTTCTCCATGAACTGGCTGGGCAGCTCCACGGCGTCCCAGGCCACGCCATTGATGCCGGAAATGCCGCTCACGTCCTGTTCGGTCAGCATGTGGTGCAGGCCGTGGCCGAATTCATGGAACAGGGTGGTCACTTCGTCGTGGGTCAGCAGGCCGGGCTTGCCGCCGGCGGGCGGGGCGAAGTTGCAGCTCAGATACGCTACGGGCAGTTGCAGGCTGCCGTCCAGGCGGCGGCGACGCACCTGGCAGTCGTCCATCCAGGCGCCACCGCGTTTGCCGGTGCGGGCATACATGTCCAGGTAGAAGCCGGCGATCAGCTGGCCGCTGTCATCGAACACGTCGTAGTAGCGAACGTCCTGGTGCCAGGTGTCCACGCCGTCTTTGGCCTGGATGCGGATGGCGAACAGCTTCTCCACCACGGCGAACATACCGTTGATCACTTTTTCGGCGGGGAACCAGGGGCGCAGCTCTTCTTCAGAGATGCTGTAACGGGCTTCGCGCAGGCGTTCGCTCCAGAAGCCGATATCCCAGGGTTGCAGGTCCGTCGCGCCGTTTTCAGCCGCAAAGGCTTTCAGTTCGGCCAGCTCTTTCTCGGCCTGGGGCTTGGCGCGGCGGGCCAGGTCGCGCAGGAAGGTCTGCACTTCGTCCACGTCGCGGGCCATCTTGGTGGCCAGGGACTTTTCAGCGTAGTTGTTGAAGCCGAGCAGGCGGGCCTGTTCGTGGCGCAGGCGCAGGATCTCGCGCATCAGGGCGCTGTTGTCGAACTTGCCGGCATCCGGGCCTTCTTCCGAGGCGCGGGTGCAGTGGGCGCGGTACATCTCTTCGCGCAGGGCGCGGTTGGTGGCGTGGCAGATCACGGCGTAATAGCAGGGGAAGTCCAGGGTCAGCATCCAGCCGTCCAGGCCTTCTTCCTTCGCCTTGTCGGCGGCGCCGGCGCGGGCGACGTCGGGCAGGCCGTCCAGTTCGCGCTCGTCGGTCACGTGCTTGCGCCAGCTTTGGGTGGCGTCCAGCACATTGTCAGAGAAGCGCGAGGTCAGTTCAGACAGCCGCTTGCTGTTGGCCATGTATTCGGCCTTGCGCTCCACGGGCAGGTCCACACCAGACAGGCGGAAGTCACGCAGGGTGTCGTCCAGGTCCTTTTGCTGGGCGGGGGTCAGGCGGGCGTATTCCTCGCTGTCGCGCACGCTCTGGTAGGCGGCAAACAGCTCGGCGTTCTGGCCGGTCTCGGTGCCGTATTCCGACAGTTTGGGCAGGCAGGCGTTGTAGGCATTACGCAGGGCATCCGTCTGGGCCACGGCGTTCAGGTGCCCCACGGGGCCGAAGGCCTTGCTCAGGCGGTCATCTTCTTCATCCAGCGCCTGCACCAGCGAGGCCCAGGTCCAGGGGCCGCCGTCCGCCAGCAGCGCCTTGATCCGCGCCCGGCCGGATTCGATCAGCGCGTCCACCGCGGGCTCCACCTGCTCGGGCTTGATGGCAGAAAACGGCGGCAGGCCGGGGTAATCGATCAGGGGGTTGCTGGACATGCGGGGCTCCTCGGCAAATTCGGACATCTACACATTGGACAGAGTGGGGGCGGCAGCAGCAGGTTCAAGCCCTCGGGCAACACTGAAAGGCCCCCATAATGACTGCAATCGAACACATAGACCATCATATTTACTATAATGACTCCGATCGAAAGCATTAAGTTTGCGCAGCCAGAGGCATTGGGCAACAATACGTCAGAGCCTTATTACCTACAGGCGAGGCAACCATCATGAAGCTTGCCGAACTCTTTGACGACGCGCTGCTGGCCGAGCTGGGCCGCAGACTGCGACTGCACCGCATCCAGGCCGAATGGACACAGGATACGCTGGCGGACCGTGCACGGGTATCCCGCAGTACGCTGAGCAAGATCGAGCAGGGAAGGCCGGTCAAGCTGCCTGAATTCCTGGCGGTGCTTCGGGCGCTGGACTTGCTCGACACACTGGACCAGGTACTGCCTGATCCGGCGCGCTCTCCGTTGCTGCGCTATGCTCACGAACAGGGAAAACTGCCCCAGCGCGTTCGCCACACCTCCTCTCCGGGCATTGCCGAGACTACGCCCCGATGGCCAGAAGACCAGGAGCCGGAGCCATGAGTGTGGAGGTCGCCAAGGTCATGCTATGGGGAGCCGAAGTCGGCGTCGTGGCCTGGGATAGCGAGGCTTCCCTGGCGGATTTCCAGTATGCGCCCGGTTTTATTGAGCGGGGAATCGAGATTGCCCCATTGAAGATGCCCCTGCGCAAGGCGCCCTTCCGATTCAGCGCACTGAATCGGGATACCTTCCATGGCTTGCCGGGGCTGCTCGCCGACTCGCTGCCGGACAAGTTCGGCCATGCGTTGTTCGATGCCTGGCTGGCCCGACAGGGTCGCACAGCCGACAGCGCCAACCCGGTCGAGCGTCTGTGCTATGTCGGCAAGCGCGGGATGGGCGCCCTCGAGTTCGAGCCTGCGGCAGGTCCACCGGACGCCGAAGATATCCCCCTTGATGTCGCGGAGCTGGTGTCTGTCAGCAATCAGGTGCTCAACGCACGCCAGCAACAACGGGCCACACTGCACGAGCGGATTACACCAGACGAGATGCGCGCCATCATCCAGGTGGGCACCTCTGCAGGTGGCGCGCGCGCCAAGGCCGTGATCGCCTGGAACCCGGATAGCGGCGAGGTGCGCGCAGGCCAGTCTGATCTGCCCCCGGGCTTCCAGCACTGGATACTCAAACTTGATGGGATCAGCGGCAATCGCGACAGGGAAGCCGAAGCGGACCCCCAAGGGTATGGCATCCGCGAGTACATTTACTATGAGATGGCACGCGCCGCAGGCATCTCAATGAGCGAATGCCGGTTACTTCACGAAAATGGTCGCAGCCATTTCATGACACGGCGCTTTGATCGCCCTCAGGAGGGTGGCAAGTTGCTGATGCAGTCCCTGTGCGCGCTGGGCCATCATGACTATAACGCTCCGGGGCAAACCAGCTATGAGGCGCTCTTCCAATTGATGAAACAGCTGCGGCTCGGGCGCAAGGCCATGCAGGAGCAGTTTCGGCGCGTGGTCTTCAATGTGCTGGGCTGCAACCGCGACGACCACACCAAGAACATCGCTTTTCTGATGGACAAGCAGGGCCAGTGGCAATTATCGCCAGCCTTCGACCTGACGTTTTCCTGGAATCCTGACGGCCGTTTTACCCACGCTCATCAAATGAGCCTCAATGGCAAGCGCGACGGCATACACCGGGAAGACCTGAACGCCCTGGCGCGCGTGGCGGACGTACCGCCGCGCACTGCGGCGCAGATCATCGAGCAGGTGGATGCCGCGCTGGGGCAGTGCGCTACGCTATGCCAGAAGCATGGCTTGTCGGCATCGCTGAGCGACTTTACCGTGAAGCAGGTGGGCGCCATGCGTCACGCCGTTCTGCACTCATAATCCGGAGGACTCCCCATGACAGTACGCACATTCGCTGGCAAGACCCCGCAACTGGGGGAAGGGGTGTGGGTGGACCCGTCGGCGCAGGTGATCGGGGATGTCACCCTGGGGCCGGATTGTTCGGTGTGGCCCTGCGCGGTGATCCGGGGCGACATGCACTTTATCGAGCTGGGAGCGCGCTGCAGCGTGCAGGACAACGCCGTGCTGCATATCACCCACGACTCTCGATTCAACCCGGGTGGGTTTGCGCTCACTATCGGCGATGATGTGACAATTGCTCACCAGGCGATGCTGCATGGCTGCCATATCGGCAATCGGGTCATGATCGGTATGCAGGCCATCGTGATGGACGGCGCCCGCATCGGCGACGATGTGATCCTGGCGGCAGGCTCGCTGGTGCCCCCGGGCAAGTCGCTGCGCCCGGGCTACCTGTATCGCGGCAAACCGGCCCAGTCGGTGCGCCCGCTGACCCAGGAGGAGCTGGATTTCCTGCCCTATGTGGCTGGCAATTACGTAAAGCTGAAAGACCAGTATCTGGCCGAGGAGGGCTGAGCCTCACAACCGCCAGGTAAACGACAGGGTGCCGAAGCTCATCGGGTCCTTGTTGGTTTCCGTGGGGGAGGTGGTGGCGCGCAGGGTCAGGGCGAACTGGAAGCTTTCGGTGTGCACCGAGCCACCCAGGCTGAGGCCGCCGATAAAGTGGCGTTGGCGGAAGGCGTAGTCGCTGCCGCGATCTTCGATGTAGTTGTAGGCAATGCCCTCACCGCTCAGCCCGGCAAACAGCGACCAGCCAGGGCCGGGGATATCCAGCAGGCCGGGCAGGCCGATGGTGGACGACAAACCGGCATATTCCGGCACGAAGTTGCCGGGCAGATTGTGGCCGATGCGCCAGAACAGGCCGGTTTCGGCGCTGGTGATAAAGGTGCTCAGGCGCGTACCCGCCGACCACACCAGTTCGTTCTGGAGGCCGTTCGCGCCGCTGCTGTAAAAGCGATTGGCATACAGCGCATGCAGCCCGCCCACCACATCCGGCCCCAGCTGGTTGTCCCAGCCTTTCGGGTTGCTGCTGCCGGTGACCTTGTGCACCCATTCCTGGCTGCGTTTGGCGCCAGAGTCCGGCCCGGTGTGACCCACCAGCAGACCGTAGCCCACCAGGTGCTGGCGATTCCAGGAAAACAGCGTGGTCTCGATGGCGGCCAGGCCGACATAGGGCACATCATCGAACTGCGGCGCTTCGGCCTCGATGTCTTCCGGGGTCACCATCAGCTGGATCAATGACACGCTCAGGGCGTGGTCGCGGTCGGGGTTGCCGATGCCGGGCAGCCAGCCGAAGCTGTCACGGGCGCGGCGCGGCAGGCACAAGCGGCAGGTGTCGTTACGCTCTGCGGTGCCGCTCAGGTAAGAGATCCGCACACCGTTGGTGTAACCCTTGTCTTCGCCGGTGAGCAGGTCGTTGTCCCAGGCAATATTGAGGACGCCCGCCTGCGCGCTGAGGGAGGCAAGGAGCAGGCATAGCGACGCTGATGCGGGACCAATCCTGATGCGGTGCATGAGTCGTCCTTACGTTGCCAGGCGAAATTGCCATGCCGGTTTTTTAAAGCGCCCGCATCGCCATCAGACGGGTTGGCGCAAAGCGGCGATCACCGGGGCCGTGGCGGGGCGCCAGCCGTGCCAGCGGGCGAAAGCTTCGGCGGCCTGTTCCACCAGCATGCCCAGGCCGTCGGCGGTGGCCGCGCCGCGTGCTGCCGCCCAGCGCATGAATACGGTGGGTTCGTTGCCATACACCATGTCATAAGCCTGGCCAGACGCTGTCAGCAGCGTGTCAGGCAGATCAGGCATGGCGCCGCTGAGGCCCGCCGAGGTGCCATTGATCACCAGATCAAATTCATCCTGCAATTGATCATAGCCGCAGCTTTCGATAAGCGGGGGAGTGGGGCCACCGATTTTGGATTTTTTTGCAAGCGCGGCCAGGGCGTGGGCCTTGTCCGGGGTGCGGTTGGCGATGGTCAGGCTGGCCGGATGTTCCGCCAGCAGTGGGCCGAGCACGCCGCGCACGGCGCCACCGGCGCCCAATATCAACACGCGGCGGCCTTTCACCGGCCAGTGCAGATTGTCGCGAATGTCCGCCAGCAAGCCGGCGCCGTCGGTGTTGTCGCCGTGCAGTTGGCCGTCTTCCTGCCACAGGGTATTCACGGCACCGGCCAGTTCGGCGCGTTCGGTACGCACGGCGCACAGGGCAAAGGCCTGCTCCTTGAACGGCACCGTCACGTTGGCGCCCGCACCGTCGGTGGCAAAGAACTCCGCCACAGCGTCTGCAAATCCTTCCAGCGGCGCGGCGATGCGTTCATACACCAGCTCGGCACCGCGCTGGGCGGCGAACGCCTGATGAATCTGCGGCGACTTTGAGTGGGCAATCGGGTTGCCGAATACGGCGTAGCGCGCCATCAGATCCACTCCCGATGAATCAGAAACTGGTCATACAACGCCGCTTCCGGTGTGCCCGGTTCCGGCTGCCAGTCGTAATCCCAGCGCACCAGGGGCGGCAGGGACATCAGGATGGATTCGGTGCGGCCTCCGGATTGCAGGCCGAACAGGGTGCCGCGATCGTAGACCAGATTGAATTCCACATAGCGGCCGCGGCGATAGAGCTGGAACTGACGCTCGCGCTCGCTGAACGGCTGGTCCTTGCGCCGTGCCATGATCGGCCGGTAGGCCTGAATGTAGGCGTCACCGATGCTGCGCATCAGGGCAAAGCTGTCGTCGAAACCGGCGTCGTTCAGGTCATCAAAAAACAACCCGCCCACACCGCGCGGTTCGTTGCGGTGTTTCAGGAAAAAGTAGTCATCGCACCATTGCTTGAAGCGCGGATAGATGTCGTCGCCAAACGGCGCGCAGGCGTCATGGGCGGTCTGGTGCCAGTGGCGCACGTCTTCTTCAAAACCATAGTAGGGCGTCAGGTCGAAGCCGCCACCGAACCACCATACCGGCGCTTCGCCGGGCTTTTCAGCGATAAAGAAACGCACGTTGGCGTGGCTGGTGGGCACGTAGGGGTTGTGCGGGTGAATCACCAGCGACACGCCCATGGCCTGGAAGCTGCGCCCGGCAAGCTCTGGCCGGGCGGCGGTGGCCGAAGGCGGCAGTTGCGTGCCGAACACGTGAGAAAAATTGACGCCGCCTTTTTCGATTACGGCGCCCTGGGTCAGCACGCGGGAGCGACCGCCACCGCCTTCTTCACGGGTCCAGCTGTCTTCGACAAAACGGCCGCCGCCGTCTTCCTCGCTCAGCTCGGCGCAGATGCGATCTTGCAGGTCGAGCAGATAGGTTTTGACGGCGTTCGGTTCAATCTGGGACATGAAGGTGTGATCTCTTGTTGCTGTGCCGGCCGGGGCCGGGTGGGCCGGAGCTCAGCGGCGCAGGTGGGCGCCGCTGGCGAGGTCAATGATAGCAGACGGGCGGCGCGCCAGGTTGCACTCGCCGTTGACGATCAGATCCAGCCGGTCGCCCAGTTGCCGCGCCACCTGAAAACGATTGCGCGCGGAGGGGCGACCGCTCAGGTTGGCGCTGGTGGAAATGATCGGTGTGCCCGCTGCGGCAGCGATGGCGCGCGCCAGCGGGTGGCCGCTCACGCGCACCGCCACGGTGGTGTGCTCGCCGCGCACCCAGCTCGGCACGCGCGCACTGGCGGGCACCACCCAGGTCACCGGCCCGGGCCAGCGCTCATTCATGCGCGCCAGGTCGGCATCGCTGACCTCGATCCAGGGGCGCAGTTGCGCGGCATCGGCGCCCAGCAGGATCAGCCCCTTGTGCACCGGGCGCTCCTTGATCTCCAGCAACCGCAACACGGCCGCTTCATTGGCCGGGTCGCACCCCAGGCCGTAAACCGCTTCAGTGGGGTAGGCGATCACGCCGCCGCCCCGGATGACACGGGCGGCCAGGGCAACGGGAGCGGGTACAGCGAACTCGGACATGGCAGATATCGGCGTCAGGCTGGTAACGGGGTGCCCAGTGTAATGCCAAGCCCGCGGCCGGGGAATCAAGGCTCATGTGCGCGCATAGCCGCCGGGCACCCGCCGCACCTGGCCGCTGAATTCCAGCCGCGCCAGTTCGGCGGCCAGCTCGGCGACGCTCTGCCCGGTGCGCGTGGCGAGTTCGTCCAGCGTATTCACACCGCTGTGCAGGAGTGGCAGTACGCCGGAGGCAGGAGGCAGCGGCAGGACGGTCTGGGCACTGTCGTTGTCCAGGCTGGCCGCCAGGGCGGTGAAATCGCTGAAGTGGGCGGTCACATCTTCCAGACTTTCCAGCCAGTGGGCGCCATCGCGCAGCAGCCGGTGGCAGCCTCGACTGAGGGGATTGTTCAGCGCGCCGGGGATGGCGAACACGGCGCGGCCCTGTTCCGCCGCCAGCCGGGCAGTAATCAGGGAGCCGGAGCGCAGGGCGGCTTCCACCACGATCACGCCCAGGGACAGCCCACTGATGATCCGGTTGCGCAGCGGAAAGTGCTCCTTGCGCGGCGCCATGCCCGGCGGGTATTCGGTCACCAGGGCGCCGCCCTGATCGACAATGCGGGCCGCCAGACTTGCATGACGCGGCGGGTAAATGCGGTCCGGCCCGCCGCCCATCACCGCCAGGGTCTGGCCCCGGGTCAGGGCGCCTTCGTGGGCGGCGGCGTCGATACCCAGCGCCAGGCCGCTGCTGATCACGAAGCCCTTGTCCGCCAGGGCGGCGGCGAAGCGATGCGCGTGGCCCAGACCTTCCGGCGAGGCATTGCGGGCGCCCACCATGGCCAGTTGCGGTGCGTCCAGCAGGGTCGCGTCGCCGCGCACGAACAGCAGCCCCGGGGCATCCGGCAGTGCCGCCAACAGCGGCGGATAATGGGGGTCGGTCAGGGCAATGAGCTGCCAGCCCTCGCGGCGCAGTTGCTCGGCCCAGGCCTGCAGGCGCGCGCTGGCGACAGGCGGTCGCTGGCGCAGGGCCGGGGGCAGCCAGGCTTTCAGCCGCTCCGGATCAGGCAGGCCGGTGTCGTCCAGCAACGGGCACGGCAGGCCGTGGCCGTTATCGGTCACCGGATCATGGCGGTGGGCGTTGAGCAGGGGGCCGAGTCGGGGGGCGGCCGTATCAAAGGCCAGCGACAGCGCGAGGCGCCGGGTGAAACCATCCATGGTGTGCTCCACTATGCTTCAGCAATGTTGGCGACCGCGCGATCCGTGCGCGGCCCCGGTGTTCAGAAGAGATTCAGGCTTACAGGGTAGACGGGTTGCGCACGATGTCCTGCATGTAGATCGGCCGGGTGGATTCGATAATCAGGCCGTAGGACACCTTCTCGAATACGCGGAACAGGATCATGGTGCCGGACTTGGAATCCGGCAGGCGGATCATCTCGTTGCGGTCGCGATCGCGCACGGCTTCACCCTGCTGGAACACATCCAGCACGTGCCCTTCGCGCAGGCCCTCGCGGGAACCACGGTTGATCACCACCACGTCGTTGCGGGCCACGCTGTTCAGGCGGTCGAAGAAGCGGATGATGCGGGCGCCCACTTCTTCATCCGGCGCGGCCGGGTAGAAGGTGGACTGCAGGCGGCGCTCGGGGCTGATCAGCACCCGGTCCTGGGCCCGCAGCTCTTCGGTGGAGCGCTGCACGCGCAGGGTCAGGATCTCGCCGTCGTGGGCGGTCACCCGGCCGGTGCCGATCTGCAGGGCTTCATGGCCCAGAATCTCGTTGGTCTCGGGGTCTACATAACGTTCGCCCACGCGGTAGAAGCCGTAATCCTGGATCAGGTCTTCCCACTGGCTGACCACATCGCGGGCGTATACCAGATCACCCTGGCCGTAGATCACCCGGCGGTCGGTGCCGCCGACGATGTAGGGCGACTGGGCCAGTTCTTCACGGCTGAGCACCAGGGCCTCGCGCAGGAAGGTCTGGATGTTGCCCAGCGGGATGGCGGGAATGGCGGTGGCCAACGGCAGGATGCGGGCTTGGGGCGACAGGCGTACCACGCCGTCTTCATCCGGGGCCACACGCACGGCGCGCTCGACATCCAGTTGCGGGCGGCCTTCCACCATACGCAGGCGGATCACGTCGCCGGGGTAGATCAGGTGCGGGTTGTCGATGGCATCATTGCCGTGCCACAGCTCCGGCCATTGCCAGGGATTGCTGAGGAAGGTGCTCGAGATGTCCCACAGGGTATCACCCGGTTTGACGTAGTAGACGTCCGGGTGGTTGTCGCGCAGCGCCACCTGAGCACTGGCCAAGCCCCATGCAGCAAGCAGAGCGGCCGCCGATACGGCGCGCAGCAGCGATTTCATCATTGCCGGATTCCTTTTATCATTGTTCTCGATCGTCCCCCACAGGCAAGCCTGTTCGTAGTACGATTTTCGACCGATATTAGCAACACGATCATAGATTTAGCAACCAAATTTAGAGTGTTACTGGAACAACGGGACACCCCTTATGGCGTTACTGGACATTCTCGAATTCCCGGACCCCCGCTTGCGCACGGTAGCAAAGCCGGTGGAAAAGGTGGATGACGAGCTTCGCAAACTGATCGACGACATGTTTGAAACCATGTACGCCGCGCCCGGGATCGGTCTGGCCGCCTCGCAGGTGAACGTGCACAAGCGCCTGCTGGTGCTGGATGTCTCCGACGAGCACAACGAGCCGATGGTGTTCATCAACCCCGAGGTCACGCCGCTCACCGGCGAGACCAAAACCTATGATGAAGGCTGCCTGTCGGTGCCCGGCTTCTATGAAACCGTGGAGCGCCCGGACCGCATCAAGGTGCGGGCTCTGGACCGCAATGGCGAGCCCTTCGAGATGGAGTGCGACGGCCTGCTGGCCGTGTGCCTGCAACACGAGATCGATCACCTCGACGGCAAGCTGTTCGTCGATCACATCTCGCGCCTGAAGCGCGACCGGATCCGGAAAAAGCTGGAAAAGGTTCACCGCCAGCGCGCCTGATCGGCACCGAATCGCTATCCAATCACCCGGGGAGCCTGACCCTTGCGCATCATTTTTGCCGGCACGCCGGATTTCGCCGCAACGTCGCTGGCGGCCCTTCTGGCCAGCGACCACCAGGTGGTGGCGGTGCTGACCCAGCCGGATCGTCCCGCCGGGCGCGGTCGCAAGCTGGTGGCCAGCGAGGTCAAGCAGCTGGCGGAACAGCATCAGTTGCCCGTGTTGCAGCCGGAGAAATTGAAAGACCCGGCCATTCACACACAACTGCGCGACTTCGATGCCGACGTGATGGTGGTGGTGGCCTACGGGCTGATCATTCCGAAAGCGGTGCTGGAGATACCCCACCACGGCTGCCTCAATGTGCATGGCTCACTACTGCCGCGCTGGCGCGGGGCCGCGCCGGTACACCGGGCCATTGCGGCAGGTGATAACGAGAGCGGCGTCACCATCATGCAGATGGACGTGGGCCTGGACACCGGGCCCATGCTGCACAAGGTGCGCACGCCCATCACCGCCGAAGACACCGGCGGCAGCCTGTACCAGCGCATTGCCGAGCTGGGTGCTGAAGCCCTGGTGACGGTACTGGATGATTTGCCCGCGTTTCAGGCCAGCGCCGAGGCGCAGCCGGAGGAGGGCGTCACCTATGCCCACAAGCTGACCAAGGACGAAGCCCGACTGGACTGGTCGCGCGACGCCCGGGCGCTGCACGACCAGGTGCGCGCCTTCAATCCCTGGCCGGTGGCCTGGACTACGCTCGACGGCGACACCCTGCGGGTGTGGGGCAGCCATCTGGCCGACAGCGCGAACACAGACCAAAACAAGCCCCCCGGCACCGTCGTGGCGGTGCAACCGGCCGGTATTGATGTGGCCTGCGGCGACGGCGTGCTCACCCTGACTCACCTGCAAATGCCGGGCAAGAAAGCCATGCCGGTGCCCGACCTGCTGCGCGGTCGCCCCGACGCCCTGCGGCCGGGCCAGCAATTCGGCCTCGCCCCGACGGAGCCCGGCGCGTGAGCCGCCGCCCCCGTTCATCCAACCCCCGTCATCGCCGCGCCGTTACGCGCCCGACCGAGCCGCGTCATCTGGCCGTGGTGCTGCTGAGCGAAATCCTGCCCGCCGATGGCCAGGGCCGCAGCCTGCGCGAGGTGCTCGCCAGCGTGCGTGCCGACCTGAGCCCGTCGGATCGCGGCCTGGTCAGTGATCTGTGCTTTGGCGTGTGTCGCCATTACCGGCTGCTGGATCACTGGCTGGACACCGCCATGGACAAGCCGCTCAAGGCCAGTGCCCGGGCGGTGCGGCTGGCGCTGTTGTGCGGCCTTTATGAACTCTGGTTCAGTACGCGCCCGGCCCATGCGGTGGTCAATGCCTACCCGGATCTGTGCCGCAGCCTGAACGCCCCCTGGGCCGCCGGCCTGAGCAATGCGCTGCTGCGCAAGGCCGGTCGCAGCAACGTGGATAACGTGCGCGCCGCCTTGCCGGTGCCGGTGGCCTGCTCCCTGCCGGACTGGCTGTGGCAGCAGTGGTGCGCCGACTGGGGCGAGGAGGCCGCCACCCGCATGGCCCAGGCCAGCGTGGTCCCGGCGCCCATGACCCTGCGCGGCAACCGCCAGCACGGCGACGCGGCCTCCCTGTCGGCACGCCTGCACGCCGCGGGCATTGCCCACCATCCCGGCCGCCTGGCGCCGTTTGCGTTCTATCTGGATGACGCCCTGCCGGTGGCTGCGCTGCCGGGTTTCGATGACGGCGTCTTCTCGGTGCAGGACGAAGCGGCGCAGTTGCCCGCCGAGCTGATCGAGGCACCCGCGCAGGGTCGTTTACTGGATGCCTGCGCGGCCCCCGGCGGCAAGACCGGGCAACTGGCGGAGCGTTTTCCCGACGCCACCCTGATCGCCCTGGACAACGACGCCGCGCGCCTGGATCGGGTGCGCAGCAATCTGGACCGCCTGGGTGCGCAGGCCACAGTGCTGGCCGGGGACGCCGCCGACCCGTCCGGCTGGTGGGACGGCACACCCTTCGACGCCATCCTGCTGGACGCGCCCTGTTCCGCCACCGGCATCCTGCGGCGCCAGCCCGATGTGAAATGGCATCGGCGCGCCGCCGACATCCCGGCGCTGGCCGGTTTACAGGCCCGCATGCTGGATGCATTATGGCCGCTTATCAGACCCGGGGGTCTGCTGGTCTACGCCACCTGCTCGACACTGATGCAGGAGAACGCCGCGCAGGTCAGCGCCTTTCTTGCCCGGCAGGGGGATGCACGGGATGACACGGCACAGGTCGACGGTGATGTGGCAGTGGAAGCAGGCCAACAACTGCTACCCGCGGACGGGGCACACGATGGCTTCTATCTGGCCCGCCTGCGCAAGGCCTGAGGGCGCAAACGAATGAAGATCATCATTCTGGGCGCGGGCCAGGTGGGCGGCACCCTGGCGGAAAATCTGGCCGGGGAACGCAACGACATCACGGTGATCGACACCGACGCCGACCGCCTGCGCGAGCTCAGCGACCGCATTGATATCCGCACCGTCACCGGGCGCGGCTCCTACCCGAACGTGTTGCGCCAGGCTGGCGCCGAAGATGCCGACATGCTGATCGCCGTCACCAACAGTGACGAGGTCAACATGGTCGCCTGCCAGGTGGCGTATTCGCTGTTCCGCACGCCCACCAAGATTGCCCGGATTCGCGCGGCCAGTTACGTGCACAAGGAAAAGCTGTTCCGCAACGACGCCATTCCCATTGATGTAATCATCAGCCCCGAGCAGGTGGTCACCGATTACATTCGCCGCCTGATTGATCTGCCCGGCGCCTTGCAGGTGGTGAACTTTGCCGGCGGCCGCGTGCAGCTGGTGGCGGTGCGCGCCTATTACGGCGGCCCGCTGGTGGGCAACGAACTGCGCGAACTGCGCAAGCACATGCCCAACGTGGACACCCGCGTGGCGGCTATTTTCCGTCGCAACCGGCCGATCCTGCCGGAAGGCAATACCGTGATCGAAGCCGACGACGAAGTCTTCTTTGTCGCCGCGCGCAACGATATTCGCGCCGTGATGAGCGAGCTGCGGCGGCTGGAACACAACTACAAGCGCATCGTCATCGCCGGCGGCGGCAATATCGGTTATCGCCTGGCCAAGGGCATGGAACACCGTTACAACGTCAAGCTGATCGAGCGCATGCCGGATCGCTGCGCCTGGCTGTCGGAAAACCTGCAACGCTCGGTGGTGCTGCAAGGGCTGGTGACCGATCGCGACCAGTTGCTGAAAGCCAATATCGAAAACACCGATGTGTTCTGCGCTCTGACCAACGACGACGAAGCCAACATCATGTCGTCGCTGCTGGCCAAGCGGCTCGGCGCGCGCAAAGTGATGACGCTGATCAGCAATCCCGCCTATGTGGATCTGGTGCAGGGGCACGACATTGATATCGCCGTATCACCGCAGCAGGCCACCATCGGCAACCTGCTGACCCATGTGCGCCGTGGCGATGTGGTGAGTGTGCATTCCCTGCGCCGTGGGGCCGCCGAAGCCATCGAGGCGATTGCCCATGGCGACGCGCGCAGCTCGAAGGTGGTGGGGCGCATGATCGAGGACATCGATCTGCCGGAAGGCACCACCATCGGCGCCATCGTGCGTGGTGAAAAAGTACTGATCGCCCACGATGACATCGTGATCGAACAGGACGATCACGTGATTCTGTTCCTCATGGACCGGCGCCGCATCATCGATGTGGAAAAGCTGTTCCAGGTGGGCTTCACTTTTTTCTAGGCATCCGGACGGGCCGCCATGCATTACGCGCTGATCGCCAGAATTCTCGGCATCCTGCTGATGGTGTTCAGCTTCTCCATGGTGCCGCCAGTAGTGGTGGCCTGGTATTACCAGGACGGCAGCGAGCTGGCCTTTCTCGGCAGTTTCGGCATCATCTTTGTGCTCGGCCTGTTGATGTGGCTGCCGGTGTGGCGGCACAAGGCCGAACTGCAAACCCGTGACGGCTTTCTGGTGGTCACCCTGTTCTGGGCCGTGCTCGGCAGCATCGGCGCCGTACCGCTACTGCTGAGTCCGGCACTGGATCTGAGCGTCACCGATGCGGTGTTTGAGGCCATCTCCGGCCTCACCACCACCGGCGCCACGGTGCTCACCGGCATTGAAGACCTGCCCAATGCCCTGCGTTATTACCGCCAGCAACTGCAATGGCTGGGCGGCATGGGCATCATCGTACTCGCCATCGCCATCCTGCCCATGCTCGGCGTCGGCGGCATGCAGTTGTTCAAGGCCGAAATTCCCGGGCCCATGAAAGAGGCCAAGCTGACGCCGCGCATTGCCGAAACAGCCAAGGCGCTGTGGATCATCTATGTCGCCTTCACCATCGCCTGCGCCCTGTTGTACCGCTGGGCCGGCATGAGCTGGTTCGATGCCATCGGCCACAGCTTCAGCACCGTGTCCACCGGCGGCTTCGGCATGTACGACGCCAGCATGGCGCATTTCGACAGCGCAGTGATCGATATGATTGCCTGCCTGTTTATCTTTCTCGGTGCGGTGAGCTTTGCGCTGCACTTTGCGGTCTGGCGCGGGCGCAGCGTGGCCGCCTACATCATGGATCCCGAGTTCCGCTTTTTCGTCGGCATGCTGACCTTGTATGTGAGCTTTATTGCCGGCGGCCTGTGGCTGTTCAATATCTATCAGGGCGATGCGCTGACCACCCTGCGCCATGCGCTGTTCCAGTCGCTGTCATTCAGCACCGGTACCGGCCTGACCAGCACCGATGCCGCCGCCTGGCCGAGCTATGTTCCCTATCTGCTAGTGCTGACCAGCTTCCTCGGCGGTTGCGCGGGCTCCACCGGCGGCGGCATGAAAATCATCCGCGCGGCGCTGGTGTTCCACCACAGCCTGCGCGAATTGCGGCGGCTGATTTATCCCACCGGTGTTTTCGCCGTGCGCTTCGGCCGCCGCGCTGCTGACGATCGCGTACTGCAAGCGGTGTGGGGGTTTGTCGGCGTCTACATCACCGTCGCGGTGATCATCACCCTGCTGTTCATGATGACCGGCATGGATGCAGGCACCGCGCTATCCACCACCACCGCCTCACTCAACAACCTGGGCGTGGGCATCGAAGGCGTCGCCAGCGGCTTCAGTGAGGTCAGCACCTTCGCCAAATGGCTGATGTGCTTCGCCATGCTCCTTGGCCGTCTGGAAGTCTTTACCATGCTGGTACTGTTCATGCCGCTGTTCTGGCGGCAGTAAATCACACCATCACAGCAAAAAAGAGAGCCGGCGGGGGAGCGCCGGCTTTGACGGAGTGGTGCCAAAAACTCGCCCCTCAGCGGTTCATGCAGCACCCAAATCACTTGCAGACACGGAGAGCCTGCCAGTCATGCTCTTTTTGCAACCTGCTCAGGAGGTCGCGATGTTGTTGACGCGCTTGCCTTCGCGGAACAGCTGGTCCATTTCGCCTTCGTAGTAGGCTTCCACGCGCGGGTTCATCACTTTTTTCCACAGCGGCGGGATCAGGGCCAGCACGAACATGGAGGCATAACCACCGGGCAGCTGCGGGCTTTCGTCGTAGTGGCGCAGCACCTGGTAGCGACGCTTGGCATAGGCGTGGTGATCGCTGTGACGCTGCAGGTGGAACAGGAACATGTTGGTCAGCAGGTAGTTGCTGTTCCAGCTGTGGGCCGGGGTGACGCGTTCGAAGCGACCGTTTTCCAGCTCACGACGGTGCAGGCCGTAGTGTTCGATGTAGTTGATCACTTCCAGCGTGGTGGCGGCGAAGAAGCTCTGCGCAGCAAAGAACAGCACACCCATCCAGCCGAAGGCGGCATAAAAGGCCACGGCAAAACCCAGGGAAATGGCATACCACCAGATCAGTTCGTTGTTGACGCTCAACGGCGACTGACCCTTGCGCTTCAGGCGCTGCGCTTCCAGACGCCAGGCGGCCATGAAATTGCGCGCGAAGGCTTTCGGCAGGAAGTTGTAGATGCTCTGGTTGTAACGCGACGAGCTGGCGTCTTCCGGCGTGGACACATGCACATGATGACCGCGCACGTGTTCCACCTTGAAGCCTGCATAGGTCACGGAGGCCAGGAACAGGCCGCCTGCCCAGTTCTCGATTTTCGGGTCCTTGTGGATCAGCTCATGGCCGATATTGATGGCGATGATGCCCCCCATCACACCCACGGACATCAGCCAGCCTAACTGCCCGAACAGCGACAGTTCGGCATTGACGAAGGCGTAGCCCGCAAAGCCGAGGATCGCCAGGTGCAGCGGCAGACACATCAGCGTCAGCACGCGGTAATAGATCTCGTTGGACATCGCGGGCACCTGCTCGGCCTCGTCCGGGTTGGCCGGGTCCTTGCCAACGAGGTAGTCCAGCACCGGCACGATGCCGAAGGTGAACAGGATGGGGAAGAAGGCCCAGAAGTTCGGGGCCGTGGAATTCATGATCTGCCAGGCACACAGGGCGCCGATGGCCGGCACCACCAGCACCAGCCAGTAGCCGTAACGCTTGAATTGGATCACAAGATCCGAGCTGAGACGTTCAAACATGATTGCTCTCCCGGGCAGGGCCCATCCCTGCCATCGCTCACTGTCATGGTCGAGACTATACCTGAAGAATTGAGGTGTCAAACAATTCATGTAATGCGCAGGTAACGGTGAATGGTTATACTGTCGCCAGTCAAAGGAGGCCCCATGCCGCTGAAAGCCATCAGTCTGAGTGAACAGATCGCCGAACACCTGGGAGACAGGATCATCAAGGGTGAACTGGCCCCGGGGGCCAAGCTGCCGGAAGCCGAGCTGGCCAAGTCCTTGAATGTAAGCACCAACTCACTCCGAGAGGCTTTCCGGGTGCTGGAGAACCGGCATCTGATCGAGATTCAGCCCCGGCGGGGGGCGAAGGTGTGCGACATCACCGAAGAGCAGGTGCGGGAGCTGTACGACTTCCTGTTTCTGTTGCTGGCAGACCTGGCCGCCCGGGCCGCGCGCAACTGGCGGCCGGATGAGCTGGAGCATCTGGCGCGTCTGGTGCCGCTGTTGCAGGAACGCTATGAAGCCGGAGACGTGGGGGGGGCGCATCAGCTGGTATTCGACTACCTGCCCGCCATGCTGGAATTTGCCCGCAATACGTATATGTCGCGCACCATCGCCGACATGATCCCGCTGTTGCAGCGCTATTCCTATATCGCCCTGACCGAAGAAACCACCGAGTTCGGCGTGTCCATCACCATCTTCCAGCGTCTGCTGGCCAACGTGGCCCAGCGCAACGCCGAGGCGGCGGCGGAAGCGATTCGGGAGTACGGGGAAAATCAGTGCCGGATTGTGCTGCGGGCGGTGGCAAAGCGGTCGGCGGCTGCCTGAGCGGAAAAGAAAGAGAAAGCAGCCGGGCTTCGCGGTGCGAAGCCCGGCACTCCTGAGGGATCAGGCGCGGCCGAGCAGGTCGCGGGCAATGATTTCCTTCATCACCTCACTGGTACCGCCGTAAATGCGCTGGATGCGTGCATCCACGTAATCACGGGAGATCGGGTACTCCTGCATGTAGCCGTAACCACCGAACAGTTGCAGGCACTTGTCAGCCACCACACCTTGCAGCTCGGTGGTGGTGAGCTTGGCAATGGACGCATTCACCGCCGTCAGTTCACCACGGTCGTATTCATCGGTGCACTGGGCGACAAAGGCCTTGTTCACGGCGACCTGGGCCTGCATGTCCGCCAGGCTGAAGCGGGTGTTCTGGAAGCTGGCAATGGATTTGCCGAACGCCTTGCGCTCCTGCACATACTCGATGGTGCGCTCGATCATGCCTTCGCACGCGCCCACCGCACCGATCGCCAGAATCAGACGCTCGCGCGGCAGCTCGTTCATCAGGTTGGCGAAGCCCTTGCCTTCACCGCCCAGAATCTGGTCAGCACCCACCTTCACGTTCTCGAAAAACAGCTCCGAGGTGTCTGCACAGTGGTGGCCCATCTTTTCCAGATTGCGGCCACGGGCAAAGCCGGGCAGGGAGGTGTCCACGGTGAACAGGGTCATCCCCTTGGCACCGGCATTGGGGTCGGTCTTGGTGGCCAGCACAATCACGTTGGCATGCTGACCATTGGTGATGAAGGTCTTCTGCCCGTTGATCAGAAAATGATCGCCGTCGCGCTCGGCGCGGGTCTTCATGCCCTGAAGGTCAGAACCGGCACCGGGCTCGGTCATGCCGATGGCGCCGATGGCCTCACCGGTCACCATTTTCGGCAGCCAGGTCTGCTTCTGCTCTTCGGTGCCCAGGTGCAGGATGTAGGGCGCAACGATGTCGGAATGCACCGAGATGTTGGAGGCGAGACCGCCAAAGCCCATGCGCGAGGCTTCTTCCACCACGATGGCGGAAAGACGGAAGGAAGCACCGTAGCCGCCGTATTCTTCCGGCACATCGACACACAGGAAGCCGTTTTCGCCCAGACCGGTCCACACCTCACGGGGCAGGATCTCTTCCTTTTCCCACTTGGCGTAATGGGGAAGGATTTCCTTCTCCAGGTATTTGCGGAGGTTGTCGCGAAACAGTTCGATTTCGCTTTGATCAAGCATGATAGTGCCCCTGACAAACGGTGTTAGGGGCACGATTGTAAGGAAAAGCCCGTCAGGGAGCGACCGCCCGGCCGGGCCATTTGCCCGGCAAGGCTGACCAGCGGGTCACGTTGCCCGGGGTCAGAGGTCGATAATCTCCGGCTCCAGGGTCATCTTCGCGTTCAGGGTATTGGCGATAAAGCAGCGGTCGTGGGCTTCCTCGTGCAGGGCGCGAAGGGTCGCCTCATCCGGGCTGGCCTCGTCGGCAAACACCACGCGCGGGCGCAGGGTGATCTCGGTCAGGGACATCTTGCCTGCGTCGTTCTTGCCCAGGGTGCCACTGGCACGGTCCAGGTAGCTGAGCACACGCAGCTGCTTTTTCGCCGCCAGCGCCAGGAAGGTCAGCATGTGGCAGCTCGACAAGGCGGCAATCACGGCTTCTTCCGGGTTAACCCGGGTGGCCGTGCCGTTGTAATGCGGCGACGAGGAGGCCGGCACCACTTCACCGCCGGGAAAGGTCCACTCGTGATCCTGGTTGTAGTTCTGCGCCGAAAATTCTGCCCGGGGCGCCAGATGCCAGGTAACGGTTGCCGCGTGTTCTGCCATATCCAGTCTCCAACCTTCAACAAGTATGTCGTTCTATCATCACCCTTGCGGCGTGAAGGCTCAAGCCATGCCGACGCAATTCCTGTGCTGGATCAATAACCCGTGCGCATGACACCATGCTGGCACGTCATTACAAGAATTCGGGAGCTTCCCATGCGCTGCTTTTCTTCACGGGTCTGGTGCCTGTTTTTCACGCTGTCTTTACTGCCCTGGCTGGGCGCCTGTGATCGTCCGGCGGAACGCACCGCGCCCCCGGCGGCGACGCCGGAGAGCCTGCGGGCCCATGGCGAAGAGTTCCGTGAGGCGGTGATCGAGGTGACGGACGGGGTGCATGTGGCGGTGGGCTTCGGCATTGCCAACAGCATCATGATCGAGGGCGACGACGGCGTCATCATCGTGGATACCATGGAATCCCTGCAGGCGGCGGAGCGAGTGGCCGAACGCTTCCGCGCCATCACCGACAAACCGGTCAAGGCGATCATCTACACCCATTCGCACCCGGATCATATTTTTGGCGCCGCCGCCTTCGTGACACCGGGGCATGTACCGGCGGTCTATGCCCATGACACGCTGATGCGCGAGGCCGACAGGATTTTCAGCGTGCTGCAACCGGTAATCACCCGTCGCTCCCTGCACATGTATGGCAATCTGCTGCAGGATGCCGAACGCACCCATGTGGGGATCGGACCGTTTGTGGCGATGGACGACGACGCGGGCATCGAGATGCTGCGGCCCACTCACACGTTCCGCGATCAACTGGATATCGAGGTCGCCGGCGTGGCGATAAGCCTGTATCACATGCCGGGCGAAACCGACGACCAGATCATGGTGTGGCTGCCCGCGCAGCGCGTGCTGATGCCGGGTGACAACCTCTACAAGGCATTCCCGAATCTCTATACGATTCGCGGCACCAGCTTTCGCGACCCGAAGCAGTGGGCCGACAGCCTCGACCGGATGCGCCGCTTCGACGCGGAACATCTGGTGCCGGGCCACAGCCGCCCGATCTCCGGCGCGGAGGTCATTCACCAGCATCTGACCGATTACCGTGATGCGATCCGATATGTGCATGACCAGACGATTCGTATGATGAACGCGGGCATGACGCCAGACGAGATCGCGCCGCGCATGCAGCTGCCGCCGCACCTGGCCGACTCCCCGTATCTGCAATTCTTTTACGGCAAACCGGAGTGGGCAGCGCGGATGATCTTCCAGGGCCAGCTGGGCTGGTTCGACGGCAATCCGAGCAACCTGCATCCAACGCCGCCGGACGACAAGGCGGCGCGACTGACCGCACTGATCGGCGGCGAACGCCGTTTGGCCGAGGCGGTGCAGGAGGCGTACGACGGCGGTGACTATCAATGGGTGCTGGAACTGACCGATACGCTGCTGCGCGTGGCGCCGGATCATGACCAGGCACGCGACACCCGGGTGCGCGCGCTGCGTGCCCTGGCGGCAGAAGAAATCAATCCCAACGCCCGCCACTGGTATCTGACCCACGCGGCCGAGCTGGCCGGTGAAATCCAGGTGCCGGATCGCATCTTTACGCCGGGCGACGAGATGCTGGCCAGCATTCCGCTGGAGGTGTACTTCAATGGTATGGCCGTGGCCCTGGACGGCGAGGCGGCCCAGTCACTGCATCAATACACGGTGTTTGAATTCACTGACCTGGATCAGGCCTGGACGCTGGAAGTGCGGCGCGGCGTTACCGAGCTGCATGAGGGCGCGCTGGCCCAGGCTGATCTGCATGTGCGGGTGGACAGCCTGCGCTTCCGCCAGTTGCTGGCCGGTGAGCGCAACCCGGCGGTCGCGCTGGCACGGGATTACGAATTCGTCAGCGGCGGCCGCGTGCGGCTGGCGCGCTTCCTGCGGCTGTTCAATCCGGAGATTGCGACGGAATAGCCTCCGGCGGCCCTTCGCGCAGGCACGCTTCGATTTCTGCCAGTACGCGGTTGCTGTACAGCAATGCACAGTGGCCGTGGTAGGGCACATGAATGTTCTGTGCCTCGCCACCCAGTACGGCGGTGGAAGAGGGCAGTACGAAGTTATCGAAGTTGGAATAGATCGAATAGAAGCGAGCCCCACCGGGGGTCGGCCCGGCCTGTTCCTCCAGCTCCTGGATAAAGGCGCTGCGATAACGCATTTGCGCTGCGGCGCCCATGGCCGGGAACAGGTTGGCAATGCTGGAACCGGCATGGGGCGAACCCAGCGTCACCACTTTCTCGACCTTGCCGGCCAATCCCAGATGCTGCAACGCGTATCGGGTCAGCGGGCCGCCCATGCTGTGGCAGATCAGATACGCTTTTTCCGCACCGGTCGCGGCGAGTATGCGATCCACATGATCCACCACCTGCTGCGCCAGCTTGCGGGCGTTCATGGTGGGCGGGGTATAACTGACCGCGTAGACGTTGTCCCAGCCGCGCTGCTTCAGCCGCCACTGCATCAGCAGGAAGTTGGCGCTGTCGCCGCCATAGCCGTGAACCAGAATAATCGGCGGCTCACCCTGCTTGCGCGCGCGCACCGGTGACGCATCGTGCAGCAGGCGCAGCGGATAGGTGACCACCAGGAAGGTGATCGAGGCCCACTCCACCAGGATACCGAGCAGGCCCGGCCATACCTTGATCGGGGTCTCACCCGGCACTCTGGCCTCGTCCGGCCGGGTGCGGCGCTCGTAGTACCAGATTGCGTAAAACGCGAGTGTCTGCAAGCCGGTCACAGTGAGCAACAGCGTCACCAGCAGTAGCACCAGTTCCATCATCGGCGGAGCGTCCCCGTATCAGCCAAAGTCGTGGGCGCGCAGCCAGTCGTCACAACGCGCCACGGCCTGAGCCAGCTTGTCCGGCTGGCCAAAATAATAGTGATTGGCACCGGCCACTTCGTGCAACTGTTTATTGTCGTGGCCGATGGCCTGATACAGACGCCGGGTATGCGACGGCGTGCAGGCGTCGTCCGCGCCATTGCCGATCACCAGCACCGGCACTGTCAGCCGCGCGGCGCAGGTCAGTCCGTTGGCCTGGCTGTAATCATAGCTCCACTGGCTCATCCAGCCGCGCAGTGTATTGAAACGGGCCAGCGCCACCGGGCCGTTGTTCACCTGGCGCGGATCACCCAGATAGCACCAGTTCGGGCGCCGGTCGTTCGGGTCCTGGTTCGGGTCCAGCCAGCGGACGTCGCACATGGTGCGGTGCGTCACGAAGCCCAGTTCCTCATGGTGCAAATCGTCCGCGCGGAACTCGGCCAGCTTTTGTTGCACCCAATGGGTAATGCGTCGGTTGCGTTCGATTTGCGCCGCACGGAACCGACGCACGAAGTCGTCATCATAGGGCGGTTGTGCCGGGCAATCGGGGCTGTATATATCCAGCGCCGGATCGCGTTGAAACGGGTCCTGTTCATCCAGCACCGACGGGTCCATCCATTCGGTCAAGGTACCCGCGCGGGAAATATGCGCCGCCAGCAACATCACGCCGTCGGCGGGTATCAGACCGCGGGCCACCAGGTCACAGGGGTCGCCCGCCGGGGTATGGGTAATGCGTGGATCTTCCGCCTCCGCCTGATAGAACAGACTCAGAGAGCCGCCACCGGACCAGCCCGCCAGCACCACCTTGCGGTAACCCAGTCGCTCCCGTGCATCACGGATACACTCGCCCAGATCAATCGCCACTTTTTCCATGATCAGGGCGCTGTCCACGCCGCGATAACGGCTGTTGCAGTAGATGACATGGTGACCGGCCCGCGCCAGCGCCGACACCATCGGCAGATAGGCGCCGCCACCGATGGGGTGCATGAACACGATCACCGTATCACGCGGCTGCTCCGGCTTGAGCAGATGCGCTTCCAGCGCCACATGGTTCATGGGTCCGGCGTAGGTGTCCTTGATATCGTTTTTTTCGGCAAAGCTGATCAGATAGGGAATGCGTGTGTAGGCGCCGCTCATGAGCCCGCCTTCATCTTGCTGAAATCTGCCTTGCTGGTATCGATCCCGCGCTGGTCCAGGGCCTCGGCACCGCATGCAGCTTCCTTGCGGGCGCGGGTTTTTTCCGTCCAGGCGCGCAGCACTTCATGAGCCTGGGCGCGATCGTGCGCAACAAACTCATCATAGCCTTGATCGCGAATGGTGATTTCTACCTGGATACCGTTGGGATCATACATGTAGATGGAATGCAGCAGCTCGTGATCGATGGGTCCGAAGCAGGGCCGCCCAGCCTGGTTGATGCGCTTGCGCCAGGCTTTCAGTTCCTCAACCGTATCGACCTCGAATGCCAGATGCAGATCGAAACCATGCTTCGGGCGGAACAGGCGTTCATCCACATCATCCGGCGCATCGAAAAAGGCAATGAAGTTGCCATCTTCCATCTGGAAGAACAGGTGCATGTAATCCACCGGTCGGCCGCTGCCCGGCTCCTTGTCGAACACCATGGCCAGGGTCAGCGGCAAGCCGAGCACGTCTTCATAAAACCAGCGTGTCTGTTCGGCATCACGGCAACGGAACGCCATGTGATGAATATGCTTGAGCGGGCGCAAGCCGCCCGCACCGGAGGTCGTCTTGTCTGTGGCCGTATCTGTATGCATGTCCCTGCTCCAAAGCCTTCTTGATCTTCCCGAGTCTAGGAAGCCCGGCGGCGGCTCACAAGGACCGAACTGTTCAACGGCAGGTCACACACCGATCAGGAAACAGATCGGTGCGGATTGATTACCCCAGCACCATCATCACCTGGCCGGCATTGACCGGATCACTGTCGCGGCGCGCCACATGGATCACGGTTCCCGCATCAGGGGCCGTGACCTCGATCTCCATCTTCATGGATTCAAGGATCGCCACCACCTGACCGGCGCTGACCTGATCGCCTTCACTGACCATCAGCTTCCAGACACTGCCCGCGGCGGGGGACTCCACCGGCACACCCTCTGGCAGCGTCTCTTCTTCCGGGGCCGACACGTTCTGCTCCGGGGAAAAGTGGATCTGCCCACTGGCGTGCCAGCGCGCCAGTTCTTCCTCGAAGGCAGCATCACGCGCTCGGGTAAAGTCGGCAATGCTGTCCGCGTTATCGCGCAGGAAGTGTTCGTACTCCTGCAACGAGAAACGCGTTTCCTCGATGCGCAGCGGATAGTCACCACGGGGGAATACCCGCCGGATATGTTCCAGCTCCTCTGCACTGACTTCATAAAAGCGAATCTGGTCGAAAAAGCGCAGCAGGTAAGGCTCGGTAAATTCTTTCGTGCGGTGATAGCGATTCCACATCTGCAAAGTGCGGCCGACAAACTGATAGCCACCCGGGCCCTCCATGCCATACACGCAGAGATAGGCACCGCCAATGCCGACGGAATTTTCCGCCGTCCAGGTGCGCGCCGGGTTGTACTTGGTGGTCACCAGACGATGGCGCGGGTCCAGGGGGGTGGCCACGGGCGCACCCAGGTAGACGTCACCCAAGCCCATCACAACATAGCGCGCGTCAAAGACAATGCGCTTGACCTCGTCAATGCTGGCGAGCCCGTTGATGCGGCGGATAAATTCGATATTGCTCGGGCACCAGGGCGCATCGCGGCGCACCGACTGCATGTATTTTTCAATCGCCGTGCGGCAAGCCGCATCGTCCCAGGACAAGGGCAGCCAGACGACGCGCGCAGGCACCTCGACATCCGCCTGGTCACGCAGGTGATGCTCGACTTCTTCCAGCACACTGAGCAGCGTGCGACGCGGCAGACGACGCGGATCAAAATGGATCTGCAGGGACCGAATCCCCGGCGTCAGTTCCAGCACACCGTCGAGCGCCTGCTCCTGCAGCCACAGCATCAACGCATGGGCACGGAACCGCAGCCGCACATCCAGCATTTGCGGGCCGTACTCCACCAGCAGGTAACGGTCGCCTGCGCTGCGATAAACCACCTCGACACCGGCCTGGTCGGCGCTGAGCCTTTTCAGCACCGCGTCGTCGGGTCGGACTGCGGGCACCGGCACGGACCAGGGGGCCTCGCACGGCTCGCTATCCTGCGTTTCAAACCAGCGGTCCTGTGCCAGCGCGAGCTGGTCGGCATGGTCCAGTGAGATGCATTCGAAACGCAGGGTGTCGCCCGCCTTCAGTTGCCCCAGCTTCCAGCGGTCGGCACGAATCACTGTCACCGGGCATACGAATCCGCCTAGCGAGGGTCCGTCCGGCCCGAGGATCACCGGCATGTCGCCGGTGAAATCCACCGTGCCCACGGCATAGGCATTGTCGTGAATATTGGAAGGGTGCATGCCGGCTTCGCCGCCGTCGCGGCGCGCCCAGTCCGGCTTCGGGCCAATAAGGCGAATACCGGTGCGGCTGGAGTTGTAATGCACCTGCCAGGTGCTGGAAAAGAAGGTGTCGATATCCTGACGTGTGAAAAAATCCGGCGCGCCATGGGGACCATAGGTGACCCGCAGGGTGTGGTAATCCGGCAACCGCTCCGGCGCGGCCAGCGCTGTGTCCGGGGCTGCCACCGTGTGGGCGGCCGCAGACAAATGCAGCACATCTCCGGCACGCAACGCCCGGCCACCGTGACCGCCGAACTGGCCCAGGGTAAAGGTACTGCGCGAACCCAGGTAGGGCGTGCATTGAATCCCGCCGGCCACCGCCACATAGGTGCGTGCGCCCGCGCCGCTGACCTTGCCCAGCTTGAGGGTCTGCCCGGCAATCACCGCCACAGGCTGGCCGGTCGGCACGGTGTCGCCGTCCAGCGTGGCGCCCATGTCGGCGCCGGTCAGCGCGATCGTAGTATCGATGTTGAAGCGCAGCGTCGGCCCGTTCAGGGTGCACTCCAGCGCGGCACAATCCGGCGCGTTGCCCAGCAAACGGTTGGCCAGACGGAAGCTGACATCATCAAACGGGCCGGATGGCGGAATGCCCACCGGCCAGTAACCCCTGCGCCCGGGAAAATCCTGCACCGTAGTCAGGGTTCCGCCCGATATCACGTCCAGCGTGCACGGTTGCCAGGGCAGGTGATCGAGACTGCGCGTGGTCATGGTGCCTTGCTGGAAGTCGGCATCGGCAATCAGGGCAAGCAGGTAGCCGCAGTTGGTCTCGATGCCTTCGAGTACCGTATCCGCCAGCGTGCTCTCCAGCGCCGCACAGGCCGCCGCGCGGGTGTCGGCATGCACGATCACCTTGGCCAGCATCGGATCAAACAGGGCGGGCACCTCGAGTCCGGCCTCCACCCAGTGGTCCACCCGCACCGCAACACCATCCGCCGGAGGAAAAGCCACCGTGGTGAGCAGCCCGGCGCACGGGCGGAAATCCTTGTTCGGATCTTCGGCATACACCCGCGCCTGTATCGCATGCCCGCGCGGGGCCAGCCCGGCCGCCAGCGTGTCCAGCGGCGGCAGGGTTCCCGCCGCCAGCTGCACCATCCAGGCCACCAGGTCCACGCCGTATACCTGCTCGGTCACGCCGTGTTCCACCTGCAGTCGCGTGTTCACTTCAAGAAAATAGAACGCGTGGGTGTCCTGATCGACGATGAACTCCACTGTGCCCGCATTGCGGTATTGCACCGCCTCCATCAGCCGCCGGGCGGTGGCGTGCAGAGTCTGGCGCACGTCATCGGGCAGATTCGGCGCCGGGGTTTCTTCCACCACTTTCTGGTGGCGCCGCTGGGCCGAGCAGTCGCGCTCGCCCAGCGCCAGCGCCTGGCCACAACCATCACCAAAGATCTGTACTTCGATATGCCGCGCGCGGGCGATGTATTTCTCCAGAAACACACCGTCATTGGAAAAATTGTTGGCGCTCAGGCGCTTCACCGTGTCCCAGGCGCGCAACAGCGCCTGGCGATCCGCACACACCTGCATGCCGATGCCACCGCCACCGGCGGTGCTCTTCAGCATCACCGGGTAACCAATGTCGTCGGCGGCAGCGAGCGCGGCGTCCACACTGGCGAGCAGGCCGGTGCCCGGCAGCAGGGGCACTCCGGCCTGCGTGGCAATATCGCGGGCCGTGTGCTTGAGGCCGAAGTCCCGCATCTGCGCCGGCGTGGGCCCGATAAAGGCAATACCTTCGCGCTCGCATCGCTCGACAAACGCGGGATTTTCACTCAGGAAACCGTAACCGGGGTGTACGGCATCCACGCCGGTTTCGCGCATGATCGCGAACAGGGCGTCCTGATCCAGATAGGTGTCTGCGGCGCCACCGGCGCCCAGTGGCCAGCGCTCATCGGCCTGGCGCACATGCAATGAATCGGCATCGGCATCGGCATACACCGCCACCGAGGTGACGCCCATTTCCCTGAGCGTACGAATAACGCGGCAGGCAATGGCGCCGCGATTGGCAATCATGACTTTTCGGAACATCGCGCTACCCGGGTGGGCCGTCCCACGGTGTCTGCTTCCCGACAGGGTCGTCCCTGCGGTGCGGTTGATCGGTGTGTCAGTGATCCCACACGGCCAGTTCCACAGGCGTGGGGTTATAGCCGTTGCAGGGGTTGTTCAGTTGCGGGCAATTGGACATCAACACAATCACATCCATGCGCGCGGTCAGTTCCACATATTTGCCCGGGGCGGAAATACCATCGGCAAACTGAAGTCCACCGTCAGCGGTGATCGGCACGTTCATGAAGAAATTGATGTTGTGGGTGATGTCGCGCTTGTCGAGCCCGTATTCTTCATGCTCGGCAATCGCCAGCATCCAGCTGTCGCGACAGGAATGCATGCAGCGCCGGGCCAGATCGTAACGTACGGTGTTGCTCTCCGACGCACAGGCACCGCCCACGGTATCGTGTCGTCCGCAGGTATCCGCCACCACGTCCAGCATTGGATTGCCACGGCTGGAGATCAGCACACTGCCGGCGCCCAGATACACGTTGCCCTGCTGGCAGATCGTATCGGTGGCGCTGTATCGCTCTGCCGGGTCGGCGGCGCTGTAGAACAGCGTGTCGGCGGCCTGGTTCCCTTCCAGGTCGGTGATGCGCAGCGTCTCGCCCGCGCGCAAGATGCCGATATAGTAATCTCCCGCGTCCACCACCTGGCGCTCACGCGCCTGACTCAGCGTGCGTTCACTTTCCCGAATCATGCTGACCTCCATCGACAAGAAAGGATGGCCGCGCATCCTGGTAATAGAGTCGGTTATTTTCCAGCGCGCGGCGATTTTCCGGGCGATGGTTCAGACACACATCGCCATCGCTGATCGGGTCCCCGGTCAGCAACTGCACCTGTACCCGACGACGCGGGTATTCTCTGGCCGGGTTCAGTGGGTGCGGGCAGGTATGCAGCAGCACCAGGGCGTCCATGTCGAAACGCAATGTCACCTGCGCGCCCGCCTGGCAGGCGCTGTCGTCGTAGTGCAGTTTCCCGTTGTCATCGCTGATGACCTTGCTGAAAAAATTCACGTTGGCGGCCATGTCGCGCTCGCCCAGACCATACTTGCCCAGCTCCACCAGAAAGCTTTCCTCGCCGGACAGGGTCCAGCCGTTGCGGTGCGTCTGGTAGCTGTGGTGGCCATACTGTTCACGGCACTGGCGCTTGCTCAGATTGCCGCAAACGGTGTCATGCCAGCCGTGGCTGTCTTCGATGATGGAGGCCATGCTGCGCCCCATGTCGGAATAGAGGCAATTGCCCAGGCCGAGTCGGAACGTGTGCTGGGCCTTGAGGGTATCCGGTGCGTTGTAGCGCTCCAGCAGATTTTCCGGGTTGTAACACAGCATGCCGACATTGGCGCCACCCGCCACGTCGGTGAGCCGCAGCAGATTGCCGCGACGCATGCGCAACGACCAGTGATGGCCGCCGGGCATGGTGTATTCGTACAACAAGGCGTTCATAACGTCTCCCTGATCATGGTGATTCAATGACCCAGCACGCGGGCGGTGTCGGCCAGCTGCGCGTTCAGTGACGCCAGCGGCGGCGATGTTTTTTCCACCGGCAGGTCATAGGTGATGCGGGCGCCATAAGCCCCGGGTGCCTGCACATCCAGTCGCGTCTTGTCGAACACCCACAGACGCGTGCCCAGCAGAAAGCCTTCTTCCAGATCGTGGGTAATCATGAACACGGTCAGCTTCTGGCTGCGCCACAGCGACAGCACCAGCTCATGCATGTCACGACGGATACCCGGATCAAGCGCGCCGAACGGTTCATCCAGCAACAGGATGCGCGGCCGCTTGATCAGTGCCTGCGCCAGGGCCAGCCGCTGCTGCATGCCGCCGGACAGTTCATGCGGGTACTTGTCCGTGGCATCGGCCAGGCCCACCTGCTCCAGCATCTGCCGTGCTTCCTCCCGCAAGGCCTGACGCTGCGCGCCGAAGGCGATGCCGAGAAAGCGGTTGGCCGCCAGCTCGCCAGCGAGCATCACATTGCGCTCCACCGTCAGGTGCGGCATCACCGAATAGCGCTGGAAAACAATGCCCCGCGAGCCGTCGGGCTCGCCCGGGATGGTCGAGCCGTCCAGCAGCAGATGGCCCCGTGTGGCCTGCTCGGTGCCCAGCAGCATCTTCAGGAACGTGGTCTTGCCACACCCGGATGCACCCACGATGGTGACGAATTCTCCTTCCTCGACGCGCACGTTCAGGCGCTCCAGCACTACTTCCCTGCCGTACTCCTTCCAGACATTTTTCAGTTCGATAATCGGCATGGTCATCTTCTGTTCAAAGGTTCAGCGCTGCATGGCATGGAACCAGGGGTAGCGCCATCGGGAGAATCGCCGCAGGGCGATGTCGATCAGAAACGCGAGCAGGGTGATCCAGACGACATAGGGCAGGATCACATCCATCGACAGGTAGCGACGCACCAGGAAGATCCGGTAGCCCAGTCCCTCCGTGGCCGCAATCGCCTCCGCCGCAATCAGGAACAGCCAGGCCGGACCCAGCGACAGGCGCACCGCGCTGATCAGGCGCGGCATCAGCTGCGGCAGGATCAATCGCAGGATGATCTGCCAGGTATTGGCGCCCAGTGTCTGCAACTTGATGATCTGCTCATCCGGAATTTCCAGCGCACGCCCCTGCAATTCCCGAATGATGAACGGGGTGATCCCGATCAGGATCAGCATCACCTTCGACAGTTCATCCAGACCAAAGGCGATAAACAGGATCGGCAACAGCGCCATCGGCGGCACCAGCGACAAGCCGGTCACCAGCGGCGACAGCGTTGCCCGGATGTAAGGCACAGCACCGTTTGCCACACCAAACACGAGCCCCACCAGCGCGGCCAGCCCGACACCGATGCCCAGCCGTTGCAGGCTGGCGCGGGTGTCGGCCCACAACACGTACTCACCGGTGCGCCGGTTCGGTTCGAACGCCAGCCGTTCGATGGATTCCGCCATGGTGCTGAAGGCGGGCAGCAGGCGATCGTCCGGGTTCTCCGCCAACCGCGCCCCCGATGCCGACAGGTACAGCAGCAGGAGCAGTGCAAAGGGCAGCAGCCCCAGCACTACAGCGGTCAGCTTCGAGGGTTGGCGGTTGATGAGCTTTTTCATCGTCGTTACAGCTCGCCGTCGGCCGCCATTTTCATGAAGGCCGGATCAAAACGCAGACGGATATTGCCAGCGTTGCCGAACACCCCGGCGGGCGTTTCAATGCCGACAAAACCGGCGCTCGGAGCGCCGTCACCCAGCAGGCCATGGTTGAACGAGAATTCCGCGACCCGCTCCATGGTGCTGAGCAGATCGTCACTCAGGGTGAAATCAACGGCGTCCGCAGCGGCATAGAACATGCGCGTGCTGTTCAGTTGCGCCTCATAACCGGCGCGATCCGTCCCGGACGCCTCGGCCATCATGTCGCGAGCGTTGCGCGCCGCGTCATCATCGCCCTGCATGCGCGCCATGATCTCGTACCAGGCGCCGGTCAGCGCCTTGCCAAACGCCGGGTAGTCTTTCAGCACCTGCGTATCGACCACCATCAGGTCGATGATCTCACCGGGAATCTTCGAGGAATCGAACACCAGGTTCGCGTTGGGCATGTCCAGGATGGTGCTCAGCAGCGGGTTCCAGGTGGCCACCGCCTGCACCCGCGGTGTCGCAAACACGGACACCAGATCGGCATCGGAGGTGTTCACCACGGTGATATCCCGCTCGGTCAGGCCCACCGTTTCCAGGCCGCGTGCCAGCATGTAATGCGATACCGACAACTCGACCAGATTGACGCGCTTGCCCTTGATGTCCGCCAGCGTGCTGGAGCCCTTGAGCACCACGCCGTCGTTGCCATCCGAGAA
>PNLU01000019.1 GCA_013823245.1 Alcanivorax sp.
CCCCCGCGCCAGCCGCCCGGGAAGAGGCCGAACCGCCGCTGCTGGCCAACCGCGCCGAAACCCTGGTGGTGGATCAACCGGTGCGGTCCGGGCAGCAGCTCTACAGCCGGGGCGACATGATCGTGCTGGCGCCGGTGGGCACCGGCGCCGAACTGCTCGCCGAAGGGCACATTCACGTCTATGCCAACCTGCGCGGCCGTGCCATTGCCGGTGTGCGGGGTGACACCTCAGCACGTGTCTTCTGCCAGCAACTCAATGCCGAGCTGATCTCCATCGCGGGCCACTACCGCGTGGCCGAAGACCTGCCTGATGACTGCCGGGACAAGCCGGTACAGATTTCCCTGGACGGCGAGATCATGCAGTTCTCGCCGCTCATTCCCTCTTTGAAGCGTCGTTAATCTGAAGGAGAGTATTGCGTGACGAAAATCGTGGTTGTGACATCCGGCAAGGGTGGTGTCGGCAAAACCACCACCAGCGCGGCGCTGGCCACAGGACTGGCCCTGCGGGGGTTCCGCACTACCGTGATCGATTTTGATGTGGGCCTGCGTAACCTGGACCTGATCATGGGTTGCGAGCGCCGCGTCGTGTACGACCTGGTTAACGTGATCAATGGCGACGCCAACATCCGCCAGGCCCTGATCAAGGACAAACGGGTCGAAAACCTGTTCATCCTGCCGGCCTCGCAGACCCGCGACAAGGACGCCCTCACCCAGGAGGGTGTAGAGCGCGTGCTCAATGCCCTGCGCGACGATATGGCCATGGACTACATCATTTGTGATAGCCCCGCCGGTATCGAGAAGGGCGCCCTGATGGCGGCCTACTATGCCGATGAGGCCGTGGTGGTGACCAATCCGGAAGTCTCCAGTGTGCGCGATTCAGACCGGATGCTGGGCATTCTGGCCAGCAAGACACGCCGCGCGGAACAGGGTGGTGGTGATATTCCGGCCCGGTTGCTGCTTACGCGTTACTCGCCGGAGCGCGTGACACGCGGTGAGATGCTGTCGGTGGATGACGTGCGGGAAATCCTGGCGATTGACCTGCTAGGCGTGATTCCTGAATCCCAGGCGGTGCTGAATGCGAGCAATGCCGGTTCGCCGGTCATTCTCGACACGGAATCCGATGCCGGTCAGGCTTATCTGGATGCGGTGGCGCGTTTTCTGGGCGATGAGGTGCCGCACCGTTTCCTGACCGCGGGGCGCAAGGGCCTGCTGGGTCGTCTGTTCGGGGGGCAGTGATGAGCATCTTCAGTTATCTGCTACCGAAAAAGCAGCGTTCGGCGGCGGTCGCCAAGGAGCGTTTGCAGATCATTGTGGCGCGGGAGCGCAGTACCCGGGGCGGGCCGGATTACCTGCCGCAATTGCAGGAAGAACTGCTGGCGGTGGTGCGCAAGTACGTGCCGGTGGACCCGGATGCGGTGAATGTCCAGGTGGATCGGGATTCCGGTTGTGAAATCCTGGAACTGAACATCACCCTGCCCGAAAACCATCCCTCCTGATCCATCTGCTGCCCTGTCGGCACGTCATACCAGGCCCGCTGCCAACACAGCGGGCTTTTTGGGGTCCCATTCTGGTTGGTTTGGCGGTCAGGGTTCTCGGGGGAGGGGTAAGGGCTTTCTGGACACGCTGCAAGTACGTCCCTGTAAGCTCTCGTTCGGCATCCATGCCTCTCGAAGGTCCAGAAAGCCCTTACCCCTCCCCCGAGAACCGTCGCGCACAGCCCGGTTAACCGCTTCCAGCCAACCGAAAGTTTCGTTCGCCCAGCATCACCCAGAATCTCTCACAGCAAGAACCAGACCCGCAGTTGGCTGCGTCCCGGTTGATTACTCAGAACGTGACGGCCCACGGGGGCGGATACCGCTTTTCAGGACTGTCGAGAGGCATGGATGCCGAACGCAAGCCTACAGGGGTGAGACAAGCGTTTTGCGACGCATGCGTCGCGCGCAGTCGAACGCACGCCATCTGTGATGGCGGGCCGGGCCCGGAGGGGATTTACGGCGTGTCCTGAAAAGCGGTATCCGCCCTCGTGGGCCATAACCACGGAAAAACACAGAATGGAACCCACCCAAGACCAATACTCTCTCTTGAACAACAAGATTTTCGGGTGACAATCTGTGTCACTGGGATAACCCCATCGGCTTGCATAAAAATGGTTTCGCCGGTGATTTTTTTCTGAAAAAGGGGTTTTAAGGGCAACCAAGGGGGCTCAACAGCCGTTTTTTTACTTTCGGGAAAAAATGTTGGCTATTTTATGTACCAACCGTTTTTTTTTTATGCTACTTTTCAGCCGTTGCAGTACCAAAAACAGAGTAATGGCTTAGGAGATCAATCATGGCTCGAGTAGCGAAGAAGAAGGCAGTCCGTAAAAAGGCTGCTGCTCGCAAGACCCCGGCAGTGAAGAAAGTGGCAGTGCCGAAGTCAGTGAGCAATGCAGAAGCGAAGGTCAAACTCCAGCAGAAGGTTCTGGATCAGGCCGCCAAGAAGGTAGATCAGGCCACCACCAAGCTGGCCCAGCAGCGCAAGAAGGTCGACGCGGAGAACGCCAAGCTGGTCAAGGCCCGCGCAGACCTGAAAACCAAGCGTGAAAAGGCCCGCAAGAGCAATGCTGCGGCGGCCAAGCGTACAGTGGAAGCCGCACGTGCCAAGGTCAACACCCTGCGTCTGAAGGTCAAGGAACTGCGCGACCAGATGAAGCTGGTGCGTGGCGAGCTGGCGGCGGCCAAGAAGCTGGTAACCCGTGAGCGCAAGAAACTGCGCACTGCCGAGCGTAACTACGCGACCAAGGTACGTGCTCAGGCTGCCAAAGACGCCAAGAAAGAGAAGGCTGCGCAGAAGAAAGCGGCTGCCAAGGCCAAAGCTGCTGCGAAGAAAGCCGCTGCGAAAGCCAAGGCTGCTGCCAAGAAAGCCGCCGCCAAGGCCAAGAAGCAGGCTCGCAAAGCCAAAACCAAGGTGAAAAAGGCGGCTGCACCGCGCAAGACCGCAGCACGCAAGACGCCTGCCCGCAAGAAAGCCGCCCGCAAGACCCCGGCGCGCAAGAAAGCGGCTCGTCGTGGTCGTCCGCCGAAGGCCAAGGCAACCGCTGGCTGAAGGTCGTAAGCAGTAATAAAAAACCCCGCTTCGGCGGGGTTTTTTGTTTCGATCGGTAACACTCTTTAGTCCTGCGGCCAGTCAGCAGGCGTATTGAGGTTGTCGAAATCCCGTTGCTCGCCCGCCACACGCACTTCAATCACCGGTTTGTTGTCCAGCCAGCCATGCACGCTGCGTTGGCCGCTGTCCAGATAGCGACGCAGATCATCGGCCCATTGCTGGCGCGAGAACGCCATGCACAGCGGCTGCCGTCGCTCGCCGTCGTGCAGCACGGCGATGTGGGTGCCATCGGCACTTGCCGCAAGCAGGGCAGGCACCAGTGATGCGGGCAGCCAGGGCATATCGCATGGCAGCACCACACAGCGGTCATGATGTGCCTTCCCCAGGCAAGCCTCGATACCCGCCAGCGGACCGGGAAAATCCGGGCGCAGATCCGGGCATACGGTGGCGCCCAGCGCACGATAGGCGGCCGTATTGCGGTTGGCGCTGATCAGAATCTGATGCGGCCCGGCAAAGCGGGCCAGGGTATGCCGGATCAGCGGCTGGCCGGCCAGCGGCAACAGCCCCTTGTCCACGCCGCCCATGCGGCGCCCTGCACCACCTGCGAGCAGGATCAGTGAACAGACTTCCATGCGGTCTCCCGGGTTGGGTCGGTCGGCGGCATCCGTTATGCTTCGCTCCTTTCCAACTCAACAGTCCTTTCTATTTCAACAGGCCCGGGATGACAACGGAAGCGGCGAATCAGGTTCTTGAGATGCTGCGCGACAGCGAGCGCTTCAGTGCGGCCATCCCGGGGTTCAGTGCGCGTGAGCCGCAACTGGACATGGCGGCCGCCGTGGCCGATACCCTGGAGTCTCTCGACACGCTGGTCGTGGAAGCGGAAACCGGCACAGGCAAGACGCTGGCCTATCTGGTGCCAGCCCTGCTGGCCGATGGCCCGACCATCGTGTCCACGGGCACCAAGAGTCTTCAGGATCAATTGTTCTTCAAGGACCTGCCGGTGGTGATCCGGGCGCTGGGCGTGCGCCGTCAGGTGGCGTTGCTGAAAGGTCGCGCCAATTATCTTTGCCCGTATCGGCTGGCGCTGCACCGTGAGGAGGCACGTTTCCTGACCCGGGAAACCGCCGAGCAGTTGCAGGTGGTAGCGCACTGGGCGGGGCGCACGCGCACCGGCGATCTGGCGGAGTTGCAGGAACTGCCGGAAGACGCGCCGGTGTGGCCGTGGGTGACCAGTACCACCGACAATTGTCTGGGGCAGGATTGTCCACAATACAGTGAGTGTCCGCTGATGCGTGCCCGGCAAGCCGCCCAGGAGGCAGATCTCGTGGTGGTCAATCATCATCTGTTTTTTGCCGATGCCGCGCTCAAGGGCGAGGGCGTGTCCGAGCTGCTGCCCAGCGCCAATGCGGTGATCTTTGACGAGGCGCATCAGTTGCCGGATGTGGCGGCGTCGTTCTTTGGTGAATCCATCAGTGCGCGCCAGATCAACGAACTGACCCGCGATCTGCTCAGCGAAGCCGGGCATACGGCAGCGGACCTGCAGGCCCTGAACAGCCTGTGCGCGGCCATTGATCGCGCCGTGGCGGACATGCGACTGGCGATGGGCGATGAAGGGCGGCGTGCGCCCTGGTCGGAAGTCGCGGGGCTGCCTGCGGTCAATGAAGCGGTCAATGCATTGCTGGCCAGGCTGGAAGAGCTGGATGAGGCGCTGACACCGCTGCACAAGACCAGCCGCGGGCTGGACAACTGTTGCCGACGTTGCAGCGAGTTGCTGGCCACGCTGAGACGGCTGGTGGCCGCAGCGGACCCACAGCAGGTGTACTGGTTCGAGAATTTCCGCCGCGCCTTCGTGTTGCATGCCACGCCGCTGACGGTGGCCGATGCCTTCGATGCACATCGTTCACGACATCGTTGTGCCTGGATATTTACCTCGGCCACCTTGTCTGTGGCCGGTGACTTCCGCCATTTCACTGAACGGCTGGGGCTGGGTGAAGTGCGCACCTTGCGCCTGGAAAGCCCGTTCGATTTTCGCCGTCAGGCGGTATTGTATGTGCCGGAAGGGCTGCCGATGCCTGACTCGCCGGATTACACCCGTGCTGTGGTCGAGGTCATGATTCCGGTGATTCGCGCAGCGGAAGGCCGAACCTTCTTCCTGTTTACCAGTCACAGGGCCTTGCGTGAGGCCGCTGAACTGCTAAGGTCACGGCTGGATTTTCCTTTGTTAGTGCAGGGCGAAGCCGGTCGGCGCCAGTTGCTGGAGTCGTTTCGCCAGCGTGGCAATGCGGTGTTGCTGGGGGCGGCCAGCTTCTGGGAAGGCATCGACGTGCGCGGTGACACGCTCAGTTGCGTGATCATCGACAAGCTGCCGTTTGGTTCCCCGGGTGATCCGGTGGCGGCCGCCCGGATCGAAACGATTCGCCAGCGCGGCGGGCAGCCGTTTCGTGATTTCCAGCTGCCGCAGGCGGTGTTGACCCTGCGGCAAGGGGCGGGTCGCCTGATTCGCGACCCGCAGGATCGCGGTCTGCTCGTGGTGGCAGACCCGCGCATCGTCAATCGCGGCTATGGCCGCCTGTTTCTCGACAGCCTGCCGGGCATGACCCGAACCCGGAAGCAGGAGGTCGTGGAGCGCTTCTTTCGCATGCTGAAGGCGCAGGATGAACATACTGGCAATTGAAACCGCAACTGAAACCTGTTCCGTCGCACTCCTGCACAAGGGGACATTGCTGGAACAGTTCGAACTGGCGCCACGGCGCCAGACCGAGCGGGTGCTGCCCATGGTGGCCAGCCTGCTTGCCGAGGCCGGGATCGGCCGACATCAACTGGACGGTATTGCCTTTGGTCAGGGCCCGGGCGCCTTTACCGGCGTGCGCGTGGCTGTGGCAGTGACCCAGGGCCTGGCGTTTGCGCTGGATCGCCCGGTGGTGGGCGTTTCAACGCTGGCATCGGCGGCCCTGTCGGCGTTTGACCGGGGGCTGGAAGGCCCCTTGCTGGTGGCTTTCGATGCGCGCATGGACGAGCTCTACCTGGGCGCCTACCGGCCCGCCGGTCAGGACCGGCTGGAGGCCCTGTTGCCGGATTGTCTGGCCCATCCCCAGGCTCTACCGGTCTTGCCCAAGGGGCTGCGTGGTGGCGCCGGGTCCGGGGTGGTGCATCAGGCTGCCTTGCAGGCCGTGGTGCCTGCGCTGTCCCAGTGGGACGCCACCATTCATCCGCGCGCGGGCACGGTGGCCCGGCTGGCGGCACCGCGGCTGGCGGCCGGCGAGGGCGTGCCCGCAGAGCAGGCGCTGCCGGTCTATTTGCGTGATCGGGTCGTGCATACAGGAAAGGCACAATGACAATTGAATGGGACTCTCCTTCATGGGACCACCCAGAGCCCTTCATCAGCCGCATCACCGTGGCTGATGATGTGATTGACCGTATGGGCCACGCCAACAACACCGCCTACGTGCAATGGTTTGAAGTGGCAGCCTGGGCGCATACCGAAGCCCTGGGGCTCGGCTGGGAGGTTTATCAACGGCTCAATCGCGGTTTTGTGGCACGCGAAACCCGCATCCAGTACCTGCGCCCCGCACTGGCCGGGGAAACCCTGCTGGTCGCCACCTGGATCGCCCGCAACGACCAGCGCCTGAGCATGACCCGTCACTATCAGATCGTGCGCGAGCAAGATGGCGAAACCCTGGTGCGGGGTGATACCGACTGGGTCTGCGTGGCGCTGGACAGCGGCAAACCGAAACGCATGCCGGAAGAGTTTGTGCGCGGTTATCCCGCGCCGGACGCACAGAACGACTGACACGGGATCACTGATGGATTGGCTACAGACGATCGTCCTGGCAATGATCCAGGGGCTGACTGAATTTCTTCCGGTTTCCAGCTCTGCACACCTGATCCTGCCCTCGGAAATGCTCGGTTGGGAAGACCAGGGGCTGGCCTTTGATGTCGCGGTGCACATTGGCACCTTGTTCGCCGTGGTCTGGTATTACCGTCAGTCGCTGGGTGCCATGGCCAACGGCGCGCTGGGCGGGCTGCGCACGCGGCAGTTGAATCCGGACCTGCGCCTGGCCTTGTTGATCGGTTGGGCGACGCTGCCCGCAGTGATCGCCGGTTTTCTTGGCAAGGATCTGATTTCCGAACACACCCGCTCTGTGGCAGTGATTGCCTCCAGTACCCTCGTCTTCGGGCTGCTGCTGTGGGTGGCGGATGTTGTCGGTCGGCGCGAACTCACGGTTATGGGCGTGGGGCTGGGCATTGCCACGTTGATCGGCCTGGCGCAGGCGCTGGCCCTGATTCCCGGCACCTCGCGCAGCGGTGTCACCATCACCGCGGCGCTGTTGCTGGGGTTGCGCCGCGAGGACGCGGCCAACTTCTCTTTCCTGATGTCGATTCCGGTGATTCTCGGCGCCATTGTGCTGATGAGCACGGACCTGACCCAGGCCGAGCAGATTTTTACCATTGCTCAGTTGCTGGTGGCCTGTGTGGTGTCCGGGGTGGTGGCCTACCTGACCATCGGCTTCTTTATCGCCATGGTGAAACGCCTGGGCATGCTGCCCTTCGTGGTCTATCGCCTGGCGCTGGGCCTGTTGCTGGTGCTGTTCTTCCTGTGACCGCCACTGCGGCTGCCACGCTGGCCCTGTTACCCGGTGCACCGGCATCTGTGGTGGGACCGCAGTTGCCGGATGAGGCTGCAGCAAGCGACTACGCCCTGGTGCTGGGGCGGCGCGATGTGGGCGGGCCTGAGCCTGTACTGGCCCTGTGGCGCCCTCAGCGGCGCGAGACGCCCCTCTACGTGGATTTCTCAGGTGGCCGGATGGGTTATCGCCTGTCGGCGGAACGTGCCCGCCACGAGCGTCTGGTGCGCGCTGCGGGGCGGGTGCCGGAGGAGGGCGGCCTGCTGGTTGATGCCACGGCGGGTCTGGGACGGGATGCGGCGCTGCTGGCGGCCGCTGGATGGCAGGTGCTGATGCTGGAGCGTCATCCGGTGCTGCATGCCTTGCTGGCGGACGGGCTCAAGCGGGCACCGGCACTGGCCGGGGCACTGAAGCTGGTGCAGGCCGACAGCGCCGAATGGCTGGGCACATCAGTGCCGGGCCCGGAGGTAGTCTATCTGGACCCGATGTTTCCCGCCCGCGACAAGTCGGCGGCGGTGAAGAAAGAACTGGTCTGGCTGCAATGGCTGACCGAGTCAGTGCCGGATGAGCAGGAAGAAGCCGCGCTGCTGGCCGCCGCCCTGGGCGCGGCACGGAAGCGGGTGGTGGTGAAGCGGCCCCTGCGGGCCGCGCCGCTGGCAGGTCGCGCACCGTCCCATGCCCATGCGGGCAAGACGGTGCGCTTCGATGTTTACGGGGCGTCTTCGGCCTGAACGGCGCTGTTCTGCTGCCGGGTTTCACACAGGCGGGTCAGGCGCACGATGCCCTGGCGCAGGTCCGGGCTCAGAATGCGCCGTGCCTCGTCATCCATGGCCTGCAGGCGTTCGTCAAAACAGAGCATGCCGTCGTCATTGCGCGTCACCAGTTTGTACACCTGCAACTGGTGAATGAAGTTACGCAACACCGCCCGATCAAAGAATTCCGGTGAATTGAACTCGTACAGCAGGGACAGCCGCTGGGCGGTCAGATGCGCGAGCTCTTCCAGTGTGTCGGCATCCAGACTTGCGTTGCCGTGCTGCACCAGAATGCGAATGGTCAGATAGTAGCGCTCCAGCGCCTGAGCCACGGTCTGGCCCAGATGGGCCAGCAGATCGGATTCCAGCGTGTGCAGCGGGGCGCTGCGCACCACCTCGCCCTCGCGCTGGATCAGGCCCTGATCGGTGAGTACCCCGAGGATCTGTTCCACCGCCTGGTCCAGCTCGCCGTCTTCGCGCCAGTGCAGGAAGTATTCCGAGCGGAAGAACGGATACAGCAGGCGTACCAGACGTTGCAGGTGCCGCTGGGGAATGTCGCGCCCGTCGCCCAGCAACGAGCACACCAGGCCCGGCAGCACGAACAGGTGCAGGCTGTTGTTGCGGATATAGGCCATTTGCAGTGCGGTGACCGGGTCGGTGCTGATCAGATCGCCCATGGCGTGTTCGATACGGTGAATGAACTGGTTGTCCATGCCGTAGCGGATGATGTCTTCGGGCTCGCTACGCGCCAGTCGTGCGCTGCTGCTGTAGGGCGCTTCACCCAGCAGGTGCGCATACAATGCCAGCTGACGACCCAGCTGCACTTCATCCATGGTGTGCTTCGGTGTGGCCAGCAGCGCCAGGCTGAGCAGGTTGACCGGGTTCGCCACAGCGGCCGCATTGATGCGCGTGACGACTTCCGTTCCCAGTGCCTCCACGGTCTGCTTGAGGCTGTCCGGTAGCGGTTGTTTCACATCGATACGGCGCCAGCCCGGGGCCTGTTCATCCAGGAAGCTGCCCAGCTTGATCGGGTCGCCGAAATTGACGTGCACCTCGCCGAAGTGCTTGCGCAACACGGACAGCGATTTCAGAAAGCCGAAGATGCTTTCCTTTTCCTTTTTCTGGCCGTGCATTTCGCCAATGTACGTGCTGCCCTCGATCAGCTTTTCATAGCCGATGTACACCGGCACCAGAGCAATCGGGCGGCTGTGATCCCGCACGAAGCTTTGCACCGTCATGGCCAGCATGCCCGGGCGCGGCTTGAGCATGCGCCCGCTGCGGCTGCGACCGCCTTCGACAAAGTATTCGATCGAGTAGCCACGGCTCAGGATGATATGCATGTATTCGTTGAAGACCGCCGCATACACCGGATTGCCCTTGAAGCTGCGGCGCATGAAGAAGGCGCCGCCCCGGCGCAGGATGGTGCCGATCACAGGCAGGTTCAGGTTGATCCCCGCAGCGATATGCGGCGGCACCAGCCCGTGCTTGTAGACCAGGTACGACAACAACAGGTAATCGGCATGGCTGCGGTGGCAGGGCACATAGATCACCTCATGATCGCGGGCGATGCGTTGCAGTGTGTCCATGTTGTAGGCGCGCAGGCCGCTGTAGAGACGATTCCAGACCCATTCCAGCACGACTTCCAGAAAGCGGATTACCGTATGCGAGTAGTCGGCCGCGATTTCCATGGCGTAGCGCCGGGCGCGGGCCTCGTGTTTTTCGTAGGACTCGCCTGCCTCGTCGGCGGCCTTGCGAATCACATCGCGCACCGGGGCGCTGTCGATCAGGGTGTTGACCAGCGTGCGGCGGTGCGACAGGTCAGGGCCGATCATGGCCTCGCGCTGGCGGCGGAAGTGCACCCGCAGAATGCGCTGGGTCTTGCGCACGGTCCGTTCGACATCCGCAGGTTGGTCCACCAGCTGGCGCAGGGAGATCGGCGCGCTGATGTTCATGTACAGCTGGCGACCCTGAGTCAGGATGATGAAGAATTTCTTGACGAAGCCCGGCGGTGACCAGTTGTCGGCGAACATGATCTTCCACAGGGAATTTTCCTTCTCCGGACGACGCCCCCAGAACAGGGCGACCGGCACGATCTGGACATCGTCATCCGGGTGTTCGGCCAGATGCTCCACCGCCTGCAACAGGCGCCGGGGAGGTGGGCTGATGCGCTCGCGGCCTACCAGATTGTTGCGCCGGTAAAGCGAGTAATAGCTGCGGCGCTGGGTGTGACCGGGCAGCGCCAGATTGTCCAGCGGGCTCGGCAGCCCCATGCGTCGCGCTTCGCGATCCAGCAGCAACATGTCCGCAACGGAGGCATCCCTCAGGACGTACAGGATCGGCCGGGTGGCATCGAGTCCCAGTTCGCTGAGGTCCCTGGGCAGACAGGTGACACGGGTACACCAGGTCAGGAACAGGCGGGCAATGAAGAAAAAGAGGCGGTCGAGACCAAACCAGAAAGTCATAGTAAAGAGAGCCTGAAAAAGTGAAGAAAGTGTAAACAAATGCGCCCTGTCGGCATAGCAGGGGGATATTTCAGGGTGTAACAGTGACCGACGAGTCAGGTATGCTGCGGCCTGCGAAAGGAGGAATACATGCGCGCGATACAGCTTGAACGTTTCGGCCTCGATGGCCTGGTACCTGTCGTCAGAAGCGCTGGCGAGCCCGGCCCGGGCGCGGTGCGGGTGCGGATGCATGCCGCGTCCCTGAACTACCATGACCTGGCCACCGTGATGGGGATGGCCAACCCGAAGATGGCCTTGCCCCAGGTGCCCTTGTCAGACGGGGCCGGGGTCGTCGAGGCTGTGGGCGAGGGCGTTCATGGCCTGAAGGTGGGGGATCGGGTCACCACCAGCTTCTTTCCCGGCTGGGTCGCAGGCCACCCGTCACTGGCGGTGTTGCGCGGGGTGACCGGCGAAACCCTGCCCGGCGCCATGCAGGAACAGATGGTCGCCCCGGCCAGCGCCTTCGTGCCGACCCCCGACCATCTGACCGACCTGGAGGCCGCGACCTTGCCCTGTGCGGCGCTGACTGCCTGGCGGGCCGTGGTGGTCGAGGGTCAGGTCAAGGCCGGAGACCGGGTGCTGATTCAGGGCACCGGGGGTGTGAGCCTGTTTGCCCTTCAGTTTGCCGGGCTTCTGGGCGCCGAAACCGTGGTGATCTCATCCAGCGACGACAAGCTGGCGCTGGCCCATCGTCTGGGCGCCGATCATCTGATCAACTACAAGCGCGAGCCGCGCTGGGGGCGGGCCGTGCGCGAGGCCTGCGGCGGCGAAGGGGTCGATCTGGTGGTGGAAATCGGCGGCGCCGGGACGTTGCCGGAATCCCTCAACGCAGTACGTATCGGCGCGCATATCTCCATGATCGGTGTGCTAGCCGGGGTGGCCGCTACCGTGCCCACCGCCAAGATCATGGCCATGAACGTGACAGTGCGCGGGATTACCGTGGGGCACCGTGAACAGTTCGAGGCCATGAATCGCGCTGTGTCGCTGCATCAGTTGCGCCCGGTGATTGGTGAGGTGTTCGGTTTTGATGAACTGTCCCGCGCCTTGCAGACGCTGCAGGCGGCAGGCCATACCGGCAAGCTGTGTCTGGATTACAGTCGCTGACGTGTCGGCGGTGGTGGTGGTGCGGCCTGAATGCCATACTTGCAGCATAAAAACAGCGAGAGATGACAAGGAGATTCCATGATGCGCAAGACGTTGGTGCTGGCCGCTGCTGCCGGCGCACTGGCCCTGACCCCCGCCGTGCAGGCTGCCCCGCTGGTGAATGTTTACGCCGGTGCCTTTACCTGGAACGCTGATGTATCGGGCTTCGTCGATACCGACGGTGACCGGGTGGATATGGAAAATGATCTCGGCTTCGACCGTTCACGCCAGAATGTGCTGTATTTCGGGTTGGAGCACTTTGTGCCGCTGGTGCCGAACGTGCGGCTGCGGCATATGGCCTTGTCGGATTCGGGTCGGACCAACACGGGCGGCTTCGATTTCGATGGTGTTGAATTTGATTCGGGCGAGGTACGTTCCAGTTTCGATCTCGACATGACAGACCTGACGCTTTACTACACACCGCTGGATAACATGGTGAAGCTGGATGCGGGGCTGAATGTTCGCCGTATTGATGCTGAGTTTGATGTGCGCGGCCAAGAAGGCGGGTTTCCTGCAGAAGCCAACAAAACCGCCCGCGAAACCTTCCCGATGCTGCACTTGGGGGCCCGGGTCAATTTGCCGTTCAGCGGCTTCTACGCTGGTGGCGAGATAAATACTATTCGCTACGACGGCAGCCGCATAGAGGATTACACGGCTCGTGTGGGCTGGGTGTCCGATTTCCTGCTAGGCGTGGAGCTGGGTTACAGCCACTTCAATATCAAGCTGGATGATGTGAGCGGCCTCGACACCGATCTGGAATTCGGTGGTCCTTACCTGGCGCTGTCGGTCAGCTTCTGAGCCGGTTTACAGCTTGAGCCGCTCTGCCAGTTCGAACCACAGTGACTGGAAGGCGCGTGCCGCCGGTGTGTGCGGGGCAAACTCGCCCACCGGCGCACAGTGTTCACCCATTTGCTCCACATGAGTGGAGTAGGGGACCCAGGTTTTCAGGCCACCGCGCATCGCCGCCGGTGGCTTGACCAGCATTTCCACATGCAGCAACCGCCGTCGATCCACCATATTGAAGAAGGGCAGCACCTTCAGGTGCTTGAAGCCCTTGTCGTCCAGCCATTGCCGGACCTGCTCCAGCGCCCGCAGCGACAGATGCGTCGGGATCACCGGCACGACCAGGCAATCTGCGGCCGCGAAGATGCTCTCGGCCACCGGGCTCAGGGTGGGTGGGCAGTCCAGCATTACCAGCCGGGTGTTTTCGCCCAGGGGCTCCAGCAGGCGCTTCAGGCTACCCCGTCCGGCGCCGGGCTCGGCCAGTTTCAGGTCCATGTTGCGCAGGCTGATGTCAGCAGGGATCACATCCAGCAGCGGATAGCGGCTGGGTACTCTCAAGCGACCCACAGGCTGCTTGCCCTTGACCAGACTACCGGCCTTGTAGCTTTTTTCGCCACTGACACCGAGGTAGAAGCTGGCTGCACCCTGCGGATCAAGGTCCCACAGCAAGGTGCGATGTTTCCAGCGTGCGGCATGCCATGCCACGTTGACGGCGGTGGCGGTCTTGCCCACGCCGCCCTTGAGGTTGTAGAAGGCAATCGTCTGCATCGGACGCTCCCCGGGGCCAGGCCCCCGAAACCCTGGAACCCGTACTGTACCCCAGGGTTCCGGTGGCGGCCACGGGCGAGGGCTCCTTCTAGCCAGAGCACCTTGTGACCGGGGGGCAAAGTGGATTTAATACGTCCTCTCACAGCCATTTCGACACCGCGCCCGCGACAGGAGTCTGCTTGAGTATCGAGCGCAAGTATCAGGTTTTCGTCAGTTCCACCTACAGCGACCTGCCCGAAGCGCGGCAGGAGTTGATGCTGGCCTTGCTGTCACTGGGCATGATTCCCGTGGGCATGGAGCTGTACCCGACCGAATCCAACAACCACTGGAGCATGATCCAGAAGCTGATCAACGAGTGTGATTACTATCTGGTGCTGGTGGGCGGGCGATACGGCACCCTGTCGCCGATCGGGCTGTCGTACACCCATCGCGAGTACGTCTACGCCTCGACCAAGGGCAAGCCGGTGCTGGCGCTGCTGCATGATGCGCCGGATTTCCTGCCCGCAGAACGCCGTGAGGCCACCCGCGAGGGAGATGTGCGCTTCAATGATTTCCGCAAGTTGTTGCAGCAGAAGTGTCTGGTGCGGTACTGGAATGCCCCGGCAGATCTGGCCGAAGCGGTGCGCAAGGGCATGCCCGCGCTGGTGCAGAAGGCGCCGTCATCAGGCTGGGTGCGCGCCGCCGCCTCTGACGCAGCTGCTGATCTGGAAGTGCAGATGCTCAAGCAGCGCATCGAAGCGCTGGAACGGGAGAAGGAAGAACTGACCCAGGGTCTGCGTCCGCCGCTGGAACATCTGGCGCGCGGCAGTGACCGGGTGACGCTGGGCTACAGTTGCAATGTTTTCATCAAGGGGGACTGCAAGGTGAGCAGCGCCCAGACCAGCCTCACCTGGGACCAGGTGATTGCCAGTGTGGCGCCGCAGATGCTGGAAGAAGTGCCGGAAAGCGTGATGCGCCAGGCGCTGGAGGAGCATATCACCCGCACCGCCCTGAACGATGTGCAGGTGGTCATGCCCAAAGCCCATGCCGTGCGTAATGTGGTGCTGGACACCGACAGCTTCAACCAGGTGAAGATTCACCTGCGTGCACTCGGCCTGATCCGCAAGTGCCCGCCCCGCCCGGGCCGGACCCAGGTGGCCTGGCAACTGACGCCGCTGGGCGACCAGGCCATGAGTCAGCTTCTCGCCCGGCGGCGCCCCTGAGACGGTTGCAGCTTATCCGCGGCTTAACCGCCGCTCGATAAAGTCGAGAATATCGTCCACCGGCACCAGCGTGTTGTCAGTGTCGCGACGTGCCCGGTATTCCAGCTCCCCGGTATCCAGACCCCGTTCCGCCACCACGATGCGATGCGGGATGCCGATCAATTCGGCATCGGCCAGCTTCACACCCAGCCGCTCTTTCTCGCGGTCGTCGTACAGCACGTCGTAGCCCGCTGAGGTCAGATCCGAATACAGCTGCTCGCACAGCTCGCGTTCGCGCGGGCTCTTTTTCAGGTTCACCGGAATCAGCGCGATCTGGAACGGCGCAATCGCCTGTGGCCAGATAATGCCGCGTTCATCGTGATTTTGCTCGATGGCGGCCGCCACCACGCGGGTGACCCCGATGCCATAGCAACCCATGGGCATCACCACGCTCTTGCCATTTTCATCCAGCACCGTGGCCTTGAGGGCTTCCGAGTATTTCGTGCCCAACTGGAAGATATGCCCCACCTCGATGCCGCGTTTGATGGTCAGGCGGCCTTCGCCGTCGGGGCTCGGATCACCGTCCACCGCCTTGCGCAGATCAGCGATCTCGGGCAGCGGCAGGTCGCGTTCCCAATTGATGCCGAAGTAATGCTTGCCGTCTTCGTTGGCGCCGGCGCCGAAATCACTCATCAACGCCACGCTGCGGTCGATCACGCACGGGATCGGCAGCTTCACCGGCCCCAGGCTGCCCGGCCCGGCACCGATGGCGGCGCGGATTTCTTCATCGGTGGCAAAGCGCAGCGGCGCAGCCACCTGGGGCAGCTTTTCAGCCTTGATATCGTTCAGTTCGTGGTCACCGCGCACCAGCAGCGCGATCAGGCCGCCGCCAGCGTGCTCGCTGGCCTGCACGATCAGCGTCTTGACCGTTTTTTCGATCGGCAACGAGAATTGCTCCACCAGTTCGGCGATGGTTCTCGCATTCGGTGTGTCCACCAGCCGCAGTGCTTCACTGGCTGCGGCGCGCTCGCCCTCCGCGATGGCTTCTGCCAGCTCCACGTTGGCGGCGTAGCCAGAGCTGTCGGAAAAGGCAATGTCGTCTTCGCCCGATGACGCCAGCACATGAAACTCGTGGGAGGCCGAGCCGCCAATGGCGCCGGTATCGGCCGCCACGGGACGATAATCCAGCCCCAGCCGGTCGAAGATGCGGCAGTAGGTGTCGTACATGACCTGATAAGTCTCGGCCAGACTCTCGGTGTCCAGGTGGAAGGAATAGGCATCCTTCATGATGAACTCGCGCGAGCGCATGACGCCGAAGCGCGGCCGGATCTCGTCCCGGAACTTGGTCTGGATCTGGTAGAAATTCATCGGCAGCTGTTTGTAGCTGTGCACCTCGTTACGCACCAGGTCGGTGATCACTTCCTCGTGCGTCGGGCCCAGACAGAAGGGGTTGTTGTGGCGATCCGTGATGCGCAGCAGCTCCGGGCCGTAGGCGGGCGCCCGGCCGGATTCTTCCCACAGCTCCATCGGCTGTACCACCGGCATCAGCACTTCCTGCGCCCCGCTGCGGTTCATTTCTTCGCGGATAATGCCTTCCACCTTGCGCAGCACCCGCAGCCCCAGCGGCAGCCAGCTGTAGAGGCCGGATGACAGCTTGCGGATCATCCCGGCACGCAGCATCAGCTGGTGACTGGTCACGACGGCATCGGCGGGGGTCTGCTTGACGGTCGCCAGCAGGTAGCGGGAAGCGCGCATTGCTCAATCCTGTATGAAAGCCAACAAGCCCGCCATTGTAAGCGAGCCACGGCCCATGTCTACGCCGCCCTGAGGCCCGGCGACAGGCCCGGCCCGTGCCGTTACCATACGGCTTCTTTATTGCAGCGAGAACACCGATGCTGACCGCCGAACAAGTACAAGACGTGATTTACTCCGGGCTGCCCGCTGCCGCCGACACCGGGCTGCTGGTGGAGCAGGCAGGCAACCATGGCGCCCGGGTGCGCCAGCCCTTCCGCGACAGCATGATCCGCCCCGGCGGCACGGTGTCCGGCCCCACCATGATGGGGCTGGCCGACGCCGCCATGTATGCGGCTATCCTTGGCACCCTGGGCCGTGTGGAAATGGCCGTGACCCAGAACCTGAACATCAACTTCCTGCGCCGCCCGGCGCCCCGCGACCTGATCGCCGAATGCCGCATTATCCGCCTGGGGCGGCGCTCGGTGGTGCTGGAGGTCAGTCTGTTCTCCGATGACGGCGCCGGGCAGGCAGACGAGGCCCCTGTGGCACATGTCACGGGGATCTATGCCTTGCCGTGAGGGGTTGGTATTCAGCGCTCGGTTCTGAAGATCAGATCAATCGCGTTCTCTTTGGAGTTGCTGCGTGTTTCCAGGCTCAGGCTGCGGCTCAGGGTGTAACGCAACATCACGGTGTTCAGCGCTTCGAACAGCCCGACGCTGTAGCGCAGATAGAGGCGTGAGGAAATCTGTTTGCCCAGCATCAGGGCGGTGTCCTCGAATTCGCCCTCCGTGTCCACACCCAGTTCCAGGCCCAGGGTCTGGCCAAGGCGATCCGTGATGAATTCGCCGCGCTCGATGCCGTACAGGGCAATGGCCTGCATGATCATTACGGCGTCGGCGTCAGAGCCGCTGTCCAGAGGGCGGCCGGTGAGCAGGAACGACATGGCTTCGGTTTCTTCCATGCTGGGTTCCGAGAAGACGCGCGAGCGCGGGTCCTGCAAGGTGCCACCGATCTGCAGGCCGGCGCGCACGTTGTAGGCAGTGACGATGCGTACGGCCACGATGTCCAGGCCCGGATTGTCCGGTGGGCCCTGGAAGATCAGCGTGCCGCGTTCCACATGCAGGTTCTGGCCGTAGGCGCGGTAGCGGCCGTCTTCAATGCGGATTTCGCCGATCAGGCGCGGCGTGCGCTCGGGCTTGTCCTCGATGCGTACGTCGCCCACAAAGCGCGCCTGCAAGCCGAAGCCTTCGATGCTCACCCGGTTGCCCAGTCGCACGGTGACCTCGGTGTCCACCTGCCAGGGGGAGCTTTCATCGGGTTCGTCGCTGACGATGATTTCATCGCGGGATACCGAGACAGCCTGCTGGGGCAGGTCGCGGGGTTCGAAGCGGGCTTCCGGCACGGTGATGTCGCCGCGTATCGTGACCAGATTGCGGGCCACACGGATATCCAGGTCCGGGTTGATCAGCACTCTGGCGTCGGGGCGTTGCACGGCCAGGAAGTTTTCGCCGCGCACTTGCAGGCGCACCGGCCAGGGCAGAGGTTCGCGGGTGTCGAGCACGCCGTCCAGATTCAGTGTGCCGTTGCCCGAGGTGACCTGACCAGTGAGCGTCAGGTCGCCGCCGCGCTCTGCTTCGGCCAACAGGCGGATATCAGTCAGCGACAGGCCCACTTCCGGCACGTCGGCGGCGGCCTCGTCGAGCAGCAACTGGCCGCTGAAGCGGGGGTCGGCCACGGTACCGCGCAGGGTCAGGTCGCCGCGAATGCGGCCGTGGATGTTGCGCAGGTCCGGCACGAACACTTCCACCCACCCCAGGTCATCCAGATGTGTGCTCAACTCGCCATCCAGGCGTGTGTTGTCGCCGTCCAGTTCGGCGCTCAGTCGGGCGTGGGTGCCGCTGGTATCGTCCACGTCGAAGTGCGCCTGGCTGGTCAGTTGGGTACCGTCCAGGTTCAGGTGCGCGGAGAGGCCGCGCCAGGCCAGTTCGTAGGGTTCGTCGCGGCCGCTGGACAGCGCCATGCGGCCCTCGCTCACTTGCAGGTCGGCTTCGGCGGTGTTGTGGCCGTTGCGTTGCTGGAAGCGGGCACTCAGGTTGATCAGGCCTTCGAGTTCGGCGGTGTCTTCGGGCAGTTCGCGGGCCAGGTAGGCCAGCGACAGCTGGGTCAGGTCCAGGCGGGCGTCGATCGGGCCATCGGCGCGCCAGCTGCCATCCAGGCACAGGCGGCTGTCTTCCGCCACCAGGCACAGTGGCGCCAGGTGGGCGGCTTCGGCCGAGGCGCTCAGCGCCACGGGGCGATCCAGGGCCCAGAGGCCGGAAATCGGGCTGTCGATCTCCAGGGCTTGCAGCATGCCTTGCCAGGCGCGCAGTTCTTCCAGCATGCCGGAGGCGGCGCCGCGGGTGCTCCCCTGGGGGGCGATGATCGACCAGGTGACACTGTGTTCGAGCGCATTGCCGTCGCCGCTCACCGAGACCTGCTCAAGCAGAACGTCGCCGTCGCGGGTCAGTGTGCCGGTGCCCAGAGCCAGGCGCATCAGCGGGTTGTCCGGGCCGTTGGTGGCGTCGGCGACCAATGACAGGTCATGCAGACGCCAGGCGGCGTAGCCGACCTCGTCGCTGTGGGCGCGGGCCTCCAGCACCGGGTCGTTGCGGGTGCCGTGCACGCGGGCGTCCAGGGTCAGGCCGCCATGCAGGTCCGGCCACAGGGCGCCCAGGTTGTCGCCTGCCAGGCTCAGGCTCAGGTCCAGGCGTTGGCCTGCGCTGCCGCTCAGGCGCAGGCGGTTGTCGCCAGCGCGCAGGGTCAGGTCACTGCGCAGTCGGGCGTCGCTGAAGGCCTGATCCAGGTGGTGGTTCAGGGACAGGGTGCCGCCACCGTCCAGGCGCTGCCCGCGTACTTCACCGCTGAGGCGCTCCAGGGCCAGGTCCAGGGTCAGGTGTTCGTCTTTCAGGGTGCCTTGCACACGGGTGTCCAGGGCCAGCCGGCCGGGCAGTTCGGCAATAAACAGCGCTGGATCAACGTCGTGGACGCCCAGTTGCAGGTCCCAGCTCAGATCCGGAGCCCAGCGCACATCCCCTTGCAGGGCGATGTGGCTGTCGGCCACCTCCAGCCGCGCCTGCTCCAGATGGGCCGCTTCAAGGTTGCCCCGTGCTTGCACCGCCACGCCGATGGCGGGCAGGTCCGGCAGGGTGGTGCCGCTCGCCAGTTGCAGACGGTACTCGTCCAGGCTGCCGTCGATGCTCAATTCGCCGTCGGCCAGCGCGAGGGCCTGGCCATCGGCGCCGTACAGGGTGAAGGCTTGCCACTGGTTCTGCAGATCAAACGACAGCGGGGAGTCGAAGGGGCGCAGGCTGCCCTCGCTGCGCAGGATGACCGGGGCGTGCAGGCGGTGTACCAGAGTCGGTTCGGCCAGTGTACCGCGCACACGGGCATCGGCATGGGCCATGAGCGGCGTATCCGGGTCGCTTTTGGGCTCGCTCAGCGCGGCCTTCAGGGCGTCAGGCAGCGGGGCCTGCCAATCAACCCAGGTGTCCAGTGCGAACGGCTGGGCCATGCCCAGGGTGCCGCTCAGGCTGATCTGTGCGGTGTCTTCGCGCACGAACAGTTGCTGCACATGCAGGCGGTCGCCATCGGTGCTGGCGGCCACCAGGATTTCATCCAGATGGATATCGGTGCCGTTGGCCAGGCTCAAGGTGAAGTCCGTGACGCGGGCGCCGTACACAGAAATGCTGACAGGCAGGCGAATGTCATCCAACTGGTCGATATGGAAGGGTGTGTCGTCCTCCTCCGGTATCTCTTCCTGATCGGTATCCTCGCTCGGGTGCAGCGTGATGTGCAGGCGTTCGGCTTGCAGGGTGTTCACCGCCACGCGGCGTTGCAGCAGGGCCGGCATCACCACGGCCAGACTCAGGCGGTCACTTTCCACGGTCACTGCAGGGTGGTCATAGCGCACGGCGGTCAGGGTAATGCCCTGTAACAGGGTGCCGTCGATCTGTTCCACGCTGACCTCGCCGGGGGCCAGGTCGGCCGCCTTGAGCAGCAGCCAGCGGCTGCCGCCTTCATGGGCCATCAGGCCCAGCAGCGCGAACGGCAGCAGGATCACCAGCAACAGGGTCATCACCAGACCCCAGCGGACCAGGGCGCGCAGGATGCGGATCACGCGGGCGCCGCTCACAGGTCTGGCCCCATGCTGATGTGCAGGCGGAAGGGGTCGCGGCCATCGGACGGGCGCGCTACATCGATACGAATGGGACCGATGGGCGAGCGCCAGCGCACGCCGATGCCGTAGCCATACAGGGCCTCGAAGTCGTTCAGGGTGTCATAGGCATTACCGGCATCCACGAACACAGCCACCGCCCAGCTGGGCAGGAACAGGTAGTCGTACTCGATGCTGCTGGCCAGCATGTGGCGGCCACCGATGACCTCGCCGTCGGCGTTGCGTGGGCCCAGCCGCTGGTAGCCGTAGCCACGCACGGTATTGTCACCACCGGTGAAGAAGCGCACCGAGGTGGGCAACTCGACCACTTCATCGGCCTGGGTGGCGCCGCCCTCGACGCGTGTCAGCACGCGGCCGCCGAGAAACGGCACCACGGTCTTCGCACGGCCACGTACCTGGATGAAGCTGACACTGGAGAGCGCTTGCTCTTCGGCGATGCGCACCTTGCCACTCACTGTCCAGCCACGGGTCGGATAGATGGGATGATTGCTGCGCGTGCGCGACAGCTCGAAGCCGGGCATCAACAGGTCGGTGCGATCGCGCTGGCTGGCAATGGTGAAGTATTCGCGCTCATATTCCAGCGAGGTGGTGGCAATCCAGCCGGTGCGCAGTTCGCGCAGGTAGGCGGCCCCCACACGATAGCGCTCGCTGTCGCTGGTGCTGGTTTCTTCCTGCTGGTAGCTGGACGACAGGTTGATGCGTTCCCGGTTGGGATCATCCAGCGGAATCTCGTAGTTGATCCCGGCGCCGGAGCGCACCGGCGACGCCTCCAGTTCGGTACTGTAGCGATGCCCGCGCCGGTTGACGCGCCGGTTCTCGTAACCCAGTCGCAAGCGCGGGCCGATGTCGGTGGAAAAGCCGATACCGGCCAGGTAGCCGTGTCGGGGGCGCGGCGTGGCTGTCACGCGTACCGGCACACGCAAGGTCTCTTCGTCCGGGTCGGTGTCGATGCGCACACTGGCGTAGTAGCCGCTGGCGTTGAGCGACTGTTGCAGGGCAATCAGCTGGCGGCTTTCAAATGCATCACCTTCGTTGAAGGGAATGAAGCGGTAAGCCAGATCGTCGTTGAGTACGTCCTGCTCGATCTGTATGTCGCCGAAGCGGTAGCGTGGACCGGAGTCCAGCCACAGGTGAATACGTGCCTCGGCCGCATCGGCATCAACTTCCAGCCGGTGTTCACGCAGCTGGCTTTCGAAGTAGCCACGGTCGGCGGCCGTGCGCACCAGCAGGTTCTTGGTGTCTTCGTAGTTGGAATGGATCAGTGGGTCATCTTCGCGAATGCGCCGATTGACGAAAATCTGCCGGAAGGCGTTGTCCTGCTCGGCCTCGCCCGTGACCCGCACATTGACCTCGCGCACGATCACGCGCTGGCCGGGTTCCACATCCACCAGCAAGCGCCAGCAGCCGTTGTCGCGTTCCAGCCGGGTCTCGATCTGCGCCCGATAGTAACCCAGTGCGCGCAGACCCCGATCGGCGTTCTGGCGCGCATTGCGCAGCAGGGCGCGCTCGCGCCAGGCGGGCAGGTCACAGGGTTCATTACTCACCGAAATATGCGCGCGGACATTGTCCTGCACGTCATCGTCGCCACCGCTGACACGCACTGTCGGCGTGTTGGCCAGGGCCTGGGCACCCCAGCCCAGCGCCAGGAGCACCAGCAGCGTTTTCGGCAGTATTCGGATTCTGAACATCAAGACGGGGTCCCTGACCACACTCCATGGCGCCTGCACTTTTGATCAGCCTGAACTTCTGACCGGGAAGTGCTGCAGGAGGTGCCGCAGGCTGCTTCCACACAGGGCGCGCCACATTAACAGAAGGTGCTGTCAGTGTGCAGTGCGTCTTTGTGTGTTTGAAGGGGCAAGAATGAAAAAAAGGGGGAAATGGTGTGAACGGAGGGCAACAGTCATGACGGATCGTGTGAGGGATCATCGGTATAGTCGCGATAGTCACGCGCATAGTCTGTCGCGCTGGGACGTTTCTTCAGCCGCCGCTGCAACGTGCGGCGGTGAATGCCCAGTGTGCGGGCGGCGGCCGAGATATTACCGTCGTGGTCGTCCAGCACGCGCTGGATGTGTTCCCACTCCAGTCGTTCCAGAGACGGTGGGGCACTGGGCAGTGCGGGCGTCGTGGCCACATCCTGATGGCTCAGGGCGGCCAGGATATCGTCCAGACTCGCGGGTTTGGTCAGATAGTTATGGGCGCCGCGGCGGGTGGCGGTTACCGCTGTCGGGATGCTGCCGTAGCCGGTCAGCACCAGTACCCGGCAGGCAGGGGAATGGCGCAGGATCGGCTCGATCAGGTCGAGGCCGTTATCTTCGCCCAGGCTCAGGTCCAGAATCGCCGCATCCAGGGGCCCGGGATGCTGTGTCAGCCAGGCCAGGCAGCCTGCGGCATCCGCAGCACAGTCCACGGTAAAGCCTCGACGGGCCAGCAGTCGCTGCATCTGGGTGCGCAGGGCGGTGTCATCTTCCACGACCAGCAGGTGCTGCATGGGGCGCTCTCAGGGGTTGTTGCGGCTGGGCAGGCTGATGCGCGCCTGGGTCCAGCGGCGGTCAAAATCCAGGGTCAGGGTGGCGCCCAGGGCGGCCAGACTGGTTTCCACCAGGGCCAGCCCGATGCCCAGGCCATCGCGGTCGCGCCGGGCGGTCTGGCGCGGGCCATCATCGCTGACCTGCACAAGGATAGCATCCCCGTCGCGACGGCAGGCGATCTGTAACCGGCTGGCTCCGGCGTCGCAGGCGTTGTAACCCAGATTGGCCAGCACCCGCTGCCAGGTGGCGATATTGTCCAGCACCGGATCGTCCGGCCCCTCCCAGGACACCCGCATCGACGGTGCCAGATGGCGCAGCGTGGAAGCCAGCTCCTGGCTCAGTTCTGACAGGGGGCGGGTGGCAGTGTGGTCTTCGGTGTTGCCCGCAGAGGGGCGCAGCAAGGTGGCGATCCGGCGGCTCAGGGCACTGATCTGGGCAAGATCCTCACGACAGTCCTCCGGCAGGTCATTGCGCCCGGCCAGGTCGTCGGATAGCAGCAACAAGGTCGACAGCGGTGTATTCAACTCATGCGCCCGGTCGGCCAGGGTGGCGCCCACCTGGTACATGCGTTCGCGCTGAAGTGCCAGCGCCAGCGCGGTGCCCTGATGGCGCAGGCTGCGCTGCTGGCTTTGCCGCAGCAGGTGGCCGAGGCCGGTCAGCACCACCACCACCAGACTGAACGACAGCCACATTCCCACTCCGTGGTCCGGGTGCATGTCGTGGGTCAGGGCATGCAGGTGCGTGCCGTGCCCGGGAATCTGGTGCCAGTGCAAGGTCAGACCATAGCCGGCGATGGCGATCAGGCTGTGCCCGGCGCTGGCGGCCAGCGGCATGGCCATGGCCGACACCAGCACCGGCAATAGCAGGTAGAAAGCGAGCGGATTGGTGGAGCCGCCAAGCTGGTGGAGCAACGCCAGGAACAGCAACTGGTCGAGCAGCACTTCCAGCCACAACAGCGGCCATTGCTGGCGCTCGGGGCGATTGCGTGTGCCCAGAAACAGCAGAGAGGGCAGCCACAGCAGACCCAGCCAGAACAGCGCCAGCACTGTGGGAATCGGGGAGGCGGCCTGCATATCGGCCACCAGAAACAGCAGCCCCAGGGCGGTCACCAGGCCCCCGCGCAGGTAAACCAGACGGCGACGCCAGGTGCGGGGGTCGTTCCAGTGGCTCAGCATGGCGGTATCCCGGTCGAGGTAAAACAGCAAGCTATTCTAGCGGTTTGCGGGAAAGGTGGGGTGCGGCAAATTGCCCTGTTGGTGTATCCATGTCAGCAAGGTGGGGCGTACGGCACGATGCCGTCGTAGGCCGGGCAGACTCAAACGTTACGGGTGGCTACGCCCTGAAGCAAATCACCGGCAAAGCCAGGCAGTTTGGGATGACGCCAACGGCGCAGGTCGGAGATATCAAAGTCGTGGTCGGCCAGCAGGCTGCCGGTGTCACGGGTCAACTGGCAGCCGCAGGCCAGGGCTGATTTCGTGATTTTCCTGTATTGAGGCATGGTTCCTACTTTTTTCTTTCCGTAATAATATATTTCCACTCGAAGGCAACTAAGATGAGCGCCTCGAATGTGCTCCGGCTTTAAGATTCATGTGTATGGGGTAATTCGATAATTCGAATTCGGATGGATTTCTCGTAAAAGGACTTTGTTATGACCCCCTTAATTTCAAAGGCGGCACTACTGTGCTGTCGGACTTTCGCGCTATTATTTTTCCTACTTCCTGCTATATCGCTAGCAGTTCTTTTCGATCCGATGCATTACGCCACTCCTCCTTCATATGTTGATGAAGGCCATGCCTATGAAGAGATCCCCGGCGAAATAATTGATAAACGGCACGGGACTGTATCTTGGTCTATAAAGGAGGGGGCTTTAAAGGGAAGATATGGGTTGGATATTCCTATAATTAGGAGCTTCGGTTCTGGCCGGAGCGGACCAAAGCACTTTTCTAACTGGGAGCTTGAACTGCCGAGAGTCGAGGTGTCCGTATCTCCCCGAGGAGAGTCTGTAGGTGACATAAATGGACTTTCAGCTTGCAACAATCCCTACTCGCCTAGTTTCAAGAATTGGTCATCGGGGGGAGGTGGACTTACCGTTCCTGGCAACATATGGGTGAAGAGCCCTCCGATGACCTTGAGCGTCCCCGGCTACGGCGTAATGGATATTCTGAGAAAGCGTGAGGGTGACTCGCGGTTCCCGGAAAGTGCTGTATGGGTCACCACGGATAACTGGTTCCTAGAGTGCCTGGAAGATGAACCGGGGTTTAGGGCGTTCTCTCCGAATGGGGAAATATACACTTTTTCGGAAAGAGCCCAAATCGCGGGAGTGTGGTGGTCTATTCATTCCTTCGGCGGTCATGTCACTTATTACGCCAGTAAAGTAGAGAATCAATTTGGGGATGCTATAAAGTTTGATTACGAATTGCATTATGGAGAATATGGAGAGATGCCGTCCAGCATCCGGAACTGGCTAGGAAATAATATTGTTCACTCCCATAGGCCTCTATTGTATCGAGCTTATTTATTAAATAACGGGGGAATGGAGGGGGCGTTGGAGCTGATGTCCATTGATTACTCTAGTATTTCCTCTTACCCGACCATTGAGAAAATCACATTCAATGAATTTTCTGATTATAATTACGTTGGCTCCGCTGTTTCTCCTTACAGAAAAACGGAGATTACATATGTATACGATACAACATATCATCCTGTATCGAGGTATTGTCATTTCCTGGAGAGGTCAGCGAGATCAGATTGTGAGCAGGGAAAAGATTTTTCACGGTTAAACCTATCAGCTGTTCGGTATCCTGACGGAACCGAATCCAGTTATTATTACTCAGGGCCAGTAGTAAATAGTAGCTTTGATGGGATAGGTTCTGGAGGTGCCCATCTGGGGATTTCTTCGTTAGTTCATAGATCTGGGTTATTGGTAGATTATGAATATCAAAAACTAGATTGGAGAGTGGTAAAAGACACCAGCTTGAGTGGGTGGTCGCCGGCCATTAGTAGAAGAAGTGTTGTTGATATAGCGAGACATATGGAAGGGGCTGACTCCAGTGTCTGGATGCACACTGACTACAATATAAGTAGGGAGGGAAACCAATACTCACGTACAATTGTTAGCGGTGGTGGTCGTGAGTCTTCGTATCGGTACGATCGAATACTATCCTCCACTACGTATGGCAGGCTCATGCGTGAGGATAGGAGAATAGATGCTAACGACTCGCTGACCATAACATATGACTGGGATACTATTCTTTACAATGACGCATCTTATGGAGCGACGGTAAATAGAAATAAGGTTGTATTATCTAAAGTTTTGATTAGCGGCGGATTCGAAAAGTTGTATGATTATAATGAGTACGGCCATTTAACTAATGCAGTGGAGAAAGGGGTTTCTCCTGAAGGGAGAATAGAAAGAGAGAGAAAGATATCCTATTTTCATCCATATTATGCATCTGGAGGAAGTTATTATATTTTGGGGCTTAAGGATGGTGAGTGGTTGGATGAATACAATATCTATAGTGCTGAGTTCAACTGGCAAGGGAGGCCGCTTAGAGTTGCCGTTGATGGTAAGCAGCAGAATTTTGAGTATCTGATTAGTGATAGTGATTCCCCCTACGCTTCCTTTCATTCAGGAGTGCAACAACTCCATACGACGAACTCTGTCGATTTGCCAAATACAGGCTTGGTTGGCCGAATTATTTGGGATAATGGCAGCGAGCATCAAGTGACGCTATCGGCATATGGGGGAGGGGTGCCATCAAGTGTGGCATATTCTGATGGGTCTTTTATAAATCGCTCCGTCTTGACATCAGGAAGAGTGGTTCGTGATATCAACCACCTCAGCGTTTCAAGAAATTATCAATATGACTCTGCGGGTAGACTGATTAGTAATGTTTCTGATGTGGTGAACGGAGTTGTTGATGAACATTATATTGACTGGATCACCCCATTTTATAGAGTTCGCAGGCATAATGGTGTGGTCACGACGGAGAAATTTTATGGTTCTGGCTTGCTAGGGTTAAAGGAGGTTGGAGACATAGAATATCCTGCCTCTCATCCATACGGGAGTGTTTGGCGAGAGTCTTATTCTTATGATCAGTTTGGAAGTTTGACATTGCGTTCCATTAACAATTATAGAGTTGGTTATTTTTACGATGGTCTGGGCAGAAAAATAATTGAGAATGACACTTACAAGGGAAAAATTAATGAATATTGTTATTATATAGAAGGCGTCTCGACCTCAGACTGTGCGGGAATGTCGGATTCTCCGGTTTTTACGGCCGTCGCGACAAAAACGACACGCGTTCATGGTAGGCCGGTAATGAGGTGGCGTGTGTATGATAATGGCGGCTACGATGTTGACAATTTGGCCAACTTTAGATCGTATTATATGCAGAGAGCCCACCACAACTTTCCATGGGATGAAACCACGGCAAGAGAGATCGTCATTAGGCGTAATCATTCTCTAATGGCTGAGTCAGAGATTCATGCATCTGGGCTGAAGAAAATGTTTTCATACGACGAGTATGGCCGCCTTGCATATCAGTTTGATGCTTCAGAAGGCGTAAGCGCATATTCTTATAATCCGGATGGTACCAACTCCCACGTCCTTTTATCAGACAGGTTGACAAGTTATCAGTATAACATGTACGGCGCGGTTAGAAGCGTTTCAGTTAATGGTTCGATGATAAAGGAATATGATTATTTTCCGGGCGGCCTTCTTCGAAGTAGCAATAATCACGAGTCAGGCGTTGAGGCTCGGTTTGAATATCTCGCAAATGGACTGATGAAGGCAGAAGAAATCTCTTTGGACGGCTATTCCTCCAGATTGTTGTATGATTATGACACTTACGGGAACCTAGCTAGCTTGGCTTATCCTTCTGATAGAGGCTATTCTTATTCTTACACGGCAAGAGGCCTGCCCGCCGGTGTCGGAGCAGTGGGTGATGTTACTGAATTTAATAACTGGGGTGCGATCCAGAGTATGGAGTATGGCCCTATAAGTCAGAAAGTGTCTTTCAGGCCTGATGGCTTGGCTGGAGCGGTTAGAACCCAATTGATTGGCGATGGAAACATTTTTCTGGATAGAAGTTACGATTACGACATGTACGGAAATAAAACCAATCTGCTTGACAGAATTGATGGCTCCGATTCGACTTCCCTTCGTTACGATGCTTCTGACCGGTTGATTTTTTCGTCACATGCCGGAGTGGTTACCAGTTATGGCTATGCTGACTCTGATGATATTATGACTGTTAGACGCGATCTTTCTGACGGAGGCGTACACAGTGAACGTTATAGATATACTTATCCAGGTCGCCTCTCACTTTGGACAGTGGCAGGTCAGCACAAGAGTGTTTCTCATGATTCCGTCGGCCAAGTTACAGGAGTAGGCGCTATATCTATTGGCTACTACTCCAGCGGATTGACTAAGTCAATATCCGGCTCAGATGGTGTATCTACCTTTAGATACGATGCCAATGGGAAATTGGTTCATTATGTTGACGAATCTGGTGTTGAAAGACATTTTATGCACAGCACAGTTCTAGGTGCAAAGATTTATAAGAGAAATATTACAGCTGATCGAGAGGCCGAGTATTTATATCTTGGGTCTAATCGGGTGGCCCGTATAGAAAGAGTTGGTGCGAGCGCTGCAACCTTTTCTCCTGCAGATAATCTGGGTATTGATGCTGGCCTCGGTGCTGTACATCAGAGCATTAACTATAATATCGGCCACGAGGGGAATATTACATATTACGTTAATGATATGAATGGTAGTGTTCTATATGAAGTTTCAGAGGACGGGGAAGTTATCCGGAGTAGGAGGTACGGCCCTTATGGTGAAACTCGCGCCGAGTATAATTCGACAGAAGAGCGGATGCTTCACGGATACGCTGGTGCTATCGAGTATCAACAGGGGCTAATTGGAATGGGCGTAAGAGTCTACTCGCCAGAGCTTAGGCGGTTCCTGTCTCCAGATCCTGTGTCTTATCTGTCATCTGGTAGAGATACAAGATTCATAGGGCGGTACCATTATGCGTACCACAGCCCGTATATGTACGTTGACCCAGACGGTAAGGCCGCTATGGCTGTTTACGCACTCGCGCTTGGCGCGATAGGTTATTCTGTTTATCAGTTGCACGATTTCTTCAAAAGCAGTGCCGAAATTGCTGATGCGGGCATTACGAAGCGAGCGGAGATGACTGCTGCTGATGTGAGTAGAATTTTTGCATCTGGTGCTCCGGGAGATGCGATGGAGGCGCAGCGACTTTACCACGAAAACAGGGTTTGGGCTGCGAACGCAGCGCAGAGCATGGCGGGGGATGCTTTCGTATCTTTCTCGGGCCTGACCTTTAATGCACCCTCTAGCGCTTGGGAGGCAATCGCTTCTTCGGGCGTGGGCACTTTCATAAATTTTTATGTTGGTGATGATCTCAGAGTAGATGTTGATATCCCGGGGAATCGGGAGGTTAGGTAGAATGAAGCAGAATATTATGCTCGTCCTTGTTTTTTTACTTGGCTGGTCTTTTTATTTTTTTTCTAGTTATGATGGGTATAGGAAAATATCTTTTCTTTATTATACATATAGAAATGGTAGTGAAGTTAACGAAAATGGTGTCTGTTTGAGGCTGGCTTCTCCATGGGTAATAAGGTCGAGGCCTCATGAAGGGTACAAATACTACGACATTATGATGGCGGATCTTAATCGTGAAACCATTCTTCTGGTGACATATGACCCTAGGGCTGAGACGGCTGATAGTGTGCTGGGCCAAGTGGACGCATTGTACTTTCAGTATAAAGGGAGAAATCAAGCCATGCTCATAAGCGACGAGCTATCTGTCTTGTTCGATTCGCTGGTTGGCGGGTATTTTTTTGGCACTGATCGCCGTGCAATTCAAGAGTTTTCGATCTATCTGGCGGAAAAGGAGGTAATTTCCCGGGAATGCTGAGGTGATATCACCGTAGGCAACTTGTGAGGCACGTGTGGATTACTGGATTACCGCCACACCTTGAAGCAACTCACCGGCAAAGCCGGGTAATTTGGGGTGACGCCAACGGCGCAGGCCGGAGATATCGAAACCGTGGTCGGCCAGTAAGGTGCCGGTATCACGGGTCAACTGGCAGCCGCAGGCCAGATGGCGCCACAGCGGGTTCAGGCCGTGTTGCACGCGGCGGGTCAGCGGGCGTTCGCTTTGCACATGTTCCAGCACCAGCAACTGGCCATCGGGGCGCAGCACGCGGGCAACTTCGCGCGCCGCAGCCTCGCGATCAGGAATGGTGCAGAACACCAGGCAGGCGATCACGGTATCAAAGTGGTGGTCGGGGTAGGGCAGTGCCTCGGCACCGGCCTCGACCAGATGAAAACGCTCCGGCTGCGGCAGTGCTTCGGCTGCGGCTCGTGCTTTCGCCAGCATGGCGCCGCCCGGCTCAATACCGTGTATTTCCGTGGCGGCCGGGGTGTAGCGACCGAAGTTGGCGCCAGTGCCGACGCCCAGTTCCAGCACGCGACCGCGCGCCCCGGCCAGCAGGGCGTCGCGATCACGGTTCAGGGGCCGGGTGGCCCAGTCCAGCAGGGGCGGGAACAGCTTGTCTTCGTACCAACCCATTACTTGACGTCCGGCAGCCTGTATTCGTGCGGGTTTTCCATCATGTGCATGTTCAGCGGTGGACTCAACACGTTGGTCAGGTTGTGGTCGGTGACCCGGCTGAAGCGGCGGCGATGGCGCTCGAAGGCACGGAAGCTGCGGTAGTGCTGGTCGTACAGGTGCGCTTCCTGAAGCCGTTTGAAGGCGTACATGGTATCCAGCGCGTCCATCGACCAGGTCGGAGTGTAGCGCGTGGCCTTGTTGAGGTAATCGATGGCCTGATTGAGGTCACGCTTGCGGCTCATGTACATGATGGCGTTGGCGTATTCATAGTTCAGGATCGGAATATCCGGTGCCATCTTGAACGCCTTGCCGAACGACTCATCCACCACGGTGCTGCGGGCACCGTAGGTGATACGGCCAGTGGCACGTCCCACGCGGCGCATGATGTTGGCATCCACTGCGGCACGGAAAGCGTGGCCCAGCGGGTGGTCCGGAATCAGTTCGACGATTTCCTCGGCGTTATCCTTGATGCGGCCGATATAACCGCGCACCACGATTACCGGCACCGGTGATTCTTCCGCAATCCGGGCGATGGCATAGGCGTAGCCGAGTTTGGTGAAGGCCACCAGTTCACTGGCAATCGGATCATCGGCGGCGCGTTCGATCAGGTCGATATGCTCGCGCACGCGGTTGGCCACGTCCTGCAGCATCATGTACTTCTCGGTCTGCCGGTCGGCCAGATAGATGGCATAGGTAATCTGCGCAAACATGGCCGGATACAGGCCCATGATGCCCAGCTTCAGACCTTCTTCCCGGGCATCCTGGAAATCGCCGCGCAGGAACAGGCGCCATACCTCGACAAGGCGACGGCTGAGGTCTTCATAGCCCTGGAAGTTCTCGATGCCGTTGAGCATTTCAGGGTAGTTGGAACCCATGTATTCCAGATAGCCAGCGGACGGGAACGGCGCGCGCACGCCGATCATGAATTCATCCCAGCGCTCTTCGATTTCGGCATGTGAGTAGTCGAAGAATCGCTTGTTGTAGGGGACTTCGTTCCACGGCACCAGGAAGATGCGCTCATCCACCGGGATGTCGATATACGAGAGTTCCTCGGCGGTGACTTCGTCGCTCTCGTCATCGGGGCCATCATCGTCAATCAGGCCGTAACTGAGGCGGGGCAAGGCGGAGAGGGCAAGACTGAAAGCAAGCAATAGCGCGAGCCAGCGGGCTCCTGCCGAAACAGAGGTCGTATCCATGGTCTGGGACTCTTTTGGCTGAATAGCGTAACGCTTTTTGTTTTTTTATCCGCTCGCATGGCGCGGGCGGAATCAACGGAACCATGCCACAGGAGCGGCGCGTTTGAACAGACCGTCTGGCACCGGGGGCGGGGTCCAATTGGGACAATCGTACTGTGTCGGCGCCAGGCACTGAACAGCGCAACATGACATCAGGATGACGAAATTATAAAAATCAAGGGGTTGGGGGTGACGCGTGGTGCAGGCCCGGCGCCGGAAGGGCCATCAGGGGGACGCCGGGAGTTCGTCGGAATATTGTAACCGTGACCCTCAGCCGCCGTGGCGCTCCAGAATCTCGGCGTAGCCCTGGTGGCGAACATGCTGACGCACAATGCTGGCCAGAGTACGCCCTTGCGGGTCGGTGGCTGCCGGGTTGCGACCCGCAGCGGTGAAGAAGCCCAGGAAACGGTCGAAATCCTCCTCGCGCAGGCTGCGGTAGGCGCGCTGCAAGGCATGGAAGTCTGCGTTCAGGCCACTCTCGGGCTCGATGTCCAGAAACACCTTGATCTGCTCGTCGGTCATCGGCTCGCCGATAACCTTCTTCTTGTCCTTGCGTTCGCTCATGCCGGATTGCTCTCTCGTCGTGCCTGCGGTCGGGGTGTCGCGGTGCGGAGCGGGATTATCCGGGCGTGGGCGCGGGGATTCAACCTCGTAGCCGGAAGGGGATCTGGTGGCGGGTCATCAGACCGCCAATGGTGATCAGCACTCGCACCATGGCGACGAAGGGATCGGGGATGACCAGACGCAGGCGGCGGAACTCATCCATCAGCGTGCCCAGATTGTCCACCAGGGTGGCATCACGCGTCTGGGCGTCGATCAATGCCCGGGACAGCGCCTGGAGCCGGTCTTCATCCACGCCGCCGAATCCGGCTGCCTCGAACAGCGGTTGCAAGGGGGCATCACCCTGACCCAGCAAGCGCATCAGCAGGGCGGTGTAGTGCAGGCGGGCTTCCGGGCTCAGGCTTTCCACTGCGCCCAGGTCGAGGACCGCCAGGGTTTGGGGGGCGGTGACGATAAAGTTGCCGGGATGCGGGTCGGCGTGGAACAGGCCAAATTCCAGCACCTGTTGCAGGGTGCTGTCGAGCAGGATTTCCAGCAGTGGGCGAATCCGGGCTTCATCGTGGCTGTCGAGCACCTGGGACAGGCTGGGGCCTTCCATCCACTCGGTCACCAGCAGGCGCTCGCTGCACAGTTGCGGAAAGACTCTGGGTACGCGGATGCCCGGGCGATGGGGCAGGGCGGCAAAGGTCTCCAGATGCCGGGCTTCCTCGGCAAAATCCAGCTCGCGCTCGGTGGTGGTGATCAACTGGTTGACCACCTGGCGCAGGTCGACCTCGCGCAGCAGCGGTGCCAGCACACGGGTCAGCGCACGCAGTGCAGCGGCATCTTCATAAAATTCCTGACGCACCCGGGGCAGCTGCAGCTTGACCGCCACCTCGGTGCCATCGGCCAGGCGCGCCCGGTGGACCTGGGCAATAGAGGCAGACGCCACCGGAATGATGTTGAAGGCGCTGAAGGTCTGGGCCCAGTGCTTGCCGAGCAGTTCCTCCAGCCACGGCTGAACATCGTCAAAGTGGGCGCTGGGTGCGTCCTCGCGCAGGGCGGTGAAAGCGGCGATATAGGGCGGCGGTAGCAGATCGGGGCGGCAACTGAGGAACTGGGCGAACTTGATCCAGGCGCCGCCGTTGCGCCGGCACAGGTCGGCGAAGGCATCGGCCACGTCCTGGTGCAGCGGCATGCGATCGGCTTCGCTGTGCTTGCGCAGCAGGTCGCGGTGCAACCACAAGGCTTGCTGAATCTGGCGGATAGTGCCCAGTACCCGCACATAGCGGCTGCGCCCGTGCCAGATCAGGCGCGGTGTGCTGGCCGCTGGGCGGGCCGTTGATGATGCCATAGTGACTCCCCGGTGATGCCTCTTTATGACACAAACCGGGGCAAAAAGTCTAAGTCACAGCCCCAGGACCTGCTTGGCGATGATATTGCGCTGGATCTCGTTCGAGCCACCATAGATGGTGGTGGCTCGGGTGTTCAGGTAGCTGGACAGCACGGGCACGCCGCCGGCCGGGCCAATGAGGGAAGCGTCGGCGGCGGTGGCCGGATTCAGGGCCTCCGGTTGCCACACCTGGGCCCAGCTGCCCAGGGCCTCAATGGCCATTTCCGTGACCTGCTGGGCGGCTTCCGAACCGATGATCTTGAGCATCGAGGAGATGGCACCGGGGTTCTGGCCGCTGGACAGTGCCGACATCACTTTCAGTTCGGCGGCCTCGACGGCGCGAACGCTGACCTCCGCCCGGGCCAGCTTCAACCGGAACAGCTCGTCGTCGATCGGACGCTCACCCGTCTGGCCCTGAGCGGCCAGATGACGCACCTTGTCCAGCGACACTTGCAAGCGCGGGCTGTAGGCCTGGCCGCCGCGCTCGAATTCCAGCAGGTACTTGGCCACGGTCCAGCCGTCGTTTTCTTCCCCCACCACGTTGCCCACGGGCACACGCACATCCTCGAAGAACACCTGGTTCTGCTCGTGTTCGCCGCTGATGCTGATGATCGGGTCGATGGTGATGCCGGGTGTTTTCATGTCCAGCAGCAGGAAGGTGATGCCCTGCTGCGGCTTGCCGTCGCTGCGGGTGCGCACCAGCAGGAACATGTGGCTGGCATGGTGCGCGTAGGTGGTCCAGATCTTGGAACCGTTGAGCACATAGTGGTCGCCGTCGCGTTCGGCTTTCAGTTTCAGCGAGGCGAGATCAGAGCCGGACTGCGGCTCGGAATAACCCTGACACCAGAAATGATCGCCGCTGAGCATGGGCGGCAGGTATTCGGCGCGCTGGGCCTCGGTGCCCTTGCCGATCAGGCAGGGGCCGCACATGTCCAGGCCCATGGGCAGCAGACGTGGCGCATCGGCAGCAGCGCACTCTACGGCATATATATAGTGCTGGGTGATGCTCCAGTCGGTGCCGCCGAAGGCCTTGGGCCAACTCGGTGCGGCCCAGCCTTTCTTTTCGTGCAGGAGTCGCTGCCAGGTCATGGCAGCGTCGAAGTCCGCAAACACGCTGGTCATCAGGGCGCCGGCTCGGCGCAGGTCGGCGCTCAGGTGCTCGTTCAGGAAGTCACGGACCTCCTCGCGGAACTGCTGGTCTTGCGGAGACAGAACAAGTTTCATGTCGGGCGTATCCGTGGCTGAAGTGCAGAATCTGGCGTGCAGCAAAGTTAGCAAGAGCGGACGCCAATGACCACTGGGTCACAGGATCGGGAGAGACATTTTTTGCCAGAATCGTGGTGCTCCTGGCCAGGCCGGGTCAGCGCTGTGTCGTCAGGATGCGTTTGAGCGCCCGGATCAGCGTGATCCGGTCCTCCCGATTGAGCATCTCGCCGATGACCCAGTCGCGGGCGTGGCGGCGCAGCGCCAGATGCGGCATATAGAAGTCATTGTCGGGGATGTGACTGTGCAGCTGCAGCCCGTAGCGCTCCAGCGTGATGGTTTCCACCGGCCCGCGGCGTCCGCGGGCGATGTCCACCCGCTCCGGTGTCAGGGTGATGACCTCGCGCCAGCAGGTACGTTGGTTGACATACCACAGAGCCCAGATCAACAGTGCCGCTTTGGCGCCGCAGAAGGGGGCGATCAGCCAGGCGCCGATAGCCAGGAAAAACAGCATCATGGAGAGTGAGAAGACCAGTACGACAAGAATCAGGCTGCGTATCTGTGCCCAGCTCGCCGAGCGATTGGGCAGCAGCACGAAGCGTTCGAAGTCGGGTGCATGCTCGTGAATGACCATGGGCGCCCCGGTAACGGTAGCACGACGGAAAGGGTATATCGGTTATAGCATCACAGGACGTGATGGATGGGGCAAGCGGTACGGGGCAGGGGCCCCGCACCGCCGGAAGGTTTAGCTGGCAGCCATGTCCTTCAGTTTTTTCAGCGGACGAATCTTGACCGCGATGCTGGCCGGCTTGGCCTTGAACACGGTTTCTTCGCCGGTAAAGGGGTTGATGCCCTTGCGTGCCTTGGTGGCCGGCTTCTTCACGGTGGTGATCTTCATCAGGCCCGGCAGGGTGAACTGGCCTGCGCCACGCTTCTTGACGTGACCTTCGATGATGCCGGTCAGTTCTTCCAGTACGGAGGAGACCTGCTTCTTGGTCAGACCAGTGGTTTCGGCGATGGTGGCGGTCACCTGAGTCTTGCTCATCGGCTCAGTGATCGGTTTGGCTTTGCGCGCTGCCGGAGCGGCGGCGGCAACTTTCTTGGCAGCCGGTTTCTTGGCTGCGGTTTTCTTGGCGGCGGCTTTCTTCTTTACGGCCATTGCTGTGCGTACCCCTGTTGGTTGATGCAGCTGCCTCTGGCAGCCGGTTTCGACGTTGCCCGGATCAGCGTCAGGTGCTGTTCCGGCAGGTCCTGTTGTGTCTGAGCCTTTCCTTGAGTGACTTGGCCTTGAATGACTCGGCCTCGAACGACCCGGAAGCCTGTATTCATGCGACTTCCGCGCCAGTTATATGCCAAGGCGCAGGCGTCAGCAAGCGTTCGGAGCCTGTTTTTCAGGGTTTTTTTGTATTTTTCAGGTGTCGGGTGCGCACGGATACCCCTGAGCGGGCCTGTCGGTTGCGGCGCTTTGCCCCCGGCGATGCGTTGGCATGGCTGCGCGCGAGGTGAATCGCTATACTATTGCGCCTTTCGCGCCCCCCGGGGTCGCGCCGTCAGATCCAGCGGAACGAGATGTTATGCGAAGCCATTACTGCGGTGACTTGAGAGCCTCCCACGACGGGGAAACGGTGACATTGTGTGGGTGGGTACACCGCCGCCGTGACCATGGCGGGGTGATCTTCCTGGATCTGCGTGACCGTGCCGGGCTGGTGCAGGTGGTGTTCGACCCGGATACCGTCGAGGCGTTTGCCCTGGCGGATCGCATGCGCAGCGAGTATGTGGTGCAGGTCACCGGCCGCGTGCGCCTGCGTGACGAGGCCGTGCGCAACAGCCGCATGACCACCGGGGACATCGAGGTGCTGGGCACCGCGCTGACCCTGCTGAACACGGCGGAAACACCGCCGTTCGAGCTGGACGAGTACAGCCAGGCGGGCGAGGAAGTGCGTCTGAAGTACCGTTACCTGGACCTGCGTCGTCCGGATGTGCTGGCCAACTTCCGCTTCCGCTCGCGTCTGACGGCCGCCGTGCGCACGGCGCTGGAAGCCCAGGGCTTCATGGATGTGGAGACCCCGATCCTGACCAAGGCGACGCCGGAAGGCGCGCGCGATTATCTGGTGCCCAGCCGCACCCACCCGGGCAGCTTCTTTGCGTTGCCGCAGTCCCCGCAGCTGTTCAAGCAGTTGCTGATGGTGGCGGGCTTTGATCGCTACTACCAGATCGCCAAGTGCTTCCGCGATGAAGACCTGCGCGCCGACCGGCAGCCGGAATTCACCCAGATCGACCTGGAAGCCTCCTTTGTAACCGAGGAAGACGTGATCCAGGTGGCGGAAACCATGGTGCGCCAGGTGTTCAGCCAGTTGTTGCAGGTCGAGCTGCCGACCTTCCCGCGCATGCCGTTTTCCGAGGCCATGCGCCGCTTTGGTTCCGACAAGCCGGACCTGCGTATTCCGCTGGAGCTGGTGGATATCGGTGACCTGCTGGCCAAGGTGGAATTCAAGGTGTTTGCTGGCCCCGCCAATGACCCGAAAGGGCGCGTGGCAGCATTGAAGGTGCCGGGTGGCTGCGAAATGAGCCGCAAGGAGATCGACGACTACACGAAGTTTGTCGGTATTTATGGCGCCAAGGGGCTGGCCTACATCAAGGTCAATGACCTGGCGGCGGGCAACGAGGGTTTGCAGTCCCCGATTCTCAAGTTCCTGACCGACGACGCCATCGCTGGCATTCTGGAGCGCACCGGCGCCCGCACTGGCGACCTGATCTTCTTCGGCGCCGACAAGGCGAAGGTCGTCAACGAAGCTCTGGGTGCGCTGCGCGTGCGCGTGGGCCACGATCGCAATCTGGTCGAGGGCGACTGGGCGCCGCTGTGGGTGGTGGATTTCCCGATGTTCGAGGAAGACGACGAAGGTCACTGGGCGGCACTGCACCATCCTTTCACCATGCCCTCCTGCTCGCCGGAGGAGCTGGCTGCAAACCCGGGGGCGGCGCTCTCGAAAGCCTACGACATGGTGCTCAACGGGACCGAGCTGGGTGGCGGCTCCATCCGTATTCATGAACCGGCCATGCAGCGAGCTGTGTTCAAGGCGCTGGGCATCAGCGACGAGGAAGCGGAAGAGAAATTCGGCTTCCTGCTGGATGCGCTCAAGTTCGGTGCACCGCCGCACGGCGGCCTGGCCTTTGGTCTCGATCGCATGGTGATGCTGATGACCGGATGTGAATCGATTCGCGATGTGATCGCCTTCCCGAAAACCCAGACAGCGGCCTGCCCGCTGACCCAGGCTCCGGCCGAGGTGGCGCCGAAGCAACTGCGTGAGCTGGGCATCCAGTTGCGCAACCTGGAAAAGAAGGACGGATAATACGAGGTTGGTATGGCCGGTCACAGCAAATGGGCAAACATCAAGCATCGCAAGGCGGCGCAGGACGCCAAGCGCGGCAAGGTCTTTACCAAGCTGATTCGTGAAATCACCGTGGCTGCCCGGCTGGGCGGCCCGGAGCCGAACGACAACCCGCGTCTGCGGGCTGTGGTGGACAAGGCACTGACCGCCAACATGACCCGCGACACCATTGATCGCGCGATCAAGCGTGGCGCGGGCAGTGACGACAATGCCGACATGTCGGAGATCACCTACGAGGGTTACGGCCCGGGCGGTGTGGCGGTGTTGGTGGAAACGATGACCGACAACGTCAACCGTACTGTCTCTGATGTGCGCCATGCCTTTACCAAGCACGGCGGTAATCTGGGTACCAATGGCTCGGTGGCCTACCTGTTCAGCAAGCGTGGCGAAATCTTTCTGGAGCCGGGCCCGGACGAGGAGGCCCTGCTTGAGGTGGCCCTGGAAGCCGGTGCGGAGGACGTGCAGACCCACGACGATGGTTCCTTTACGGTGATCACCGCTGCGGACCGCAGCTTCGGTGAGGTGGTCGATGCCCTCAAGGCGGCGGCCTTCGAGCCCGCCAACGCCGAGGTCACCATGCACCCGAGCACCGAAGCCGATGTGGATGCGGAGATCGCGCCCAAGGTGATGAAGATGATCGATCACCTGGAAGACCTGGATGACGTGCAGAACGTCTACACCAACGTGCGCTTTCCTGATGATTTTGAAGGTTGATGCCTGATACCGTCCGACAGCGCTTGCATACTGTCCATAAGTTGAGTATCAATGCCGCATGACGCGCATTCTCGGCATTGACCCAGGTTCACGCTTCACCGGTTACGGCCTGATTGATCAGGTTGGCCAGACGTCGCGCCTGGTCGCCTGTGGCACGATTGCCACCCAGGGTGAAGATATTGCGCCGCGTCTGGGGCAGATATTCCGTGAACTCAATCAGGTGGTGGGTGTTCACGCACCGGTTGAGGTGGGTATCGAGAAAGTCTTCATGGCACGCAACGCCGATTCGGCACTCAAGCTGGGTCAGGCGCGGGGCGCTGCCATCGCTGCCGTGGTGCAGCATGATCTGCCGGTGTTCGAGTATTCGGCACGGCAGGTCAAGCAGGCACTGGTGGGCCGTGGTGGCGCAGAAAAACACCAGGTGGCGCAGATGGTGTGTTATCTGCTGGGGCTGGAAAAAACACCCCAGGCGGATGCTGCCGATGCCCTGGCCATCGCCATCTGTCATGCGCACATGCGGGTCAGTCTCGCGCGCATGGCGGGCGCCACCGCTGTACGCAGAAGAAGAATACGATGATCGGACGTCTCCGTGGCACCCTGCTTGAAGCCCGCCCGCCCTGGCTGCTGGTGGAGGCGAGCGGTGTCGGCTACGAAGTCGAGGCACCGATGACCGTCTTTTATCAGCAGCCCGTGCCGGGCCAGGAAATCATCCTGCATACCCATCTTGTCGTGCGCGAGGATGCGCAACTTCTATATGGCTTTGCCGACCGCTTCGAGCGCGAGCTGTTCCGGGCGCTGATCCGCGTCAACGGCGTCGGCCCGAAGATGGGGCTGGCGATCCTCTCCGGTATTGAGGCCGCGCGCCTGGTGCGCTGTATTGAAGAGCAGGACACCACCTCGCTGGTGCGCGTGCCGGGCATCGGCAAGAAGACCGCCGAGCGTCTGGTGATCGAGATGCGTGACCGGCTGGGACGTCTGGAAGGCGCGCCGGTGATGCCCGGGCATGCACCCGCCAGCACGCCGATGGCGGATGCCCGGCAGGATGCGGTGGCGGCGCTCGAAGCGCTCGGGTACCGTTTACGCGACGCCGAACAGGCGGTGGCACGGGTCGAGGACGACAGCCTCGACAGTGCCAGCATGATCCGGCAAGCCCTGAAATCCCTGTCGCGCTGACCCTGGCGGAGCAGACACTGATGGACACCGAACGCATCATTTCCGCGCACAGTGCCGAAGGCGAAGAGCAGGTCGAGCGGGCCATTCGCCCCGCCAGCCTGGCGGATTATCGCGGCCAGCCCAAGGTCAGCCAGCGGCTGGAGATTTTCATCGATGCCGCCCGCATGCGCGGTGAAGCCCTGGATCACACCCTGCTGTTCGGCCCGCCCGGGCTGGGCAAGACCACGCTGGCGCATATCATCGCCCGGGAAATGGGCGCCGAACTGAAAAGCACCTCGGGCCCGGTCCTGGAAAAAGCCGGTGATCTGGCCGCGCTGCTGACCAACCTGGAAGCGGGCGACGTGCTGTTCGTGGACGAAATCCATCGTCTGTCGCCGGTGGTTGAGGAAATCCTTTACCCGGCGATGGAAGACTATCAGCTGGATATCATGATCGGTGAAGGCCCTGCTGCGCGCTCCATCAAGATCGAGTTGCCGCCCTTCACGCTGGTAGGGGCGACCACCCGGGCCGGTTTGCTGACGGCGCCGCTGCGGGATCGTTTCGGTATCGTCCAGCGGCTGGAGTTCTATTCGGTGGAAGATCTGGCCGGTATTGTGCGCCGTGCCTGCGACATCTTCGCACTGGATGCTGATGATGACGGCGCCGCCGAAGTGGCGCGTCGCGCCCGTGGCACCCCGCGGATCGCCAATCGCCTGCTGCGCCGGGTGCGGGATTTCGCCGAGGTGCGCGGTAACGGGCGTATTACCGGGGACATCGCCCGGGCGGCACTGGATATGCTCGAAGTGGACGCCTGCGGTCTGGATGGCACGGACCGACGTTTGCTGACCACCATGATGGAAAAATTCGACGGTGGTCCGGTGGGGCTGGAGAGTCTGGCGGCGGCGCTGAATGAAGATGCCGGTACGCTGGAAGAGGTGGTAGAGCCCTATCTGATTCAGCAAGGCTTCATTCACCGCACCCCGCGTGGGCGCCAGGTGACCAATCATGCCTGGCGCCACTTTGG
>PNLU01000020.1 GCA_013823245.1 Alcanivorax sp.
GTTGAACGACATGTCCGCCAGCGCCTTCACCCACTGCGTCAGCAATGTCTGGGCTATGGGGGCATCGGTGGCCACAAAACCAAGCATGGTCGCCATGTTCGGCTTGATCATCCCCGCGCCCTTGGCGATGCCGGTCACGGTGACTTCGGTGCCCGCCAGCTGCACGCGGCGGCTGGCCACCTTGGGCCGGGTGTCAGTGGTCATGATGCCTTCGGCGGCCTGGCCCCAGGCGTGCTCATCCAGGCTGTCCAGCGCCTGCGGTATGCCACGCTCGAACGGCGGCAAAGTGAACAGTTCACCGATCACGCCGGTGGAAAACGGCAGCACTTCTTCGGCCTGGCAACCCGCCTGCCGTGCCAGCAGATCGCAGGTCGCCAGAGCGCGGCGATGGCCTTCGTCACCGGTGCCTGCGTTGGCATAACCCGTGTTGATCAGCAGATAACGCGGTGACGCCTTGCCCAGATGATCGCGAGCAATGCGCACTGGCGCCGCGCAAAAGCGGTTCAGGGTGAACACGCCTGCCGTGCGGCTGCCTTCCGCCAGTTCAAACACGACAATGTCACGACGGCCGGGCTTCTTGACGCCCGCCTGCACCGCTGCCAGGCGTACGCCCGGCACAGGAAACCATTGCTGCGTCTGCATGGGCGTCAGGCCTCGAGTTTGCCGTGGCAGTGTTTGTATTTTTTGCCGGAACCGCACCAGCAGGGGTCGTTGCGGCCCAGCTTGGGTCCTTCGCGCTTGAAGGGTTGCGCGGGCGCGGGCTGACGCTCTCCACCGCCCTGGCCACCGCCCTGACCGCCGCCCTGGCCACCCACCTGCTCACGCGGCACACCGCGGCTGCCCATCTCCGGCGTCTGGGTGCGCATCTGCTCGGCCTGACGACGCGCCTCTTCCTCGCGCTGGCGCTCCAGCCGCTCCACCGCATCATCACGGCGCAGCTCCAGCGTGCTGAGCACGCGCACCAGTTCGTTCTGGATCTGGTTCATCATGGCCTGGAACAGGTCGAAGGCTTCGCGCTTGTATTCCTGTTTCGGATTCTTCTGCGCATAGCCACGCAGGTGAATGCCCTGGCGCAGGTGATCCATGCTCGCCAGGTGATCCTTCCAGTGGCGGTCCAGCACTTGCAGCATCAGATGCTTTTCTACCCGACGCAGGTCCACGCCCAGGTCGGCGACTTCCCGCTCCTTGCGGGCATACGCCTCTTCGAGCCCGGCGATCACTTTTTCCACCACGCCTTCGATATGCAGGCTGGAATCCTGGTCCAGCCACTGCTGTATCGGTGCGCGCAGGTGGAATTCGGTCTCCAGGGCTCTTTCCATGCCAGGGATGTCCCACTGGTCTTCAATCGAGCCCGGCGGCATGAAGCTGTGCACCAGTTCTGTCGCCACATCGCGACGAATGCCGCGCACGCTCTCAGACAGATCTTCGGATGCCAGAATCTGGTCGCGCTGGCTGTACACCACGCGCCGCTGATCGTTGGCCACATCATCATATTCCAGCAGGTTCTTGCGGATATCGAAGTTGCGGCCTTCCACCTTGCGCTGCGCGTTTTCAATGGCTTTCGTGACCCAACGATGCTCGATGGCCTCGCCCTTTTCCAGCCCCAGGCTGCGCATCAGGTTGCGAATGCGATCCGAGGCGAAGATACGCATCAGATCATCTTCCATGGACAGGAAGAAGCGGGTGTCACCCGGGTCGCCCTGACGGCCGGCACGGCCGCGCAACTGGTTGTCGATACGGCGGGATTCATGACGCTCGGTGCCAATGATGTGCAGGCCGCCGGCCTCCATCACCTTTTTCTGATCGGCTTTCTGCCGGTCACGCACCGTCTGGATTTCAGCCTCGCTCGGGTCCACCAGTTCGGCAACCATTGCATCCGGGTTGCCGCCCAGCACGATGTCGGTACCCCGACCGGCCATGTTGGTGGCAATGGTCACCGCACCGGGGCGACCCGCCTGGGCAATGATCTCGGCTTCCTTGCGGTGGAACTTGGCGTTCAGCACCTGGTGCTTGATCCCGGCCTTGTTCAACCGCTGGGACAGATATTCCGACGCGGCAATCGTGGCCGTACCCACCAGCACCGGGGCCCCTTTTTCAACGGCCTGACGTACGGCGTCGATAATGGCGTCGTACTTTTCTTCCAGCGACAGGTAGACCAGGTCATCGGCGTCCACACGCACCATGGGCCGGTGGGTGGGAATCACCACCACATCCAGACCATAAATCTGGCGGAATTCTGCCGCTTCGGTATCCGCCGTACCGGTCATGCCGGACAGCTTGGTGTAGATACGGAAGTAATTCTGGAACGTGGTCGAGGCCAGCGTCTGGTTTTCCTGCTGGATCTGCAACTGCTCCTTGGCTTCCACCGCCTGGTGAATGCCCTCGGACCAGCGCCGACCCGGCATGGTCCGGCCGGTATGCTCGTCCACAATCACAATCTGGTCGTTCTGGACAATATAGTCCTTGTCGCGCTTGAACAGCACGTGCGCCTTCAACGCCGCATGCACGTGATGCAACAGCCCCAGGCTCTGGGCGGAATACAGGCTTTCGCCCTCTTCCAGCAGTTTTTCATCGATCAGCAGTTTTTCCACCAGCTGGTGGCCGTTTTCGGTCAACTCCACCTGGCGGTTCTTTTCATCAATGTTGTAGTCGCCCTCGTAGTCTTCCGACGGGCCGCGCAATTTCGGGATCAACAGATTGATGCGCCGATACAGTTCCGAGCTGTCCGACGCCGGGCCGGAAATAATCAGCGGTGTGCGCGCTTCATCGATCAGGATCGAGTCCACTTCATCGACAATCGCGTAGTTCAGGCCACGCTGCACCCGGTCTTCCAGGCGGAAGGCCATGTTGTCGCGCAGGTAGTCGAACCCGAATTCGTTGTTGGTGCCGTAGGTGATGTCCGCCTCGTAGGCGTCCTTCTTCTGCTCCGGCGGCTGCTGGGACAGGATCACGCCGACTTTCAGGCCCAGGAATTCATACAGCGGCCGCATCCAGTTGGCGTCCCGCTCGGCCAGGTAGTCGTTCACTGTCACCACGTGTACGCCATCTCCGGACAGGGCGTTCAGATACGCGGGCAGGGTCGCGGTCAGGGTCTTGCCCTCACCGGTGCGCATTTCGGCAATCCGGCCTTCGTGCAGGGCGATACCGCCCATCAACTGCACATCGAAGTGGCGCATGCCCATGACCCGGGTGGCCGCTTCACGCACCACCGCAAAGGCCTCCGGCAGCAGCTCATCCAGAGACTTGCCGTCGCTGTAGGCCTGGCGCAGCTCGATCGTGCGGGCCTTCAGCGCCTCGTCATCAAGCCCCTTCAGTTCTTCGCCGAGCTGGTTGATCTCGCCGACGATCTTCTGCATGCGCTTGATTTCTCGGTCGTTCTTGCTACCGAAGATGTTCTTGACTAGAGATGAGAGCATGAAACTTCCGGTGTCAGGTCCAGTGGTTGACGAAATGCGAGCGTCATTCTACCCGTTCGCGGGCGCGAAGGGCCATTCGCCACACATCATGAGGAGCACATGGGGGCAGACAAGGCGGGATCAAGCCCGGCATTACTGCCGGGCGCGGGCTACATAGGGTGTCGGATCGACCTGGCGACCATTGCGCAGCACTTCATAGTGCACATGCGGGCCGGTGGAGCGCCCGGTGGTGCCCACCAGGGCAATCACGTCGCCAGCGCGCACGATATCGCCAGCTTCCACCAGGATTTCCTTCATGTGCGCATAACGGGTGGCCAGGCCATTGCCGTGATTGATCTCCACCAGGTTGCCGTAGCCCCAGCGAGTGCCGGCGAAGGTCACCACCCCGGCGCCGGTGGCGATCACATCCGACCCTTCCTTGGCAGCAAAATCCACCCCCCGGTGCATGGTCAGGCGGCCGGAGAAGGGGTCGGTACGCTGGCCGAAACGGGAGGACAGCCAACCACGCCGGATCGGACGCCCCGACAACTCGGTCTTCGAGGCAATACGGCGGTTATCCATCAGACGTTCCAGGATCGAGAGCTGCTGCTCGCGGCGATCCAGGGTCAGGGAGAGGTCATTCAGGGCATCGGTGAAGGAGGGGGCGGTGTAGGCGATGGAGCGATCATCCGGCAATTCAGGGCCGCCGATGGCCATGGGGGCGCTGAAATCGAACTCGTCAGAGGGGATTCCCGCCACATCCACCAGACGCTCACCCAGGGCATCCAGCCGCACCAGGCGAGCCTGCATCTCTGCCAGGCGGATAGTAAGTGCTCGCAACTCTTCGTCGGTGCGCTCGTGAAGGTGGCCCAGCACCTCGCGCTGCTCGTCCAGCTGGCCCTGCCAACGGGCGGTCATGCGCTGGTCCAGCACCGGATCACCCCAGTGATACATGGCGTAGTAGGCGCCCGCGCCCACCAGGGCGGGCAATACCACCAGACAACCCAGCAACATCACGGGCAGGAAGCGCGGCAAGCGCAGGGTGCGTGACTGGTGGCCACGACCGTTGAGGACTATGATATTCATGAATCCGGCTTCCGACTTTATTTATAATCAGTGACTTACGACAATCTCTTACCGCCAAGCCTTTCAAGTGTGTCGTTATACTAGGAAAATATCATGGCTAAGGCAATTGGCCCACAATCCATCGGCCTATTATTGCAGGGCAAGACCAGCCTGAAGCCCCTGAGTCAGCGTGCACGCCAGTGGCAACAGGGCGATGAAGGCCCACGGCCGGTTACCAGCCAGCACCTGCCCCCCGCCATGGCCTCCCGCGTTCAGTTGCTGCGGGACGGCGACACCCTGCTGCTGCTGGCCGAGAACAACGCCGTGGCCCAGCTGCTGCGCTTCCACGGCCCGGCACTGGCGGCGGAACAGGGCCTGAAGGACTGGAAGGTGCGGGTGAGCCGTCTGCCTGCGGCCATCAGCACCGGCCCCAGCGAAAGCCGCCTGCGCCCTCCAGTGCTGGCCAGCAATGCCCCCGCCTGTCTGCACGAAGCCGCTGACGCCATTGATGACCCGGACCTGAAAGCCGCCCTGCGCCGCCTGGCTGACGCTGGCCAGCCCTGACAGCCCGCCCCGAAAAAGCGAAAGGCCCGGCGGGAGACCGGGCCTTTCTGTTCGACAACGTACTGATGCTTCTGTGATTACTCGGCGGCGAGCACCGGCTTCATATAGGAAATCGGCGCGGTCGCCTCATCCTCGAAGGTCACCACTTCCCAGGCATCCTCTTCCTGGAGCAGCTTGCGCAGCAGCTGATTGTTCAGCGCATGGCCAGACTTGTGGCCGATGAACTCGCCGATCAGGCTGTGACCCAGCATGTACAGGTCGCCAATGGCGTCCAGCATCTTGTGCTTCACGAACTCGTCCTCGTAGCGCAGGCCGTCCTCATTGAGGATACGGTGCTCATCCACCACGATGGCGTTGTCCACACTGCCACCCAGCGCCAGGTTCTGTGAGCGCAGGTACTCGATATCGCGCATGAACCCGAAGGTGCGGGCCCGCGCCACTTCCTTCACGAACGAGGTGGAGGAAAAGTCGATGCTCGCGGTCTGGTTGCGGTTGGCAAATACCGGGTGATCGAACTCGATGCTGAAGGTCACCTTGAAGCCGTCGAACGGTACGAACACCGCCGACTTGTCGCCCTCTTCCAGCCGCACCTCGCGTTTGATGCGGATGAACTTCTTGGCGGCCGCCTGCTCCTCGATGCCTGCCGATTGCAGCAGGAATACGAAAGGCCCGGCGCTGCCATCCATGATCGGGACTTCCGGCGCTGACAACTCCACATAGGCGTTATCAATACCCAGCCCGGCCATGGCCGAGAGCAGATGCTCCACGGTGCCGACTTTCACACCGTCCTGAACCAGGGTGGAAGACAGCGTCGTTTCACCGACCTTCTCCGCCTCGGCCCGGATTTCCACCACGGGATCCAGGTCCACCCGGCGGAATACGATACCGGTATCCACGGGCGCTGGCCGTACGGTCAGGTAGACCTTGTCGCCAGTATGCAATCCGATGCCAGTGGCCCGGATCACGTTCTTGAGCGTGCGCTGTCTGATCATCAATCCTGTCGCTCGTTCGCTGAACACGTAAGCAGGGGGCGGATGCTAGCATGATCCGCTTGACCTGCACCATTGGCCTTCGCGCCACCTTCACATCAGGAAGCGCCGGCGCTCCGCCAGGGCCGTTCAGTCGGCCTGGCGGCGCAGGAAGGTCGGGATATCGATGAAATCCAGATCTTCCGCTGCGTTCACCGCTGCCTGGGCATTGCGGCGCGTTTCGGCCTGCGGCCGTTTGCGACCAAAAGCAGGACGGTCCAGCTCGTCGTAATCCAGACGGCCGTCTGCCCGTACTGGAGTTTGATTGCCACGCACCACCTTAAGTTCCTGTGCCACGCCGCCCAGGCCGGTCGCCACCACCGTCACGGTCAGTTCATCGCCCATATCCGGGTCGATCGCCGTGCCAATGATCACGTTGGCATCATCCGACGCCAGTTCCTGAATCGTGTCACCCACCGCCGTGAATTCCTGCAGGGAGATCGACTCGCTTGCGGTAATGTTGATCAGGATGCCGCGGGCGCCGTTCAGATCGACATCTTCGAGGAGCGGGCTGGAAATTGCCGCCGTCGCTGCGGCTTCCGCACGCCCTTCACCGATAGCGCTGCCGGTGCCCATCATGGCCATACCCATTTCGCTCATCACCGTGCGAACGTCGGCAAAGTCGACGTTGATCATGCCCGGCTTGACGATCAGGTCGGCAATGCCCTTCACCGCACCCAGCAGCACATCGTTGGCCGCCTTGAAGGCGTCCAGCAAGCTGGTGGAACCACCCAGTACGGCTTGCAGCTTCTCGTTGGGAATAGTGATCAGGGAATCCACATGCTCGCGCAGTGCTTCGATACCCTGCTCGGCCACCTTCATGCGCTTGCGGCCTTCGAACGGGAACGGCTTGGTGACCACCGCTACCGTCAGAATGCCCAGCTCACGTGCCACTTCGGCCACAATCGGCGCGGCACCGGTGCCGGTACCACCACCCATGCCGGCGGTGACGAACACCATGTCGGCACCTTCCAGCAGCTCGGCCACCCGCTCGCGATCCTCGATCGCGGACTGACGACCCACGTCCGGGTTGGCCCCTGCACCCAGGCCCTTGGTGACCTGGTTACCCAGCTGGATCACCGTGCGCGCTGTCGCATTGCGCAGTGCCTGGGCATCGGTATTGGCGCAGATGAATTCCACGCCTTCCACATTCGAGCGCACCATGTGATCCACGGCGTTGCCGCCGCCACCACCTACGCCCACCACTTTAATCACCGCGCCATGCGGTACGCTGTCTTCCAGTTTGAATTGCATGATCAATCTCCCGATTGTGCTTCCCTGTGTTGTCGAACGTTCCGGTGTCGTCGCCACGCCACCGTAAACCCTGTCAGAAGTTGCCCTTGAACCAGCGCCGGAAGCGCTCGATCCAGTCGACGTTGCCGCTGCCGCCGGACTCATGCCGGGCGGAGCGACCTTCCTGTTCCATTCGCTGTGCATACAGCAACAGCCCTACGCCGGTGGAGTAGATCGGGTTGCGCACCACATCGGTGAGCCCCGCCACACCCTGGGGCAAGCCCAGTCGCACCGGCATGTGAAAAATCTCTTCGGCCAGTTCCACGGCGCCTTCAATCTTTGACGAGCCGCCGGTGAGCACGATGCCGCCCGGAATCAGATCCTCGAAGCCGCTGCGGCGCAGTTCCGCCTGGATCAGCGTGAACAACTCGTCGTAACGCGGCTCCACCACCTCGGCCAGGTTCTGGCGGCTCAGGGTGCGCGGCGGGCGATCCCCCACCGACGGCACCTTGATGGTTTCATCCGCACCGGCGAGCTGGGTCAGCGCACAGGCATACTTGATCTTGATTTCGTCGGCATGCTGCTTCGGCGTGCGCAGGGCCATGGCGATGTCGTTGGTCACCTGATCACCGGCAATCGGAATATTGGCCGTATGCCGGATCGCGCCTTCGGTGAAGATGGCGATATCCGTGGTGCCACCGCCGATGTCCACCATGCACACACCCAGCTCGCGCTCGTCTTCGGTGAGCACTGCGTAACTGGACGCCAGTTGTTCCAGAATGATGTCGTCCACTTCCAGGCCGCAGCGGCGCACGCACTTCTCGATGTTCTGCGCCGCGTTCACCGCGCAGGTGACCAGATGCACCTTGGCTTCAAGCCGCACACCGCTCATGCCCACCGGTTCGCGCACGCCCTCCTGGTTGTCCACCACATATTCCTGTGGCAGCACGTGCAGGGTTTTCTGATCGGCGGGGATGGCCACGGCCTGGGCCGCGTCAATCACCCGGTCGATGTCGGCATGCAACACTTCACGATCGCGAATGGCGACAATGCCGTGGCTGTTCAGGCTGCGCACATGGCTGCCGGCGATGCCGACATACACCGAGTGAATCTGGCAACCGGCCATCAACTCGGCTTCCTCGATGGCACGCTGAATCGAGCGCACAGTGGCCTCGATATCCACCACCACGCCTTTCTTCATGCCGCGCGACGGCTGCGAGCCAATGCCGATCACGTCCATGGTGCCGTCCACGTTTACCTGACCGACAATCGCCACCACCTTGGAGGTGCCGATATCGAGGCCAACGACCATCCGGTCCTGTGCTGAATTCGCCATGGCTTCAGACTCTCTTGTCGCTACGCAGGTTGTTACCGTTGCGGGCTTCATCAGCCCACGTCACCGCCATGCCATTGGCATAGCGCAGATCCACCCGTGCCAGGCGACGTTCCTCGTCGCTGAGCACACGTTCATACAGCTGCACGAAACGGCGCAGCTTGGTGGCGTACTGCTCACGATCCACCAGCAGCAGCATGCCGTCGTCCAGTTCCACTTCCGCACCCAGGCGGGCATCCACACGCATGTGGCGAATATTCATGTCCACCTGCGCCAGAATGCGGCTCATGCTGTGGTAATAACTCATCACATCCTCCAGCCGCGCTGCCGGGCCATTAAGGCGCGGCAGGGCTTCGATGTTGTACTTGGCCAGCGCGTGAAACGTTTCGCCGCTGCTGGCCACCAGCACCTCGTCGTTCCAGATCGCCACCGGCACCCGCTCGGTGACCTTCAGCACCAGCTGGTCGGGCCACTGGCGGCGCACTTCGGCCTCGTCCACCCAGGCCAGCGCGCTCACTTCCTGGTGCAGGGTCTGCAACGGCACCGAGAAAAAATTCTCGTCCCGTACCAGGGCGGCCAGCGCCAGTTGCACTTCCTGCTGGCGGCGCTCGTCCTGCACACCTTCAACCCGCACCTGCGCCAGCGGATACTGATCCAGCATCCTGGGCAGATAGATCAGCCCGGTCATCACACCGAGCAACGCCACGCTGGCCAGCAGCCAGGGCAGTGCCCGGGTCACGCGCACCGCCAGCGGTACCGCTGGCGCCTTGCGCACGCGCCGTGCCTTCGGGGCAGGCTTGCGCACTGCGCCCCGGGCCGGCTGTCGCGGCGCCCTAGCCACGGGCATCCTCGCCGTCTTGCGCCGCACCGGGCAGGCCCGCCATCAACAGGATGCGGGCCACCAGTTCGTCAAACGCCAGGCCCGCCGCCTTGGCCGCCATCGGCACCAGCGAGTGGTCTGTCATGCCCGGCACGGTATTGATTTCCAGCAACTGGAACTGGCCCTGCGCGTCCTGCATCACATCCACACGGCCCCAGCCGCTGGCGCCCACGGTGCGGAATGCGCGCAAGGCCAGGGTCCGCAGCCGTGCTTCATCCGTTTCATCCAGACCGCACGGGCACAGGTAGCGGGTGGTGTTGCTGCGATACTTGGCCTCGAAGTCATAAAAGCTGTTCGGCGTCTCCAGACGAATGGCGGGCAGCGCCTCGTCGCCCAGCACCGCCACGGTAAATTCGGGGCCCTGAATCCATTGCTCCACCAGCACCTCGGCGTCATAACGCCGCGCCTCGGCCACCGCTTCGGCCAGCTCGGCGCTGGTGTTCACCTTGCGCATGCCGATGGAAGATCCCTCGCGGGCGGGCTTCACCATCAGCGGGAAGCCCAGCGCCAGTTCGTCCTGCCCGGCCACGTAAAAGCCCGGAGTCGGCAGGCCAGCACCCGCCCACAACAATTTGGTACGCACCTTGTCCATGCCGATGCCGGAGGCCATCACGCCGCTGCCGGTGTACGGCACTTCCAGATGTTCCAGCACGCCCTGGATCACACCGTCTTCGCCACCGCGACCGTGCAGGGCAATAAACACACGCTCAAAACCGGCCAGGGTATCCACCGACACCTCGGCGGGGTCCACCAGTTCGGCTATCACACCGAACCCGCGCAGGGCGGCATGTACCGCGCGCCCGCTCTTCAGGGAAATCTCCCGCTCGGCAGAACGCCCGCCCGCCAGCACCGCCACGCGGCCCACCCGGGCCAGGGCTTTCTTCAACTGGTTGCGATCCACGCTCATCTCGCTCACTTTCCGGCTCCTGCATTCGCCAACTGCCGGGCGATCGCCCCGACATTGCCAGCGCCCTGGGTGACCAGCAGATCACCATCACGCAACAGCTTTTCCAGAATCACCGGCAACTTGTCCGGGTCTTCCACAAATACCGGTTCCACCTGGCCGCGCTGGCGGATGCTGCGACACAGGGCACGCGCATCGGCACCGGGAATCGGCTCTTCACCGGCGGCATAGACATCCAGCATCAGCAACACATCAACACCGGACAGGGTCTCGACAAAATCCTCATAAAGATCGCGCGTGCGGGTATAGCGGTGCGGCTGGAACAGCATCACCAGGCGCTTGTCCGGCCACCCTTCACGAATCGCATCGATGGTGACTTTCACCTCACGCGGGTGATGGCCGTAATCGTCCACCAGCATCGCGTGGCCCTCGGTGCAGGCGTAATCACCCAGCACGTCAAACCGGCGACCCACCCCGGTGAACTGCTCCAGCCCTCGCACAATGGCCTCGTCGCTGGCGCCTTCATCAGCGGCCACGGCAATAGCGGCCAAAGCGTTGAGCACGTTATGGCGGCCCGGCAGATTCAGGTGAATATCCAGATCGCGGGAGCCCTGACGCAGCACACGGAAATGCGTGGTCATGCCGGTCTGGCTGATCACCTGCGCACGAATGTCCGCGTCGGTGGCGAAGCCATAACGGATCACCTGGCGATTGACGCGCGGCAGCAGCTTGCGCACCACCGGATCGTCCACGCACATCACGGCAATGCCGTAGAACGGCAGGTTGTGCAGAAACTCCACGAAGGTATTTTCCAACCGGGAAAAGTCACCGCCGTAGGTATGCATGTGATCGGCGTCGATATTGGTCACCACCGCCACCATCGGCTGCAAATGCAGGAAGGAGGCATCAGACTCGTCGGCTTCGGCCACCAGAAAGCGGCTCTGCCCCAGGCGCGCGTTAGCGCCCGCGCTGTTCAGACGTCCGCCGATGACGAAGGTCGGATCCATGCCCGCCTCCGCCATGATCGCCGCGATCATCGACGTGGTAGTGGTCTTGCCATGAGTCCCGGCCACGGCAATGCCGTGACGGAAACGCATCAGTTCGGCCAGCATTTCAGCGCGCGGTACCACCGGCACCCGGGCAGCATGCGCAGCCACCACTTCTTCGTTCTCGGTGCTGACGGCAGTGGAGGTCACCACCACATCCACATTGGCGACGTTGTCGGCGCGGTGGCCAATGTCCACGCGCACGCCCATCTCGCGCAGGCGCGCCACCACGGGTGACTCGCGCAGATCGGAACCGCTGACGTCATAACCCTGGTTCTTCAGGACCTCGGCGATACCACACATCCCGGCACCGCCGATCCCGACAAAATGAATGCGGCGAATGCGGCGCATCTCCGGCACGGCATGCTGTGTCATCGCAGCACCTCCTCACAAATATCGGCCACACGTGTGGCGCTGTCGGTATGGGCCAATGCGCGCGCCTGCTGAGCCATCTGCGCCAGCCGCGCGCGCTCGATGACCCCTTCGGCCATCACCGGCCGCAGACGTTCCGCCAGCGCCGCCGCATTCAGTTGGCGCTGATCCAGCACCAGCGCGGCGCCCTGCCCGGCCAGCCATTCGGCGTTGTAACGCTGATGGTCATCCACCGCCGTAGGCAGCGGCACGAACAGGGCCGCCACACCGGCCGCCGCCACTTCGGCCACGGTCAGCGCGCCCGCGCGACAGATCACCAGATCGGCCCAGGCGTAAGCGGCGGCCATGTCATCAATAAATTCATCCACGGCGGCTTCCAGTGCAGCGGACGCGTAGGCGCTGGCTGCTTCCTCGCGACGCCCGCGACCGGCCTGATGACGAATCACCGCCGGTTGCGCCTGCAGCAGCCGCGCCAGCGCGGCGGGCAAGGTGCGGTTCAGCGCCAGCGCGCCCTGACTGCCGCCCAGCACCAGAATGCGCAGGGCGCCGTCTCGCTCGGCATAACGCGCCACCGGGTCAGGCACGGCAACAATCGCGTTACGCACCGGGTTGCCCACAGCGGTGGCACGCCCGGCGAAGGCCCCGGCAAATCCTTCCAGGGTGCGTTGCGCCAGCCGCGCCAGCACGCGATTCGTCAGCCCGGGAATCGCGTTCTGTTCATGCACGATCAACGGCACGCCGGACAGGCGCGCTGCCAGTCCGCCCGGGCCGCTGGCAAAGCCACCGAAGCCCACCGCCAGCACCGCTGAGGTGCCGCGCAGCACGCGGCGCGCCGCCAGCACGGCGCCGAGCAGCAGGAACGGCGCCTGCAGTTTGCGCAGCAGCCCACCGCCGCGAACACCTCGCACTTTCAGGGCGTGCAACGGGTAGCCCGCAGCAGGCACCAGACGATTTTCAATACCGCCCTGCGCGCCCAGCCAGGCGATGTCGTAACCGCGCTCACGCAGCGCATCGGCCACGGCCAGCGCCGGAAATACATGTCCGCCGGTCCCGCCGGCCATCATCAGGACAGTGCCACTCATGCGCGCACCCTCCCGCGTTCCCGCTCTTCATAACCTTTCAGTTCTGTGCCTGCACGCAGCACCAGGGCAATCATCACCGCAGAGATCAACAGGCTGCTGCCGCCATAGCTCACGAACGGCAAGGTCAGTCCCTTGGTGGGCAACAGGCCCATGTTCACGCCCAGGTTGATCAGCACCTGCGTGCTGAACACCAGCGCAATGCCGTATACCAGCTGGGCATGAAACTGCCAGCCACGCGCTTCCAGCCGACCCCCGAGCAGGAAGATACGGGCAATCAGCAAGGCGAAGATGGCAATCATCATCAAATTGCCGATCAGCCCGAGTTCTTCTGCCAGCACGGCGTAAACGAAATCGGTATGCGCTTCCGGCAGGTAGAACAGTTTTTGCACGCTGTTGCCCAGGCCGACGCCCGCCAGGTGGCCGCGCCCGAATGCGATCAGACTCTGGGTCAACTGGTAACCGCTGCCGAACTGATCCGCCCACGGATCCATAAACGACATCAGGCGGGCCACACGATAGGGCTGGGCAAAGGCCACCAGCGCGGCCAGCCCACTGAGCAACAACGCCAGGATCAGGAAGCGGCGGGTCGGCACGCCAGCAAGAAACAGCATGCCCATGGCCGCCACGCCCAGCACCACGACGGCACCGAAGTCCGGCTGCATCAGCAGCAGCACCGCCAGCATGCCGAGTACGGCCAGCGGGATCAGGAAGGCCTGCCAGGTGGTCTCCAGTGCCTGCTTGCGCACGGCGACATAACCCGCCAGGTACATGACAAAACCGAGCTTGGCGATTTCTGACGGCTGCACGGTAAACCCGGCAAGATTGAGCCAGCGCAGGGAACCGTTCACCTCACGCCCCAGCCCCGGAATAAACAGCATCAGCAGCACGGCGATGGACGCCGGCAGGGCCAGCACGCGCAGCTTCTCCAGCCAGGCCATCGACACCAGCATGTACACCGCAACACCCAGGGTCAGCCCCATGCCCAGATACACGGCATGACGCAGTGCGAAATAGAACGGCTGGCCCAGACGCATGTCGGCAATCTGCAACGACGCCGACGCGACCATCACCAGCCCGAGCAGTGCCAGGCCCAGCGCCGCGCACAGAAGCGGCATATCCAGGCGTTGCAGCGACGGACGCAAAAGTGTCAGGGCGGGCATCATTGGCCACCTCCCGGCGCATCCAGCGCTTTCACCTGACGCATGAATTCGTCACCACGGGCTACATAGCCACTGAACATGTCGAAGCTGGCGCAAGCCGGTGACAGCAACACCGCATCACCGGACTGCGCCAGTGCGGCGGCACGCTGCACCGCCATCTGCATGTCAGTGACACGCTCGCACGGCACTTGAGTCAGCGCCGACGCCAACCGCTCGGCATCCTGCCCGAGCAACAGTGCGGCACGCACATGCTGCTGCGCCGGTGCCGCCAGCGGTGCAAAATCCTGCCCCTTGCCCTGGCCGCCGGCGATCAGAATGATCTTGCCGTCGATGGCCGGGCCGGTTCCGGCCAGCGCCGCCAGCGTGGCGCCGACGTTGGTGCCTTTGGAATCGTTGAACCACTGCACGCCGTGGCGCTCCGCAACCAGTTGGCAGCGATGCGGCAGACCGGGGAAGCGCGCGGCGGCCGCCAGCGCCTGCTCACGCGGCAGGCCCAGCGCTTCCGCCATGGCCAGTGCGGCCAGCACATTGAGCACATTGTGGTGGCCACGCATGGCCAGCTGTGACGTGGGCAGCAGATCCTCTCCCCGGCACTGCAGCACCTGGCGAGCGCTGTCCAGCCGGTAATCCGCCTGGGCATGCTGGCCAAAGGTAATTTCACGCGGCACTTGCCGCTGTGGTCGCGTCACGTCGTCGTCGCGATTCCAGACCGCGACTTCGCAGCCGTCATAGATGCGCTGCTTGGCGGCGATGTAGTCCGCCAGACTGCGATAGCGGTCCATATGATCTTCGGAAACGTTCAGGATCACAGCGGCCTGGGCATCCAGGCTGTAGGTGGTTTCCAGCTGGAAGCTGGACAGTTCCAGCACATAAAGCTGCGCGTCTGCTTCCAGCAAATCGAGCGCGGGCGTACCCAGATTGCCGCCGATCAGTGAGGCGCGCCCGGCCGCCAGCGCCATCTCGCCCAGCAAGGTGGTCACGGTGCTCTTGGCATTGGAGCCGGTGATAGCTGCCACCGGCACGCTGGCGGTGCGCGCAAACAGTTCGATATCGCCAATCACTTCCTTGCCACTGGCCACCTGGCGGGCAATTTCCGGTGTCGATACCGCAATGCCCGGGCTGACGATCAGACGCCGCGCATCGCGCAACCAGTCATCGCGCCAACCACCCAAGTGCAGTGGTACATCGGCGAAACGCGCACGCCAGGCCCCCAGCCCGGGCGGCTGGGCACGCGTGTCCAGCGCGCGCACCGGCATCCCGCGTTCCGCCAGATAGCGAACACAGGATTGTCCGGTGATGCCCAGACCGATGACCAGATCGAACGCGTCGTTACTCATCGCCTCGCCTTAACGGATTTTCAGGGTCGCCAGACCCACCAGTACAAGAATCACGGTAATCACCCAGAACCGGACAATGATCTTCGGCTCCGGCCAGCCTTTCAGTTCAAAATGATGATGAATCGGTGCCATGCGGAAGATGCGCCGCCCGGTGAGCTTGTAGGACGCCACCTGCAACATCACCGACACGGTTTCCATCACGAACACGCCGCCCATGATGAACAGCACGATTTCCTGGCGAACGATCACGGCCATGACGCCCAGCACCGCGCCCAGCGCCAGCGCGCCGACATCACCCATGAACACTTGTGCCGGGTAGGCGTTGAACCAGAGGAAGCCCAGCCCGGCACCGCAGATGGCCGCGCAGATCACCACCAGTTCGCCGCTGCCCGCCACAAACGGGATATGCAGATAGTTGGCAAACTCGGCATGGCCACTCAGGTATGCGAAAACGCCGAGCGCGCCCGCCACCAGCACCGTGGGCATGATCGCCAGACCGTCCAGACCATCGGTGAGGTTCACCGCGTTGCTGGTGCCGTTGATCACGAAGTAGGTCAGCACCAGATAGAACACGCCCAGATTGATCGCCACGTCCTTGAAGAAGGGCACGATCAGCTGGGTTTCCACCGGCGACTGCGCGGTGAAATACAGCGCGCAGGCGGCCGCAATGGCACCAATGGATTGCCAGAAATATTTCCAGCGACCAGGCAGGCCACGGGGGTTCTTTTCCACCACCTTGCGCCAGTCATCCACCCAGCCCACCGCGCCGAATACGAACAGCACACCCAGCGTGATCCAGACAAACCGGTTGCCCAGATCCGCCCACAGCAACGTGGCCAGCACGATTGCCACCAGGATCAGCGCGCCGCCCATGGTCGGCGTACCCGCCTTGCTCAGGTGGCTCTTCGGGCCATCATCACGAATCGCCTGCCCGACCTGGTATTGCCGCAGTTTGCGAATCATCGTCGGCCCGATCATGAAGCAGACGATCAGTGCCGTAAGCACGCTCAAGATCGCGCGCAGTGTCTGGTATTGCACCACCAGAAAACCCGGATGCACTTGCCCCAGTCGTTCAGCCAGCCATAACAGCATCAGTGAGCCTCCCCCATTGCACGTCCCCCGTCCCGCAGCTGTGCCACCACGGCATCCATGCCAGCACTGCGCGAGCCTTTGACGAGCACGGTACCGCCCTCATCCAGTATCGACTGCGCTTCCCGCGCGGCCGCCTCATGGGTGTCGACCTGATGAGCGTCGCCCCCGAATGCCGTCACGGTATGCGCCGTCAAGGCGCCATAACCGATCAGCTTTTCTATACCGGCATCACGGGCCACCTGGCCCAGTGACGCATGAATATCTGCCGCCTGCGGCCCGAGCTCGCCCAAAGCGCCCAGCACCAGCATGCGCGGTGCGGCGCACGCCGCCAGCAACTCGATGGCAACACGCACGGAGCCGGGATTGGCGTTGTAGCTGTCATCAATCAACAGTCCATTGCCGCAGGGCATCCGGTTAACGCGCCCGGGCACTGGCTTGAGCAACGCCAGCCGGGAAATCGCCACGGTCAGCGACACGCCGCTGACCAGTGCAGCGGCCAGTGCCTGCAAGGCATTGCTCACCTGGTGTCGGCCCGGCAGGGGCACCAGCACTGGCCACTGTTCGCCCGCATGATTCAGGGTAAAACGCACCTGATCCGCGCCCGGTTCGACATCCGTGGCGAGCAGGTCCGCGCCCTCCACCTGCCCGGTACGCAGCACTTGCAGCCCCGCCTGCTCCGCCCGGCTGGCAAAGAAGTCGGCAAAGCTGTCATCCAGATTGATGATGGCGGTGCCGCCAGCGGGCATCCCGGCAAACAGTTCCGACTTCGCGTCGGCAATGCCCTGCAAGCTGCCGAAGCCTTCCAGATGGGCGCCGGTCACGTTGGTAATCAGACCCGCATGCGCTTTCACCAGTTGACTGGTCCAGGCAATTTCGCCGGGGGCATTGGCACCCAGTTCGAAGACGCCGTAACGATGCTGGTCGTTGAGCGACAGCAGGGTCAGCGGCACACCGATGTCGTTGTTCAGGTTGCCGCGTGTCGCCAGCGTCTGCTCGCCGAGCATCACGGCGATCATTTCCTTGACCGTGGTCTTGCCCGCGTTGCCGGTCACGGCCACACGACGCAGGGCAAACCGGTCGGCCCAGCCCGCTGCCAGTTCACCCAGGGCACGACGTGCGTCGGCCACCTGAACGTAATCATCAAATGCAGTGGTGGGCCGCTCGACCACCGCCGCCACGGCGCCGGCGTCGCGGGCCTGTTGCAGATAATCATGGGCATCAAAACGGACACCACGCAGGGCCACAAACAGGTCGCCCGGTTGCAGGCTGCGGGTATCGGTGCTGACCCGGTTGATCGGCTGATCGTTGCCGACCCGGTGGCCCCGGGTCAGGGTGGCGATATCACTGAGCATGAACGGCGCACTCATGGGGCACTCCTCGCGGTCAGGGCCGCACGTGCCAGCATGCGGTCATCCAGGGGATAGCGCTGACCGCGAATCTCCTGATACGTTTCATGCCCCTTGCCTGCAATCAGCACCAGATCGCCTGCATCGGCCGCGTTGATCGCCGCAGTAATGGCATCGCGGCGATCGCTGATCACTTGCGCCCGGTCGGCGTTCACCAGGCCCGCGCGCATATCTGCCAGAATCGCCTCGGGTTCTTCAAAGCGCGGATTGTCGCTGGTCAGCACCACCTGGTCGGCCAGCGCTTCGGCCACCGCTGCCATCTGCGGCCGCTTGCCACGGTCGCGATCACCGCCACAGCCGATCACACAGAACAGGCGCCCTGACGGGAAATGCACCCGCGCCGCCTGCAATGCTTTTTCCAGGCCGTCCGGCGTGTGCGCATAATCCACCAGTACGCGCGGCAGGTTTTGCGCTGGCAGCGCGTTATCCGCCCGCACCGGCTCCATGCGACCCGGCACTGGCGTCACTGCACTCATCCCGGTAGCTATCTGCGCAGCATCCAGACCCAGCGCGTGCAGTACGCCGGCCACGGCCATCAGGTTGTCGCGATTGAAGGCACCGTACAGGGGCCGGGTGATCTCCACCGTTTCACCCACCACACGCAGGCGCAAACGCATCCCGGCTTCGTCAGCCTCGAAGGCCAGACACTGCACGGTGGCGTCGCTGGACTCACCACAGGTCACGACATTCACAGAGCCCGGGAGCATGCCCAGCAGACGGCGCCCGGCGGCGTCATCGATATTGATCACGGCATGGCGCAATGATGGCAGCGCAAACAGTTTGGCCTTGGCGTCGAAATAGGCCGCTTCACTGCCGTGGTAATCCAGATGGTCGCGGCTCAGGTTGGTAAACACCGCCACCGCCACCGGCGTGCCGTTCAGGCGCCCCTGATCCAGCGCGTGCGAAGACACTTCCATGACCAGTTGCTGTGCGCCGGCATCGCGGCAACGCGCCAATGCTGCCTGCAGGCTGACGGGGTCCGGGGTGGTGTGGCCAAGGTCCTCGCTGAAATCAGCAAACCGCACCCCCAGGGTGCCGATCAGGGCGCACGGATAACCGGCAGCATTCAATGCATCCGCCAGGAACCAGGTGGTGCTGGTCTTGCCATTGGTGCCAGTCACACCGGTGATGGTCAGAGCCTGGCCGGGCTCGCCGTGCAGGCGGGCCGCGATCACACCCAGGCTCTGGCGCAGGGCGGGCACGCCGATCACCGGCACGCCCGCTTCCTCGCGCACTTCGTCCTGATCCTGTTCGGCCAGCACCAGCGCTGCGCCGGCGGCGATGGCATCGGCGATAAAGGCGCGACCATCACGGGCATGACCCGCCAGCGCCACAAAGGTATCGCCACGCTGCACCCGGCGGCTGTCCAGGCACAGCGCCTTAACCGGCAACGCTGCCAGCGGAGCGGGCAGCGTGCGTTCAGGAAGCAGTTGTTGCAGAGGCAGGGTCATATGCGGCCCTCCTCATTGCCGCCACCGGCATAGATCGCCGGAGGCGGCGACGTATCGGGCGGTTCGATATCCAGCGTGCGCAGCACACCGGCCATGATGTTCGAGAACACCGGCGCGGCGACCAGGCCACCAAAGTAATCGCGACCACGCGGATCATCGACAATCACCACAGTCACGATGCGCGGGTCTTCAGCCGGGGCCACCCCGGCAAACAGCGCCACATAACGATCATCGGCGTAGCCGCTGGGCAACAACTTGTGCACCGTACCGGTCTTGCCTGCCACCCGGTAACCCGGGACTTTGGCACGCCGGGCGGTGCCTTCTTCCGACACCACGGTTTCCAGCATGTCGACAATGGCCCGGGCATACACGGGGCTGATCACCTGTTCCGCGAAACGGTGCTCGGCCGCCGCGTGTTCAGCCTGCACCCGCTCCAGGGATAACGGCAGGCGGCGGCCATCGTTGGCCAGCACCGCATAGGCGCGCGCCAGTTGCAGCGCCGTGACCGATACCCCGTAGCCGTAGGACAGGGTGGCTTTTTCGATATCGCGCCAGCGATGCCGGATGGGCAGCATGCCGGCACTTTCACCGGGGAAGCGCACGCCGGAATGAATGCCCAGCCCGACGCGCTCCAGGAAGCCGGGCAGCACCTGGTCATCCATATCCAGCGCCAGCTTGGTGGTGCCGACGTTGGAGGATTTGGTCAGCACGGTGGCGACATCGATCACGCCGTAATTGCGATGATCACGGATGGTCTTGTTCGCCACGCGCATGGTGCCGGGCCGGGTGTCGATCTGCGTGGCAGGCGTGACCATGCCGCTTTCCAGCGCGGCGGCCACCGTGAACGGCTTCAGGGTGGAGCCGGGCTCGAAGACATCCGTCACGGCGCGGTTGCGCAATGCGGCCGTATTAACACCGCTGCGATTGTTCGGGTTATAGGAAGGCTGGTTGACCATCGCCAGCACTTCACCGGTGCGCGCATCCAGCACCACCGCACTGCCCGCCGCCGCACGATGCCGATTCACCGCCGACAACAGCTCGCGGTACGCCAGATACTGCAGGCGCAGATCAATGCTCAGATAAACGTCCTCGCCGGAACGCGGCTCTTCGAGCAACTCGATGTCCTGGATCACGCGGCCATGCAGGTCACGCACCACTTTCTTGCGCCCCGGGGTGGCCCGCAGGCGGCTTTCCAGCGCCAGTTCGATCCCTTCCTGGCCAACCTCGTCGATATTGGTGAAGCCCACCAGATGACTGGTGACTTCCCCCGCCGGGTAATAACGGCGGTATTCAGTCAGCGGATAGATGCCCGGCACCCGGTGTGCCAGCACCTCTTCGGCCTGCTCCGGCGCCAGATGCCGTGCCAGATAAATAAACTCGCGATGGGCGTTGGCTTCCACACGACTGGCCAGCGCATTGACGTCCAGCACCGGATTGCCGCGCAGGCGGCTCCAGGTCTCGCGCGCTGCCAGCAGTTCACGCGGATTCGCCCACAGGGTGGTCACCGGCGTGCTCACCGCCAGCGGGCGGCCGTCGCGATCACGGATCACGCCGCGATGCGCCACCAGCGGCTCAACCCGCAAATTGCGCAGATCGCCCTGCCGTTGCAGGAACTCGTGCTGATTCACGTGCAGGTCCAGCGCCCGCCAGCCCAGCATCAGCGCGCACAGGCCCAACCCGGCCAGCACGACATGAAGTCGCCGGGGGCTGTAGCTCTGCGGTGCCTGCTGAGGCGTGCGCCGTGCTGTCATGGCCGGATTACCACTCGTTGGTTGCCGGTAGGCTGCATCATGTTCAACTCCTCGCGCGCCAGGCGTTCCACCCGCGCGTAGGAGCCCCAGGTACTCTGTTCCAGGAGCAATTGCCCCCATTCCGTTTGCAGGCGGTACTGCTCGCGCTGCAACTGCTGCGATTGCGAGGTGAGCTTGCGTGCCTGATGCACGCTGTAACTCACCGCCAGGGCCGACACCACCAGTGCCACGGTCAGCACCAGATTCAGCAGCAAGGCCCCGGAGCGGGTCGGCGCGCTCACGCCGCCACCTTCTCGGCGGCGCGCAATACCGCACTGCGGGCGCGGGCGTTGACCGCCACTTCCTGCTCGCCCGCCAGCCGCGCCTTGCCCAGCAAATGCATGCGCGCCGCCGGTGCCTGCACTGGCAAACCCCGCGGCTGCGGGGTGCGCCCGGCAGCATCCCGCATGAATAACTTCACCAGCCGGTCTTCCAGCGAATGGAAGCTGATCACCACCAGCCGGCCGCCCGGCGCCAGGCACTCCAGGGCCTGATCCAGAACCGCCTCCAGTGCCGCCAGCTCCTGGTTGATATGAATACGGATCGCCTGGAAGCTCCGTGTGGCCGGGTGCTTGCCCGGTTGGCCACGTCCCAGCACCGATTCAATCAGGGACGCCAGTTGCCGCGTCGTGGTGATCGGCTGCGCCGTGCGCGTTTCGCAAATACGGCGAGCGATGGCGCGCGAGCGTCGCTCTTCGCCATAGCGGTACAGCACGTTGGCAATGTCTTCCTGCTCGGCGCGCGCCAGCCAGGCGGCGGCACTCTCACCTGAAGTCGGGTCCATGCGCATGTCCAGCGGACCATCACGCAGAAAGCTGAAACCGCGCGCCGGATCATCCAGTTGCGGCGAGGACACGCCCAGATCCAGCAACACCCCGTCCAGGGGCCGACCCACTTGCGCCACCACCTCAGCCAGACAGTCGAATCGACCGGCGTGGATGGTAAAACGCGCATCCTCGGTGGCCAGAGCCTCGCCCGCCGCCACCGCCAGCGGGTCGCGATCAATACCCGCCAGACGCCCTTCGCCAGAGAGCCGGGCCAGCAATGCGCGGCTGTGTCCGCCGCGACCGAAGGTGCCATCGACATAAAAGCCGTTGGTTCGCGTGGGCAACAACTCCAGCACCTCCTCCAGCATCACCGGCTGGTGTACGTACTGCTCGGCTTGCGTCATGGCGTGGCCTCAACGGGTCTCAAAATGCCAGCTTCTGAACGCTTTCCGGCATGGCCGCGTGGTCCAGCTGGCCATACTTGTCCTGTTCGGCCTGCCAGGCCGCTTCGCTCCACACTTCGAAACGATGAATCTGACCCACCAGCATGGCGCGTTTTTCCAGCCCCACCAGCTCGCGCAATTCCACCGGAATCAGGAAGCGGCCGTTGCCGTCCATCTCCAGTTCAACGGCCTGCCCCAGGAAGCGGCGCTTGAGGTAACGCACGGCCGGGTCGGCATCGCTGAGGCCCGCCACCTGACGGGCGATATCGTTCCACTGCAGTTCGGGGTAGAGGGACAGACAGTTGTCGTAGGGGTGATGCGTGAGCACAGCCCGACCGCCGGCGGCATGCTGCAATGCATCCCGGTGCCTTGTCGGTATGGCCAGACGCCCTTTGGCGTCCAGGTTAAGGGCACTGCGCCCGCTGAACACGATGACTTACCCCGCTGTCGGTTCCATCCACGTTTTCCCCTCTGCAACAGGGGCTAAAACCCACTAATTCCCACATTTCTCCACATTGCGACACTCTAGGGCCACGGCAATTTCAAAGTCAAGCGGGCGTGAGTGTGGGAATGTAAAAGAAAGCGTTTACGAATCAGTTGCTTAGCCCGGAATCAGGCCAGGTGGGAGGAAGTGGGTCAGGCAATGCCCGAGAGTTATCAGCGAGGTGGCGCCTGCTCGTGAGAAGTTACATTAACTTTTAGATCAATTGGGAATATGCAAAGCGGAGAATGATGTCATATTGACATATAAGACGAGGACTCGGGCAGTGCGACGACGGGCGGCAAGCCCGCCGTCGCCCCCGAGAATATAGAGGACCAACCGATAAGCCGGGTTCTGTCGTGGACAGTCATTCATCTGGGACCGACGTCGCCGTCGGCCTCTAGCGACCTACCCGGTTCCAGCGCGGGCCACGCCATAGGAACCCTATTTGGTCTTGCTCCGAGTGGGGTTTACCCTGCCACGCCTGTTGCCAGGCGCGCGGTGCGCTCTTACCGCACCTTTTCACCCTTACCTGTGCATCGTTTCCGGAGAAACGGGCCATCGGCGGTATCTTCTCTGCGGCACTTTCCGTAGCCGTACCGTCGCCAGTACGGCCCCCAGGCGTTACCTGGCACCCTGCCCTGCGGAGCCCGGACTTTCCTCCAGCAATACGAGATTGCCAGCGACTGTCTGGTTGATCCGGGGCGGAGTGTAGCCGCGCCCGGGCAGATGGACCAGCAAAATAGCCTACGGAGCGGAGAGGGTTTCGAGCCAGGCGTAGAGGGCCTGGCGCTTGCGGCCGGTGACGGTGGCCAGCACCTTGGCCGCGCGGGAGGCGGGCAACTCGGCCAGCAGGGCGCGCGCCAGTGGCAGCAGTTCGGCGTCTTCCGCAGATTGTGCATCAGCCCCGGCCAGCACCAGCACGATCTCGCCGCGCTGCTGGTCGCTGTCGGCCGCCACCCAGTCACGCAGGGCCGCCACCGTATCGCGACGCACGGTTTCGAAGTGTTTGGTCAGTTCCCGGCACAGGGTAATCTCGCGCTCCCCCGCCCCGGCGGCGACCAGCGCTTCCAGCAACGCCAGCAGACGATGAGGCGCCTCGAACAGCACCGACGTTGCCGTGTTGCCCAGCACACGCTCCAGCGCCTGATGACGCGGCGCGCCCTTGCTCGGCAGGAAGCCCTCGAATACGAACCGGTCGGTGGGCAGCCCGGCCACCGCCAGCGCGGCCAGTACGGCACTGGCACCGGGAATCGGTACCACCGGCACCCCGGCCTCCTGACAGGCTCGCACCAGACGATAGCCCGGGTCGCTGACCAGCGGCGTGCCAGCATCGGAAATCAGCGCCACCGACTCACCCTGCTGCAAACGCGCCACCAGCTGCGGGCTGCGCGCCACCTCATTATGGTCATGACAACTCACCAGCCGGGTGCGCACACCCAGGGCATCCAGTAACTGGCCACTGCGGCGGGTATCTTCGGCGGCCACCGTATCCACCTCGGCCAGCACACGCAGAGCGCGCCGCGTGATGTCTTCCAGGTGACCAATGGGCGTGCTGACAATGTATAAAGTCCCGCTCATTCGGGAACCTCTGCAGATGGACGATGGACGTAGTGTGGAGAGGCCCTACAATAGTCGCTTCGTTTCAACAATTCGACCGCGGGTGATCATGAACCGTTTGCGTGTAGTTTTTCTGAGCCTGCTGGTGCTGGGCTGTATCAGCGCCTGCACCACCACCCCGACCCAGCCGGTGGACACTGCCGCAGACGCTGCCGCGCCGCAGAAGCTGGATGACGCCCTGAGCAGCCTGAACGACCTGCGTATGCCCGCCCGGGCGACCCAGGGACTGGCCTGGGCGCACAGCTATCTGGCCATGGGTCGCCCCCAGGACGCCGAGGTATTGCTGGCCCAGTTCGATCCGCGCCGCCTGGAAGGCGACCAGCGCCTGGAGTGGGTGCTGCTCAGCGCACGCCTGAAACTGGCACGCCAGGATGGCGAGGGCGCACTGGCCCTGCTGGAGGATGAACGCCTGGACGTCGCCCGTCTGCAGAATGAAGCGCCCCTGGATTTGCAGAACCGCATGCAGCTGCTGCGCGCCGATGCGCTGGCGATAGCCGGTGACCTGCGCGCCAGCCTGCGTGAGCGCGTGGCGGTGGACGGCCTGCTGGAAGACGATGACCGCGCCTACAACCATCAGATGATCTGGGCGCTGCTGATGCACATGCCCCAGAATGATCTGCAAAAGCTGGCCGACGAGAGCCGCAACACCTTGCTCGGCTGGGTCGAACTGGCGCGCGTGTATCGTGACCCACTGGCCGACCTGGACAGCCAGGTCAGCCGACTGGAAGCCTGGGAACGCAACTGGTTCGATCATCCTGCCGCCCGTGACATGCCGCCAATGGTACGCGCCCTGCAACAGGCGGTGAGCGAGCGGCCGCGCCGCGTGGTCGCCCTGCTGCCACACACCGGCCCGATGTCCGAAGCCGGGCAGGCCCTGCGTGATGGCATGCTGGCGGCCTACTACAGCGCGCTCGAGCAGGGGCATCCGGTGCCCGCCATCACCTTTATCGACAGCAACAGTGCGGACATCGGCACGCTCTACAACCAGGCACTGGTCGAAGGTGCCGACTTCATCATCGGCCCGCTGGAGCGGGACAAGGTCGAGCAACTGGTCGGTGCCTCCGGCCTGCCGGTCAACACACTGGTGCTGAACTACGCCGATACGCCGCCGGGCTCCGACCGGATTTTCCAGTTCGGTCTGGCGCCGGAAGATGAAGCCCGACAGGTAGCCCGGCAGGCCTGGAAAGAAGGCGCCCGCCTGGCGGGTGTGCTGTATCCGCGCACCGACTGGGGCCAGCGCGTGGCCGCCGCCTTCAGCAGTGAATGGACCGAACTCGGCGGCCTGATCAGCACCGAAACCAGCTATGCCGACGACGCCAGCAGCGCCGTGCGCGACATGCTGGCCCTGGGCCAGAGCGAGAGCCGTGCCCGTGCCTTGCGCCGTCATGCCCCCGCTAACCTGGAGTTCGAACCGCGTCGCCGTCAGGACCTCGATTTCCTGTTCATGGCCGCCAACCCGGCCCAGGGGCGCCAGTTGAAACCGGCGCTGAATTTCCATTATGCCGGTGACCTGCCGGTGTACAGCATCTCCAACATCTATGGCGGCCAGCCGGACGCCGATCGCGATCACGACCTCAACGGCATCCGTTTTGTCGACGTGCCCTGGCTGCTGGACCGCGACTCGACCCTGCATCAGGCCACCGCCGCCGTGTGGCCGCAGGGCCACGGCCGCTATGAACGGCTGTTTGCCATGGGCGTGGACGCCTATCGCCTGCAAGCCCGGCTGGCCCTGCTGCAATCGGCGCCGGAAAGCAGCATGCCCGGTGCCTCGGGCGCGCTGCGCCTGGGCGACGATAACCGTCTGGTACGCGAACTGGACTGGGCCTGGTTCCGGCGCGGCGTGCCGCAACGGGCCCCAGTGGTGCAATCACTGAGCGGTAACCGCTGAGGAGCGCCATGTACCGGGTAAGGAAACCCTTCAGTCGACGCGGCCAGGGCCACGCCGCCGAACGCCGGGCAGAAGCCTGGCTGCAACAGCAGGGCCTGCGCACCGTGACACGCAACTTTCATTGCCGTCAGGGCGAGATTGATCTGGTCATGCGTCACCGGGAAATGCTGGTGTTTGTGGAGGTGCGATTACGCGCCTCGGATACCTGGGGCGGCGCCCTGGCCTCTGTCACACCGCAGAAACAGCAGCGCCTGATACAGGCCGCACGTTATTATCTGGCTCGCTATCCGGCTTGCCAGCAACTGCCCTGCCGCTTCGATGTACTCGGCATGGCACCGGATGACGAGGACTACCGTTATGACTGGGTGCCCAATGCCTTTGATGCCCACTAGCACGGGAACAAAACAGCCATGAGTGTTGATCGGGTGCGCCAGCTTTTTGTGGACAGCATCGAAACCAAGGTCAAGGCAGCGGAAGTGCTGCCGGATGTGCTGATGATTGCCGGCCAGCGCATGGTCGAATGCCTGCTCGGCGGCGGCAAGATCCTCGCCTGCGGCAACGGCAGCAGCGCGGGTCAGGCGCAATTGTTTGCCAGCGCCCTGCTCAATCGCTTTGAACGCGAGCGCCCGGCGCTGCCCGCGCTGGCCATTGGTCCGGATGCCGTCACGCTCAGCGCCATTGCCAGCGACTACGCCTACAACGAAGTCTATGCCAAACAGATTCGCGCACTGGGCAACAGCGGTGATCTGCTGCTGGCGATCTCGCCACTGGGGCAATGCGGCAATATCATTCAGGCGGTCCAGGCCGCTCACGACCGCGACATGCAGGTGATTGCACTGACCGGACACGAAGGCGGCGATCTGACCAACCTGTACAGTTCGGGGGACGTGGAAATCCGCGTACCCTCTGCCGTCGAGGCGCGCATACATGAAGTTCATCTGCTGGTCATCCAGACGCTGTGTGATGTGATCGATCAGCAACTTTTCGGAGGGGAATGATGTTGTCTTCGACCTGGGTGCGCACCCTGTGCGCCGTGTTCATGATCAGCCTGCTGCCGCTGGCCACCACCGGCTGTGTGCGCATGGTGGCTACCCTGTCAGAGGAGCCGGTGGACCAGAATCATGGCAAACGCACCACGGGCTCGCGGGTGGAAGACAGAAACATCGTGCGCAAGACACGCATCAACCTGTACCGGGCCGACGAGCGCTTCCGCCAGGCACCGATGAAGGTGGTCAGCTTCAACGGCAACGTGCTCCTGGTAGGCCAGGTCCATGATGCGCAGATGAAGGCGCGCGCCAGCGATATCGCCGGGCGCATTCGCCATGTGCGCAATGTGCATAACGAATTACAGGTGGGCGAGGAACGCCGTTTCTGGGCGCGCACCAACGACACCTGGATTACCACTCGCGCCAAAAGCCGCATGCTGATTGACGGTGATGCACAGGGGCGGCGCACCCGCGTGGTCACTGCCAACGGCGTGGTGTACCTGATGGGCCTGCTGACGCGCGCCGAGGCCGACGCAGCGGTTGCGCAGGCGCAGAAGGTTTACGGCGTGCAGAAGATCGTCAAGATCATCGAATACATCGACTGACGCTTACTTAACGACCTTGAGGCTGGGGCGGCGATCACCGCCCTGATCGCCCTCGTCCGGACCATCATCCGGCGGCGACGGCGGGGGTGACGGCTCAAAAGCCATGCCCTCTCCGTTCTCACGGGCGAACACCGCCAGTACCGCATTCACCGGCACCACGATGTTCATGGCACGACCGCTGAAGCGGGCGGAGAAGGTAATGTCCTCGTTGCCCGCCAGAAAGCCCTGAACCGCCCCCGGCGCGACATTGAGAATGATCTGCCCTTCGCTGACGTGCTCCCGGGGTACCTGGACCCCGGGGTAGCTTGCGTCCACCAGCAGATGCGTGGTCAACCCGTTATCGCAGATCCATTCATGTACCGCACGGATCAGATAGGGGCGATTCGGCGTCATCGACATCAGAGCGGGTTACGGATTTCGCGTTCCTGCTCTGACAGGCTGGCCTGGAAGCTGTCGCGGCCGAAAATGCGCTCGGCATAATCCAGCAGCGGCTTGCAGGGCTTGCCGGTCAATTCCACACCCAGGTGGTTAAGACGCCACAGGATCGGCGCGATGGTGCAGTCCACCAGCGTGAATTCGTCGTTCATGAAGAACGGCTTCTCCGCAAACACCGGCGCAATGCTGGTGAGTCCGTCACGCAGGGCCTTGCGGCGCTTGTTCAGCTCCGCTTCTTTCTCTGCGCCCGCCATGATGGCGTCCACGTGGCCGCACCAGTCACGCTCAATGCGGTGAATCAGCAGACGGCTGTGGGCACGTGCCACCGGGTAGACCGGCAACAGCGGCGGATGCGGAAAGCGCTCGTCCAGATACTCCATGATGACGTTCGACTGATACAGGGTCAGTTCACGGTCTACCAGGGTTGGCACTTCGTTATAGGGGTTCAGCGACGCCAGATCTTCCGGCTTGTCGTTGTCGTCCACATCAACGATGTCGACCGTGACCCCTTTCTCAGCCAGCACGATACGCACCCGATGGCTGTAATGGTCCCGGGGGTTGGAAAAGAAAGTCATCGAGGAACGCTTGGTCACAACGCCCATGGCTATGTGGTCTCCCGCGGTTTATCAATCGTCAACGCTACAGACAGAAACAGGGCAGCCGCTCTGCGGCTACCCTGTCCGAGGCCGAAAAGACGGCGTGGTCAGTGCACGTCTTTCCAGTATTCCTTTTTCAGCAGATATGCCGGAATCCACAACAGGAACAGGAATATCAGCACATATACCCCGATACGCTCTGCATCTACGCGCACCGGCTCGCCAATATAGGCAAGGAAATTGGTCAGATCGAGCATGGCCCGGCGGAATTCTTCTTCGCCCAGCTCCTGCTCCATCTTCGCCATGACATGGGGCATACCCACGTTCTCGAACACGCGGTTGTTGTACCCGTAGGGCTGATCCGCATCTTCATAGAAACTGATCAGGTAAGAGTACACCCAGTCCGAGGTGCGCAGGCGCGCCACGTTGGTGAGGTCCGGCGGTGCCGCACCAAACCAGCTGGCCGCTTCGTCACGGGGCATGGCGATATGCATGGTGTCGCCGATCTGGTCCGTGGTGAAGTTCAGGTGCTTGAGCACCAGCTCTTCCGGAATATCCAGACCATTGGCCAGGCGGCTGTAGCGCTCGAACTGCAGGGAATGGCAACCCATGCAGTAGTTTACGAACAGCTGCGCACCGCGCTGCATGGACACCTTGTCTTTCACGTTAACCGGGGCGGATACCACATGTTCGTTGTATCCGCCGGCCGCCAGGCCCAGAGCCGGGAGACAGCTGAGTAGCAGAACAGCAAGCTTTTTCATCAGTGGCCTCCGGTCACACGCTCAGGCACCGGCTTGGATTTCTCGAAGCGGTGGCCGAACGGCAGCACAAACAGGAAGTAGAAGAAGTAATAGATCGTCCCCAGACCCGCCAGGTGGGTGTAGGTCACATCCGCCGAGGTGAACGGAATGGTGAACGCCACCTGATCCGGCTGGGTGCCGAAGTAACCCAGCACGATGAAGACGAAGGCGAACAGCATCAGGCTGACCTTGCTGAACATGCCCTTGTAGCGAATGGAACGCACCGGGTGGCGATCCAGCCAGGGCACCACGAACAGGATGGCAATCGCACCACCCATGACGATCAGACCCCAGGACTTGGCATCCAGGATAAAGCTGAAGGTCGTGGCGCGCAGCATCGCGTAGTAGGGGCCGTAGTACCAGACCGGCGCAATGTGATCCGGCGTGGCCAGCGGGTTGGCCGGCTCGAAGTTCGGGCGCTCAATGAAGTAGCCGCCGCCTTCCGGGAAGAAGAACACCACCACGGCGAAGACCATCAGGAAGACAACGATGCCCGCCAGATCCTTCACGGTGTAGTAGGGGTGGAACGGGATGCCGTCTTTCGGAATACCGTTTTCATCCTTGTTCTTCTTGATATCAATGCCGTCCGGGTTGTTGGAACCCACTTCGTGCAGCGCCAGAATGTGCAGCACCACCAGCGCCACCAGTACCAGCGGAATCGCTACCACGTGCAGGGCGAAGAACTTGTTCACCGTGGCATCAGACAGCAGATAGTCACCACGCACCCAGGTGGTCAACGCTTCACCGATGGCCGCAGACTGCTGCGCATCAACGAACGGAATCACCTGGAACGGAATGGCTTCTGCCAGCGAGATGATCACCTGTGCGCCCCAGTAGGACATGTTGCCCCAGGGCAGCACGTAACCCAGGAAGCCTTCGGCCATCAACGCCAGGTAGATCATCATGCCGAAGATCCACACCAGTTCGCGCGGCGGCTTGTAGGAGCCGTAGAGCAGACCACGGAACATGTGCAGGTAAACCACGGCAAAGAAGGCCGAAGCGCCCACTGCGTGCATGTAACGGATCAGCCAGCCGAACTGGACGTCACGCATGATGTATTCCACCGACGCGAACGCATCCGTCGGCGAGTAGAACATGGTCAGCCAGATACCGGTGAGCAGCTGGTTGACCAGCACCACCAGGGAGAAGACCCCGAAGTAGTACCAGAAGTTGAAGTTCTTGGGCGCGTAGTACTCGGACATGTGCTTCTTGAAAGCATCGACGACCGGCAGGCGCGCATCCACCCAGTTAACGAGACCCTTGGCAATAGACATCAGGCGGTCTCCCCTTCTTCAGAACCCACGATGATGACATCGTCATCCAGATAGGAGTGCGGCGGCACCACCAGGTTGGTGGGCGCAGGCACGCCACGGTACACGCGACCGGCAAAGTCGAACGTGGAGTTGTGACACGGACAGAAGAAGCCACCGAACTCCAGCTGTACCGTCGGCCGGGGGTTGTAGGTGGGCGAGCAACCCAAGTGGGTACAGGTGCCAATCAGCACCAGCACTTCCGGCTTGATCGAGCGATGCTCGTTGCGTGCGTAGGCCGGCTGCTGGGTATCGACACTGGAATCCGGGTCGCGCAGGGCGCCGCCCTCGGCCAGTGATTTCAGGCCGTCGAGCATTTCCGGTGTGCGGCGAACCACCCACACGGGCTGGCCACGCCATTCGCGCACGACGCGCTGGCCGGCCTCAAGCTTGCCGATGTCTATGGTAACAGGTGCGCCAGCGGCTTCTGCGCGAGCGCTGGGCTGCCATGACTTAACGAAGGGCACTGCCAGCCCCACCGCACCTACGGCGCCGACGGCAGACGTCAGGCCAATCAGAAAGGTGCGCCGGCTGGTGTTTACGCCGTCTTTACTCATCGAGATGATCTCCCCTGGAGGCTACTCCCCATCCCGGGCTCGGGTTGGAACGGTCATTGCGGAGGCAAACCCCCACAAACCGGGCGGAATAAGGCGCGGCAAATGGTAAAGAAAAAGCCCTTACCTGACAACCGGATTTACCCGTCCCGATTGCCCAAACCGCTGATTTACACACAAAAAAGCCCAGCCGGATTGACTGGGCTTTTCGATGATCGGCGATCCAGCGTGAAATTAACGCTTGGAGAACTGCGGACGCTTGCGCGCCTTGTGCAGGCCGATCTTCTTGCGCTCGACTTCACGCGCATCGCGGGTCACATAACCGGCGCGGCGCAGGGCAGAACGCAGGGTATCGTCGTAGTCCATCAGCGCACGGGTGATACCGTGGCGAATGGCACCGGCCTGGCCGGTGGTGCCGCCGCCGGCCACAGTGACGTACACGTCAAAGCGCTCGGTGGACTCGGTCAGTTCCAGCGGCTGACGCACGACCATGCGTGCGGTTTCACGGCCAAAGTACTCATCCAGCGGACGACCATTGACGGTGATCTTGCCACTGCCCGGGCGCAGGAACACGCGCGCGGCGGAGGTCTTGCGACGGCCAGTGCCGTAATTCGAAGCTGCGGTTGCCATCTGCTACCCCTTAGATTTCCAGTGCCTGCGGCTGCTGAGCGGTGTGCGGATGCTCAGCGCCAGCGTAGACCTTCAGTTTGCCCAGCATGGCGCGGCCCAGCGGGTTACGCGGCATCATGCCCTTCACCGCCAGCTCGAGTACCTGTTCGGGCTTCTTCGCGATCAGGGTTTCGAAGTTGGCTTCCTTGATACCGCCCGGGAAGCCGCTGTGACGGTAGTACATCTTGTCGCTGGCTTTCTTGCCGGTCACGTGGATCTTCTCGGCGTTGACCACAACGATGTAGTCACCGGTATCAACGTGCGGCGTGTATTCCGGCTTGTGCTTGCCACGCAGACGCGTAGCGATTTCGCTGGCCAAACGACCCAGCGTCTTGCCGGAGGCGTCCACCACATACCAGTCGCGCTTGACGCTGTCCGGTTTGGCGCTGAAGGTTTTCATGAATTCTGCCCCAAAATCAGGAATTTACGGGTAATTGGACCCATCGCCCGCGGACCATGACGGACCACTGCGAATAAGAGAGCGCGGATTGTACCCAAGGGGGTGCGCCAAGACAAGCAGCAAAGCATGCCTTCATTCAGCCCCGATAACCGCAGTGAAAACCGAACGGCACATGGTGTCTCAGGGGCACCGCCGCCACTTCACCCAGCTCACGGCTGCGCGCATCCAGCAGCACCACTTCACTGCGGTGCTGACGGGCATCATACACCATGGCGCACAGATAGCCTGCCCCCTCGGCCTCGGCCTCCGGCACGAACATGGCCTCGGACACGAACCGGCCCGGCCCCAGGTCATGCAGCACCACCTCGCCGGTGTCGGTATCCAGCCGCTGTACTGCGTTGAAGAACCCCGCCGTGCCGTTGTCGGCAATCGCGGCGGTATAGAGGAAGCGGCTGGCCTGCCCCATGCGGCGCAGATCGAACTGCGGAAATTCACACCCGGCCAGACTTGGCAGCGGCGCGGCATTTACCGCCCCGGTGCGCAGATTGAAGCGATACTGCCACGGCACCCCGCCCTGCGCCTCGCTATGGCCGAACACATTACGCAGCTGCGCCGCCACGCCGTAATCCTCGAAGCGCACCAGATCCACCACCAACTCGTCACCGTCCTCACGGCAATTGCCATAGTGGAACACCACAAAAGGCTCCAGCTCGAACACGTGCGCCACGGTCAGGGTATCCAGCGACACCAGATACGCTTTCATGCCCCACTCGGGGCGATAGGCCACGCTCTCGTCGAACGCCTTGCGGCCCAGCACGAAGGGCCAGACGCTGTCCATGCCCAGCGGCGGCACCAGCAGTACCATGTAGCGCGATGACAGCCCGGCGCCGTGCACGAAGGCGAGCCGGTCAATCCCGAAATGCCGTTTGCGGGTCAGACGCCCGGCCGGATTGATCTCGTAGAGGTTGATACGCGGCCCGCCCGGACCCAGGGTGACGCCGTGGTTATAGTAGTAGCCGCTGTCGGGGTGGGTGTGGCCATGGGCACTGAACGGATCCGCCATACCCAGCGCACCGTCGAAGTTATGCTCCCCCAGCGTCTCCAGCGTGTCCGGGTCCAGCGACCAGGGGCGGCCACCCTCCCATAGCGCCAGCAGCTTGCCCGCATGGCAGGAAATCGCCGTATTGGCGGCATTGGCCGGTGGCCGACCGATATTGCGCAGCATGCCCCCCGGCGCGTTATGACCGAAGCTGCGGCAGACAATCCACCCGGCAGCGGTCTCCTTGCGGTATTTGGGCGTGCGCACATAGCGGTTGCGATACCAGGCACCGTCAGCGCCAAACGTCAGCGCATGCATCATGCCGTCGCCATCGAACCAGTGACCGAAGGTATCGTCACCTATGCGGTTACGCCCCGGGCCAATGCGCAAAAAGGTGCCGCGCACCGAGTCCGGCACCCGCCCGCGTATCTCACTGCGCGGCACGGTGTAGCTGTATTCGTCATGGAGCGCCTCGAAGCCGCCGATATGGGCCAGCCCGCCCTCGTCTGGCATGATGCCGTCATCCATATATCCTCCTGGCTCAACGCCGCCCGACACATCTCAGAACCCGCAAGTTCTGGTATAGACCATTCACCGCACGCGCGCAATGGCGCCCTGTGCGCCCGGGTCATGCAGGCCGCGCTGGCAGTGCTATCATCGGGCACCATGCTTATCACCCACCTTGTTACTCGATTCAGGAGCACACCATGGAATACCGCCGCCTCGGCCGCACCGATCTGAACGTCAGCGCCCTGTGCCTGGGCACCATGACCTGGGGCAAGCAGAACACCGCCGAGGAAGGCTTTGCGCAAATGGACCTGGCCGTGGAGCACGGCATCAACTTTTTCGACACCGCCGAGATGTACGCCGTGCCGACCTCCGCCGAGACCGCCGGCAAGACGGAAGAGATCATTGGTGAGTGGTTCGCCCGCAGCGGTCGCCGCCAGGACATCATCCTGGCCACCAAGGCCGCAGGCCCCGGCGACTGGATCAAGCATATTCGCGGCGGCCCGCGCCTGAACCGTGAACACCTGGAGCAGGCAGTAGAAGGCAGCCTGAAGCGCCTGCGCACCGATGTGATCGACCTGTACCAGTTGCACTGGCCCGAGCGCAGCACCAACTTCTTCGGCCGTCTGGGCTACAAGCACCGCCAGGACGAGCACGCCGTGCCGATTGAAGAAACCATCGAAGCCCTGGAAGGCCTGATCAAGGCTGGCAAGATCCGCCACTATGGCCTGTCCAACGAGACCGCCTGGGGCACCATGAAGTACGTCATGGAAGCCGAGCGCCGGGGCGCACCGCGACCGGTGTCGATCCAGAACCCCTACTCCCTGCTGAACCGCAGCTTTGAAGTCGGCCTGGCCGAAGTCGCCCATCGTGAGGATATCGGCTTGCTGGCCTACTCGCCGCTGGCCTTCGGCATGCTGTCCGGCAAATACCGCAACAACACCTGGCCCGAGGCGGCGCGCCTGACCCTGTTCAAGCAGTTCTCACGCTACACCAACCCCCAGGCCGAAGCCGCCACCGAGAAGTACTGCCAGCTGGCCGAGGCCCACAACCTGAGCCCCGCGCAACTGGCCCTGCAATACGTGACCACCCGCCCCTTTGTCACCAGCAACATCATCGGCGCCACCAGCCTGGCGCAACTGGAGGAGAACCTGCGCAGCATCGAGGTGCCGCTGGACAAGGAACTGGAGAAGGCCCTGGACGCGATCCACGCAGAACATCCCTATCCGTCCCCCTGAGCGCGCCCTGGAGCCCCCTGTGCGCACCCTGCTGTTCTGGGCGCTGGCCCTGGCCTTGCTGCCGGTGCTGGCGCTTCAGGGACGCCATACCCGCCGCACGGCCCTGCGGCTGCCGGAAGCGGACGGCCCGCAATCCGGCACGCAGCACCCGCCCGGCGGCGCAGCGGGCACCCCGCTGCAACTGCTGATTATCGGCGAATCCCCGGTGGCCGGCGTGGGCGTAGCCACCCAGGCCGACGGCGCAGGCCCGGCCATGGCCCGCCCCCTGGCCGCCCTGAGCGGGCGCAGCGTGCACTGGCAGTGCCACGGCCAGAACGGACTGCGGCTGGCCGCCCTGCTCGACCGCCCGATCCCCGAGCCGCCGCCGCGCGCGGACCTGGTGCTGGTGATGATGGGCGTGAACGACAGCACCGGCCTGACCCACCTGGGCGCATGGCGCCAGCAACTGCACCGCTTGCTGGACAGGCTGGCGCAGCAGCAACCAGGCGCCCGCCTCGCCTTTGCCCCGGTGCCCCCGATGCATCGCTTCACCGCCCTGCCCCGGCCCCTGCGCGCCGTGATCGGCCTGCGCGCCCGGCTGCTGGACCGGGCCCTGCGCCAGGTCGCCACCCGGCGCGGCTGCCCGGTACTGGATTACGGCGACCTCAGCGACCCCGCCCTGCTGGCACAGGACGGCTACCACCCCTCCGCAGCCGGTTTTGCCGCCATGGGTGAACGCCTGGCCCGCCAGGCGATTGAGAAACTTCCTGATCTGCGTCAGTCTGAACATTGAGCAGGTGTGCCAGGGTAAGGCAGTCCGGTTTACCCCGGCATGGTCATTTCGTCATCCCCCACAGGAGGCGTACCACATGGACAAGACCTGGATCGTTGTCGCCGAAAGCTCCCGCGCCCGTATCTTCTCTGCACTCAACCGCGTGCAACCCCCTCAGGAAATCGAAAGCTTCGCCTTCCCCGAAGGCCGCCTGAAAGACCAGGACATCTATAGCGACCGCCCCGGGCGCACCTTTGAAAGCACCAACGAAAGTCGCAGCGCCATGGAGCCGCCGGATGTGCGCGACCAGCAGCACCACACCTTCGCCCGCACCATCACCGAGGCCCTGGAGAAGGGCCGGGTAAAGGGCAAGTTCGACAAGCTGGTGATCATCTCCCCACCCGCCTTTCTCGGCGCCCTGCGCCATACATTGAACGGCCATCTGGGCAAGATGGTGGACAAGACCATCCAGAAAAATCTGGCCGGGGAGGATGCGGAGACGATCAGGCGGTATGTGTTTGATTGAGGCGCAGGGCCAGGATCAAGTGGACATTAACCGCACCTTGAAATAACATCTGGACGTTAACCACATCCATAGGGCGGACTAGCGTCCAGGACCACCGCATGCGGCAGAGCGAGGCCATCAAAAGACTCACAGACTGGGACCGTCGCGGGCGCTACGTCTTTGCCGCAGCGGATATGGCGAAGGTGTTTGCTGAGGACTCGCCCAGAGGCCGGGAAGCCACCCTGACCCGCCTGGTTCGCGAGGGCCTTCTCGAACGGCCCTCCAAAGGCGTGTATCTCTACGCCCTCTCGCGCCACAAGGGCCCGGATACGCTTGAACTGATTGCCAGAACCCTGCGACGCGGCGCCTACAATTACATCAGCCTGGAATCAGCCCTGTCGGAGTACGGCGTGATTTCCCAGATCCCGGTGGGCCGCCTCACCGTCATCACCACCGGCCGCAAGGGTGAATACTCAACGCCCTACGGGGTCATTGAGTTCACTCATACGCAGCGCTCTGTTTCGGATATCTTGCGCTCCACGCTTGACCGAGACCGGCCCTTGAAGATTGCAACAGTGCAAGCGGCGTTAAGAGATTTGAGGCGCGTGGGCAGGAATATGCATCTGGTGGATGAGGAGATGGTCTATGAGCAAGCGTGATAATCAGGATTTCCAATACCTGGTTGCTCAAGCCATGGAGAACCCGGGGCCAACAAGCGACCAGTGGCAGACCAGAATCGTGACGTCCCCGGGGCAGCCTGACACTGGAACACCTCCATTCAAGTGAGGTATCTGATTGCTCCTGGAAAAAATGGATGCAACAGTCAATAAAAAAGTGATGCCACTGTTAAGGGTTGCCAGAGCAAGGAAACTCTTTCACAAGAGCGACCGCATTTTATTTCTCCCCGCACAGGCGGGGAACAGCATCCAACTTTCCCTGTGCCATGACAAACCTCCGCTTTATCCCCGCATCTGCGGGGAACAGTCTCGGTGATCGTTGTGGTCTGTGTCTGAGTGCGGTTTATCCCCGCACCTGCGAGGAACAAATTGAACCGGAGGTCGAGCGGGTTGATCCGTTCGGTTTATCCCCGCACCTGCGGGGAACAGCAACAATTGAGAAAGTATTATCCTGCGTCTCGCGGTTTATCCCCGCACCTGCGGGGAACAGAGTCCCCTACTGGGACTCCTCACTACCGCGCCCGGTTTATCCCCGCACCTGCGGGGAACAGCAAAATAAAAGCACGTCGCAAATTTTCGTTAACGGTTTATCCCCGCACCTGCGGGGAACAGACCTGGTTAGCGACGAAGCCTTGCTGGGGTTGCGGTTTATCCCCGCACCTGCGGGGAACAGCACCGAGGTTCGATCAAGCCCATCTATAGGGACGGTTTATCCCCGCACCTGCGGGGAACAGCTGCTCAAGCTCGGCAATGCGGGCGACCATTTCGGTTTATCCCCGCACCTGCGGGGAACAGGGTTGAAGGCCTGCGCGGTCTCGCTGCGATCGCGGTTTATCCCCGCACCTGCGGGGAACAGCGCTTCGCCTTCGGTGCTTCCATGCCTGTGTACGGTTTATCCCCGCACCTGCGGGGAACAGATCGATCATCTTTGCAATCATGAGTCAGACGTCGGTTTATCCCCGCACCTGCGGGGAACAGGCGGACAGCCAGTTGCCGGCAGCCCGGGCAATCGGTTTATCCCCGCACCTGCGGGGAACAGCGCCACGTTCGTTCTGCGCCCATGCGGGGCGGCGGTTTATCCCCGCACCTGCGGGGAACAGAGGATCTGACTGCCGAAAATGGAGCAAAGAGCCGGTTTATCCCCGCACCTGCGGGGAACAGCTCTATCCGCTGCATCTGGTCAGGCTGCGGGTCGGTTTATCCCCGCACCTGCGGGGAACAGTGCTCAGTGACCGAGGCCGCGCCGCCGCCGCCCGGTTTATCCCCGCACCTGCGGGGAACAGCGCGCTTGTTGTTCTGTCAGGTTAAGTATCAACGGTTTATCCCCGCACCTGCGGGGAACAGTGAATGCCCGTCCGGCATAGAGACCGGGATCACGGTTTATCCCCGCACCTGCGGGGAACAGACGGGGAGCACACCGCCGACCGCATGGAGTACCGGTTTATCCCCGCACCTGCGGGGAACAGCGCACCCAACCCTCTTGTTGCGCCATCACGCGCGGTTTATCCCCGCACCTGCGGGGAACAGGACCCACACGGACGGGAACGGGAACACCGGGCCGGTTTATCCCCGCACCTGCGGGGAACAGTTGCACTAGCCCCGATGATTGCGTTGCTCTGGCGGTTTATCCCCGCACCTGCGGGGAACAGCGTCGGTGATGTCCCGGTCGATCCGTCC
>PNLU01000021.1 GCA_013823245.1 Alcanivorax sp.
ACCACGGTCCAGCTGAAGCGCTGATGCGGCGGCAACGCCGCCATATCGGCCTGGATATTGGCGATATTCAGCACCTCGAGCGGCCCGGTGACCCCGGTCGCAAGAATGTCGTCTACGGCGAAAACTGTCACGTTTGGCATAAATAACACTCTATAAGTGGCGTAATCAGCCACAAGAATGTCAATAACGCCACTCTTGCGCGGCTCTGTCAAGGCGTAATCTGGGTACGTCAATCAAGGCAGGGAGGTGCGAGATGCGCACGTTAACCGGCAACTTCTACGACGAACTGTCCCGCGAGCTCTTTGATCGCGATACCCGCCTGGCGCGGCCCGCCAGTCATATACCGGTGGCCAGCGAACTGGCCCGCCTGAGCGCCCCCCTGGCCATGGCCAGCATCGGCGCCGGGTTGTTGATGGTGGCGGGCCTGCTCGCCGCCGCACTGGGCCTGATCCCGGCCCATGCGGGCAGCCTGTTCCTGGTGGCCATGGCCTGGGTGATGGTGGCACTGGCCCTGGATGGCGAGCGCGCGGTGTTCATGGTGGCGGCAGTGGCCAATCTGCTGTTCACCCTGCTCGCGCTGTACCAGGGTGCCGCCTTGCTGCCGGTTTATGGCGCACACGGCCTGTTGGTGGGCATTGCCCTGCTGGACCGGGTGTCCCTGAACCGCGGCGCCGTGCAAATCTGGTTTGGTGCCGAACTGGCCGCGCTCGCCGCGCTGGTGGTGACACACCTTTAAGGCGCACTTCTGAATCGCCATTTGCTGCAGCGGTCGGGCTCATCCATCCGGGCCCGACCGCTGCGCATCCTGCTCAGTCCACCTGAGCCCGGGCGATATTGGTAAAGGGCTCCATCTGACGGGTGCCACCGCCATCGGCGGGCGGCACGATGACCTCCTCGCCGTCCACCTGGGGCGGGTTGTACTCGGTACCCAGCAGGCGCGATTCGGCAAAGCGCACGAACTCCAGCGTGCGTGCCGGCAACGAGCGCTTGTTCCCGAACACCATGTAGTAGTCCAGATTGGGCAGGGTGTATTCCGGTAACAGATGCACCAGCTTGCCGGACGCAATGTCGTGCGGCACCGAGTCATTGTTCAGCACCGCAATGCCCTGGCCCGCCGCCACCCAGTTGTACAACACCGTGGTGCTGTTGGTGAACATCGAGGCCCGAACATGCGTGGTACGCGGCCGGATGCGTGTTTTGAACGGCCAGGTTTCCTTGAAGCCCCCCTCACAATCCAGAGCCATGCAAAAATGCTTGCGCAGATCCGAGGGCGTTCTGATCGGCGGCTTGTCTTTCAGGTAGTCCGGTGATGCACAGACAAACGCCGGATTCTCGAAAACCTTGCGCGCCATCAGATTGGAATCCGACGGGCGGCTCAGCACCACCGCCACATCACAGCCATCGCGCACAAAATCCACATGCCGATCACTGAATTGCATTTCCAGTGTTACCTTAGGGAACATGTAACCATAGTCCGCCACTATCGGCTCGAACACACCGCCTTTCAGCGCCGTGCTGACGATCACCTTGAGCCGGCCCATGGGCGTGTGCCCATAGCGATGCACGGTTTGCACCGCATCATCCAGATCAGAAAAGATAGTATCCAGGCGGTTGTAGAGGCGGCTACCTGCGTCAGTCATGCGGCTGACGCGAGTGCGGCGATATACAAGCTGCGTGCCCATATCGGATTCCAGCCGATGCAGGCGCTTTTTAACGGATGCGGGAGCCATGCCAACGTGCCGGGCCGCAGCAGCGATGGTGCCCGTCTTGATCACGGCAACAAAGATGTCCAGGTCAGTTATACGGTTCATGGCGCATTCCTTTGTTATTCGCATGATGTCAAAATGACATCACTTCCCCGGAACCGTTGAAAATAATTCAATATGCCTTAACTCCAGGTTAAGGCTAATGAATATAGCTCTTGGCTATATAAAATAAGCACCCTCTATTCATACGCCGATCCCCCGATATTTCAATAGCAAATTTACTAAAGGCAGGTTTTCCTAAATTTGCGTTTTAGTCCTCTTGTGCAATTACTACTCTGTGATGCACCTCGCAATAGCAGGTAACAGGCGGTGACATTGCGCTACAGCCTTGTCGCACAACTTTTTTCTTCGCGAATAAGAAATCAAGGAGATATTCAAATGGGGATATCACGAACCGGAGGCATCCTGCTGGGTGCTGGCGTTTTGCTATCTATGGGTTCTGCAGCCACGGCCAGCATGGGCAATGCACCGTCTACTTACGGCATTTTGCCGCACGATGTGGCCACTGCGCAGGCGCTCTCACTGTTCAATAACCAGGCGTCCGCCACTTACTACAACCCGGCCGCACTGGCGCGTGATTCCCGTGGGGAACTGACTGGCGGTATTTTTCATGCCGAGCATGATCTGAAGGCCACCAGCCTGGGTGGGCCTGATCCGGCTGATCGGAGCGGCAGCACCATCAACAGCACGCCGTCGCAGCAACTGCAGCTCGGCCTGAAAACCGACCTGAGCCAGATGACTACCTTCCGCCATCCCCTGTATCTCGGTTTTATGCTGGGTGCAGAGAAATTCTCCCAGGAACTGCTGGCGTTGAGCGCTGATTCAACCGAGACCGGCCAATTCCTGGAATACGGCCGCCAGCCGCTGTTTATCTCCGTGGGGGTGGGCACCAAACTCTGGCGCGGTATCAACTTCGGCGCCGCCATGCGCGTCACGCTGCACAGCGATGCTGACCTGTACATGGTCACCGATTTTGAGGGCACCACCGAGCGCGAACGGGTGAGCGTCAGCGCCGAGCCGGTACTGCGCCCCATCTTCGGTTTTGATATCAACATGGGCGAAACCTTCTGCGCCACCCAGAACTGCTGGATGGACAACCTGGATATCGCCATTGGCTATCGTGGCTACTCCAACACCCAGGTGCGCATCAACGCTGAAGCGGAAATGGACGACACCATCTCCGATCCGGGCCTGCTGTTTGCCATCAAGGCCATTGATTCCTTCCAGCCGGAAATCACCACCCTGGGCGTGCAGTATGAGTTCGGCGGCCACACCCGCGTGGGCGTGACCGGTGAATACCAGGCCTGGCAACGCCTGAGCCGTGAGTTCGAAGGCGACACCGTTCGCGATCAGGGCAACGTCAAGTTCCACGACATCGTGATTCCCCGTGTAGGCGTGGAGCACGACGTAACCGATAACTTCTCCGTAAAAGCCGGCGCCGCCTGGGAAGAGACCCCGCTGGGCAGCCGCCGCAACCCCGGTGTGAACTATCTGGCGAACGACCGCATGGTGTTTGGTCTGGGCCTTTCGGCCACCGCCAACAACCTGCCGTTCATGGCCTTCCCGGTGCAGTTTGACTTTGGCTACCAGGCACACGTGCTGAAGAGCCGCACCTGGGATCTGGCAGATTCCGACGGCAACGACCTGGAAACCGTACGCAGCTCCGGCAACGTGCATGTGTTTGCAGGCAGCGTCACGCTGAAGTTCTGAGCCCCGTAGTATCAAGGAGAGGCGACAATGAAAAAGCATCTTATAATCAGCGCCGTCGCACTGGGCCTGGTGGCCTGCGGTGGCGATGAAGCAACCGTAACGCCGGGCACCGAGCGCGACGCCGCCCGCCAGGGGCTGGTGTATGCCTACCCGGCACACGAACAACTGGAAGTACCCACCCCGGCCCCAATCGTGCTGCGCTTCAGCAGCGCCGTGGTGGATTCCAACCCGGAAATGTTCATCACCGTTCGTGATGCGAATGGCGATGACGTGCCCTACAGCATCGAAACCGGCATTGGCGATGGCCAGGGCCTGGTGCTGACCCCGGACGAGCGCCTGGCGCCCCGTTCGGAATATACCGTTGAGATCGATGGCATTACCCTGGAACGGGGCGCTGCCCAGGCGCGCACCCTGACCTTTACAACAAAAGGCCTGACCGAAGGCCCGCGCGAGCTGGTGGCGAGCGGAGCAGGGGACTTCGACCTGCTGCGCAAGATCCCGGACGGCAACACCTTGCCGATCATGGATTTCTCCAGCTTCCGCTTGCAGTTTAACCAGCCGCTGGACCGCACCACGGTCAACTACGGCAGCAGTGTTGCGCTGGAAGGCCCGAATGGCGTGGTGGATGCTCACCTGATTGTGCACGGCCCCTATATGACGGTGGATCCGAAGGAAGACCTGACGCCGGGGGTGGAGTACACGCTGAGCCTGCACAGTGACATCACCAGCACCTATGGCGATGCATTCTCCAGCAACAGCTATACGTTTACGCCGCTGGATTCTGGCAGCCGCAGCTACCTGACCCAGGAAGTCTCCGAAGGCACCAGCGTATCCATGCTGACGGGCAAACCCGTAAATATGGTGCCACTGGAAGCTGTGCTGCTTGGGGATGATAACCAGACTCAACAGTCTGGCTTCCTGCAAGCTGAGCTGGCGCATATTCCTACCCATCCGGATTTTGCGCCGCTGCGTATCAAGCGGGGCTCGATGCTGAGTGGTACGGACATGGAAGTGTTGATTGGTGGTGAGGTGCCGGCTGGTTTCAGCTCTGGTGAGGTGAAGATCCACTTCATCTCTGACGCTGTCGGCTACCTCGAACGAAACCCATATTATCCAACCGGGGCCTCTCCGGAGGGAGCCCGCCGTCAGTTACGGTTGTTCATGGATGTAGCGATCACCGCTGAAGATCCACGGGCAAACGGGGCTGTAACCCAAGACTTGATGCATCTTGAGTTGATTGGAACTGCTGAGATTCGTGATGGCCGGTTGACGGCGGATGCAGTGAGTGTGGCGGAGCCAAGAGTGCTTGGTAGTGAGGATGCAAAAAGCATTCTTAGCTTCTTCATGCAGTCAGAAATTGGCGGCAACCAGAACAATATAGTGTATGACGGGCCACTGGAAGTACAGAGCTGGAGCCCGGGAGAAGATTTGCGTGGTTTTTTACCCTCTGACCCAGCCATCATCCGCTTTAACAAGCCGGTGGATATGGATGATATCCAGAGCCTGGTAACCGTTCGTGAGAACGGCCAGCTTATCGACGTAGGCATTCGGGCGAGCGGCTCGTCACTGATTATTACGCCGGAACAGGGATTTAAGCGTTCGGTGCAGACGGCCGACAACGACGTTGAGCACTACGAGTACGCGATTGAGGTGAGTGCTGGCCTGGCTGATATGCTCGGAGGTACGCTGGTTTCACCGCATTCATTTGAGTTTGAGATGCCAGTGGACGTCACGCGGGCGGAGGAGTATCAATGGTCTCTAGACATGATGACTGGTCCTAAACTAATAGGGCCTGACGAAACCGATGTAACGGTTCGCTCTCCAATGATCACGTCGGTCTATCCGGGCTATCCTTGCGCTTTGGCGGATATACCTGTAGATCTGGCATCAGGGATGACGGCCAACTGCCGTGGGGGTCTGGAAGAGATCTACCATAGGGTCCATCACGTCCCCGACGAGGAGGGGACGGCGGCGCCGACGCCAGTCCATTTGCCACACAAACTGCCCGATGACATCCTGCCGCTGACTCGCCTGCCAGCAAACCGGCCAATTATTGCAATCTTCACTAAGCCTATCGCAGCGGAGAGTGTGGTGCTGGGTGGCTCCTTCAAGGTCGAGACAGTGGACCAATCGGGCAACGTCCTGGAAGAGGTGCCCGGGCAGGTGAGTGTGGACGGTCGCAAGGTGACTTTCTGGCCGGAAGAGCCTTGGGAAGCTGATACCTTTTACCGTTATGTACTGGGCTCCAACGGCGATCGCCATACCAGTGCGGCGGCTTGTGATGGTTCGCAGGCTATCTGTTCCGTGGATGGGCTGCCAATTCAGACTCAGCTACACGAAATAACTCTGATGCAGCACCCTGGGCAAGAGGGGAGAGATGACCCGGATGCGCGGCTGCACGATCTACTCTATCAAGACGGCAACGCGCCAGATGGTGGAGGTGTGGACCTGGTTCAATACTTCAAGGGTGGCGAGAATACAAAGCAGGTGCTTCAAGTATTAAATGCGCCGTCGGTTGATACAAATGCCAACCTGATCCATGACCGTAATAGCGATCATCGGCTGGACCTTGATCTCCGACCATATCTCTACATAGATGGACTACCCTTCAATATCTATACCGTGGAAGAAGAGGGTGCCCAGAACCAGCCACCTCTTGCCGCCGCATGCAGTGCGGATGACCCGAATTGCTACGATCCTGATGGCCTCCTACCGCCCTGGAACAGCACCAAGATCCTGCCTGGGGTTTTGCAGCCGGCAGATGTAGGGGGAGAAGTGTGCGATCCGAGCGACCCGGATTGCAGAGATCTGCCATACTGTGACGTCAGCGATCCCTATTGCCATTACAGTATTCCGACCGTCAATATAGGTTGCGGTATCAGTGTGCCCTTTGAGGGGCGGTTTGATATGGCAGCTTGCCCGGAAGATAAATTCACCTATATCACCAGTGATCTGATCGCTGAGGTGGGTGAATATGATGACACCCTGGGCGGTGTGCCGGTCACCATCTGGCCCGGCCAGATTATGGCGACCGGCTTGTCGATGGCCGCCCCTATCCAGCTGGGTTTTACATATGGCTTTGATACCGGCCCGCAGGTGATGCGCATGCGCTACGCGAAACATGCTGATGATACCTGTGAAGAAAGCGCCGAAGACGGCAGGGTCTGTGTCCGTGATCAGCCGATTCAGGCCGTTATCACGCAGCGCGTGGGCTCGAATGGCGAGTCGTACCCTCACATCAGCACGACACTGGATGTCTATGTAGACGCTATAGAACTGGAAAGCAACATCCATGCTCTCATAGATATTATAAATCAGCAGCCGGAGCTGGATGGCCAAGGGCGGGTGACGAGTGACATGATGAGCGTACCCGCCACGCTCCAGCTTGAGGGTGAGGTGCATTTCAATGATGACGGTACCATGCGTGTTGAAATGGAGAATGCCAACAAGGTTGAGCTTGGTGTGGGTATCAAAGTACTACTTCCGCACTTGAATAGGGAGAGTGAGTCTGTGCCTTTTGCTTGGACTATACTGGAAATCCCGGAAGCCGGAACTCGTGTCCAGTATATTTCCGAGATCATCAAATGATGGATAGAAAAAGCCTGGCCTAGTCTGGTATGGGCACGTCGGTCTGATAGTTAGGCCGTCACTAGACCCCCGCAGCGATGCGGGGGTTTTTTATTTGCCCCGGATCATACCCAGACGAACGATTTCCGTCGAACATAAGGTTGTCTTGCGGCGGTTTCCCGGTTGCCGACGTTAGTGGAGAGGCTGGGTTTAGGCCAGCGTACTGCTTGCTTGAAGCGCGCGGGAAAGGTAGCACTCACCAGCCTGAAAGTGGATTGCAGTAGAGCAGTGCGAAAAGAAGGCGCGAACCACAAATGCACGCGCCTTTGTTTCACGGCTTCACTTTGGTGACTCAGTGCCATACATCATAGTAGTTGACGCTGGTCAGTGAGCCGCTGACGGGTTCTACCATTCCAGACATCCACATCCAGAGTACAGGTAGCTTGACAAAGAGGCCCAGGGGAGAGGTGAATCGGACCTAAAAATGATCATGGATCAGATTAAGGTGCAGCTGCTGGGTCGGCCCATCGTTAACGGTGTAGTAGATCGGGCCCGCTGCGTGGCTCAACCCCAAAGCCGCGATCATGGTGCCACCAATAATCCCTTTTGTGATTACATTCATGGTTGATCTCCTTGATTTAGTTTAAGCATCATGCGATGTGACGACATCCTAGACTCGGGAGAAATACTGGTTCAGTAAGGACTAACTAAACGAAAGCCTGATTTTCCATTTAGAAAGTGGATAAATGGACAGGACCAGATTCTTGGTTTGGCCGGAAAGAAGCCAGCATGAGGGTGAAAATAAACCATTTGCCTGGCTCGTTCATCCGATGGTCTCCTTGAATTTTCATTACTACATCGGTCGATGTGGTTCCTTGGGAGAGATGCTGCGCGAGATCTACTGCTCGAAATATGCGGTATGCAGAGTGAAAGGAAGGCGCGAGCCACAAGTGCTCGCGCCTTTGTCTTACGGCTTACTGTGATGGCTCAGTGCCATGCGTCGTAGTAGTTGCCGTCGGCGCTAGTCAGTGTGCCGCTGACGTTGCAGTTGCCGTTCGGGTAGATTGGGCCATCAAACTCGAAGCTGCCGCCGTCGGCCGGATTGAAGGTTACATCAATCTTGTCGCTGCACGAACCACAGATTGAAGCGCTTACGTTGACATCTTCCAGTGTGAAGGTGACCGGCGCAAGCGGAGAAGGAATAGAAGCGTGCGGTACGGAACCTACCCATGGGAAATTATTCAAATCCAGCTGGCCGCACAGCGGGTTAGAGCCGCTCACACGACCGTCGAACACCGTCAGTGTGGTATTGCCGGTAAGGTCATCCTTCATCTCGCCATCAACCTCGAGAGTACAGGTGGCCTGGCAGAGAAATCCTGCAGACAGGTGAGTCGTGCCTTCAAAAGTATCCTCGATCGGAGTGAGGTGCAGCTGCTCGGTTGGCCCACCGTTAACGGTGTAGTAGATCGGACCCGCTGCGTGGCTCAAACCGAAGGCCGCGACCAGGGAAGCGCCGATGATTCCTTTTGCGATTATATTCATGATTAATCTCCTTGATTTGGTTTTATGCGTCGTGCGACGTGACGCCATACTAGAGTCCACAGATAGGAAACGTCTGGCAATACTAATAAAACGAAAACTTATTTTTCCATAAATGGCAGTATGTAAATATATGCGAATTTTTCGGTGCATCTCTCTGATCAATAAGAAATTAATCTTCGGTGATGGCGTAATGATATCATTAATAAAAATGAATGAAGGCAATCTGCCACTACGACATATTATAAAAATTCTCATTTAGTAATCTGACGAACGGTAGTTCTGAAGGGGAGACGGTAGCCGTGATGGGGTGACAGGGCGCACATATTTTCTATGCGCCCTGTCTGGTGCTTACTCAAGAGCAGAAACGAGATCTGTTGTTGAAAGGAACCCGCCAAGGATACGGCCCTCAGATGTGAGGATATAAGGCGTGCCTTGGACGCCCATGGCGGTGCCTATCTGGAAATGGCTTGCTATCGGTGCCTGGCAAGGTTCTCGTGGTGAGGGCGCGCTGCCGCTGGCTTTGAGTGCCGTCAACGTAGCCTGACGATCTTCAGCGCACCAGGCGCGCTCCATCAGTCTTGCGGTGGCATTGTTCAGGCCGGCGCGAGGGAACGCGAGGTAATGCACGGTAATGCCTGCATCGTTAATTGCCTTGATCTGCTTGTGGAAGTTCTGGCAGTAATTGCAGCTTATGTCTGTAAATACATATACTTGCGACGCCTCATCTGCCGTGGCCGGGTAGGTGATAAAAGTGGTCGGATCGAGCGTTGCCAGCGTGCTACGCCGGATCTGCTGCTGGCGATGCTCGGTGAGATTGTCATTGCGTCCATCGGTAATGTCGATCAGATCACCGGTGAAGATGTGATCGCCGCTCTCCGAGGCGTAAATGATCTGGTTGCCGCTCAACTCGACCTCAGTGATGCCTGCTACCGGCGTGGCGCTGACCCGGGTGATGTTGAAGTCCGGGCTGAGCTTGACCAGGTTTTCCTGTAGCCGCTCCGGGGGGTCAATAGCGTGCGCTAGCGATGATAGCAGCGCTGTCAGGCCTAGCGTTGATTGATGGAAGAAATTCATCTGCTCTGCTCCTTCAGATAATGCTGATCAGCTCGATCTTGAAGATGAGCGTTTGATTAGGGCCGACGGCTGGCGCGCGCCCGTTAGCACCATAAGCCTGGCTTGGAGGCAGTACGACCTCCCACACATCGCCTTCTGTCATATGAGAGATGACTTTTTGCCAACCTGCGATGACTTGGGTGAGATCCGCCGCCACCGGGGTGCCTCGCTCTATGGAGCTGTCGAACACCGTTCCGTCTGGCAGCCGGCCTTCATAGTGCACTTCCACTGTGTCGCTGCTATTGGGCTGCTGATCGCCATTACCGTTGACCAGTATTGAGTAGAGGATGTCATCATCCAGCCATTGGACGCCTTCACGGCGGGCGTACTCATCACGGAACCTGGCACCCTCCGCAGTGTTTCTTTCGGATGCGATCCGGGTCTCTTCTTCAGTGACCATAGCGGCCCATTCGGCATGCTCCTCAAGGGCCTGTGCCACTTCTTCCTCGTTCAGGTTGTGTCGGGGAGGTCGATCATGCAGTGCATCCTGCACACCCAGCAAAAACAGAGCGCGATCAAGACGTTGGCTATTCAGGCCGTCCCCGACGCCGTTCCCGGCTTCGTAGCCGAAAGTGTAAGAAGTTACATCCCTTGATGAAGAACTATCTACCTGAGTGGGCGATGTGGTGCTGCAGCCGATCAGGGTGATTGCAGTTGCGGCTAGGATATAGTGTTTCATGACCGTCCTCACGATGTCATTGTGATACTTGTGGTTTTCGGTATGGCAGAGTGCCATCACTTTAATTTTCCTAATCAGCGAATCTCTTGTGTGTTCTCTGTTTTTATTATCGGTAGATATGCTAGATTAAAATCTTTGGGATTCCCATATTGTGCAAGGAAATTTGAAGTTGAAAGAATCATCAATTAATTGATGAAAATGATGTTATTTTGATATCAAACGAGGTTAGGATGAGGCATAAGATCTTGTCAGGCCTTATTTTCTTTCTGGCGTGCCTTGGGCTGCTTATATTGATAGTCCTTGGCTCACGCTCCTGGCTGGGCTGGCCCGCATTGAGCAGCCCTCCAGTAACGGTGGCGTTTGATCAGAACCCGACAGAATCGATAGGGGATCTATCGACCCCCATGCCCGGAGACGCTCCGATAGCTCCAATAGCTCTAGCGGAGGCTGAAGTTCCCGCTCACGGCCCGAGTCGTGATGAGGAGTGGGGGGCGCCGGAGGGGCTTGCGCTTTTGGCGCTTTTTCAAACAGATGACAGGCAGGTTGCTTCAGCTGTGGTATTGGCTGAAGGCTACGGCGCATATCGGTATGGCATCGGAGAATGGGTGGCTGGCGACTATCTAATCAATGATATACGGCCTGATCACGTGGTAATGGAAGGCAATGGCAGCGAGTTCAAGCTATTCCTGGTGCCGTTGGCGGGTGGCCGGCAGAGCCAGACGGAGGCGCTGGGGCCAGCCAGAGTGGATGGTTCTAATTTACTTGAGCGGTCGCGGGCGGAGCGAGAACGCATGCGTCTTCTTAGCGCCTACGATCTTTACCCGGTTGTGGAGGGCGCTGCGGAAGGTTATTTGATCGGAGAACGGTTCCCGCGCGATATGCAGGAGAGAGTGGGTATTGAGCCGGGTGACATCATCCTTTCAGTGAATGGCTTTGCCATCGGTGAGCCGACGAGTGACGAGCAGGCATGGAGGTCTGCGCAGGCGGCGGAAAAAGCATCGATAGTCTTCCAGCGTCAGGATGGCTCGATCTTCAGTTATCACTATCCTGAAGACTAGTAGATTGTGGTTAGCTCTGCGATAAGCTGAAGTTATTGATATTCTCGCAATAGCAGTAAATGGAAAACCAGATTTTCCAAAATTTCGCTTCTCTTTATTTAATCCTTTGCGTGGTGCATGTTCCTGCATGTTCCTATGTCGAGTAGGAGGTATGGCTATTTAGCGCCCACTCACATCACCCCGCAAGGTGAGCATACAATTCTCCTGTCTCGCCATCGCATCAATCCGCGGGGGCTGCCTATATTGGGTTGATGCATTCCAGAAGGTTGTTGTGGTGCTGTTTAGGCCGCTACACAGCAAGCGTGGCGGTGTGACGAGTGCACGATAGCGGGCATCCTTTCCCGCATCGAAAAGCTGCATTGAAAATAATGCGTTCTCTCAGAATATATTCACATCTCCTGATGGGTGCGGCTGGCTGTAAAAGCGCCCGTTGGCGACACAGGGTCCATTAGAGATCTGGACCTGGATATACGAGATACCCTCTTGGATTTCAAGCCCCGCCATCGATATTTCTGCCTTAAAGGGCTCTCCTGATTTCAATACGCCATAGATCAGGTGTACCAATTTTCGCATGCTGGCGCCGACGATGGCTTTTGGCGTCAGCCCGCGCTGTTCAAGGCGCTTGGCCATGGCGATGACAGCCGGATTATGGCGCTTGGCAACCATACCAGGCATGAAAAGCGCCTTTCTCGCGGCAGCGTGGCCGGCCCTGGACAGGCTGCTCCTTCCATTCAATGACGTTCCCGATTGTTTCTGTCTCGGTGTGACGCCAATAAATGCAGCCAATGCCTTGGCGCTTTTAAACCTTCTAACATCGCCTATATAGGCAAGGAACTGGGAAGAAGCCCTTTTCCCAATCCCGGGGATGCTTTCCATTAACTCAGCGTCATGCTTGAGCTCGGGGCTGCCATCAATATGATCATCAATATCGGATTGGATTTTCTTGATTTGTGTATTCAACCAATCGACATGATCCTTAACCATATCGCGAACGCTTGTAGTCGATCCCTGATCCAGAGCCTCAAGCCTATTAAGCTCCTGCTGACGCATATCGATCAATGCTTGCAACCGGTCAACCAAGGCTCGCAGCTCCCGAACAGCCAGGCTCGGTGGTTGCCAGAGCTGTAGTTCTGCCTTCTGTGCAAATCGAGCAATGAGTCTGGCATCCGCCTTGTCTGTCTTGTTTCGGCTGAGCTCACTTTGAGCGAACCCGGTTATGCGTGCTGGGTTTACCACACTAACTGCCCAACCAGCATCAGCGAGTGCTGTCGCCACTCTCTCGCTGTAAGGGCCTGTAGCCTCAAGAACAACCGGTGTTGTTTTTGGCAGGTGGCGCTGCCTTAGCCAGCTATCCAGATCATCATGACCTGCTGGGGTGTTCTTAAAAACTTTGGTTTTTACCTTGTTGGCGGTGGCAACGCAGATATCAAGTTTCTTCTTGGATACGTCGATGCCAACGGCGTGCTCATTCATCATGATCTTCCTCGTATCCAGGCTCTGGGCATACTGCCCGGCCTAAGTTACCCTTCGAAATAGATGAAAGAGACAACGGACCGACGGACTTATCTGACCCACAGGCTTGCTAGCCTAATGTCTCATCAGCCTCTGCCGGTCCGGCCGATTCATCAGGGTTACCATCCTGTTTTATCTCGGCATCTTCAAGATACGAGGTCTCCCATTTCCTGTGAGGCATCAATCCGCGGCGCCGCTCTCCCGCAACGGCTGAATCTCGCCCCCGGCTGCCTGGCGACTGCGGCGCGCCAGGTCAATTTCCTACACAAAGCAAAGGTTATCCGCCATATCGTCTGCCGTCAGGGCGGCGTTAATCTGGTTGGATGTACCTTTATTTGTGTAACTACATAAATGCTGATATCTTATGATCCTGACAAGCGGTTGGACACCCTCAATCGGCGCGGGCTGGATTTTGATGACGCCATACACGTGTTCCGAGGCGTTACCGTAGAGATGGAGGATGATCGTCATGACTATGGAGAGCGCAGGATTATCTGTTACGGCCTTCTGTCTGATCGCCTGGTAGTCGTCGGCTATGTGCAGCGCGGCATGTATCGCCATGTATTCAGCATGAGGAAAGCCAATGAGCGTGAAAAGAAGCGACTCGCGCCGATCTTTCAAGTCTGACCTGGAGAAGGTGGACAAGCATCGTATAGGCCGAGAGGAGTACCGGGAGCTACCTGAGCTCACGGATAATATGCTGGATCGTGCGGTGGTCAAGAAAGCGGGGCGGCCTCGCGCGACGGATCCTCGCGTGCAGGTGACAATTCGCCTTCCGTCATCCGTGCTGGCACGCTGGAAGGCCTCCGGCCCTGGTTGGCAAACACGTATGGCGGAGCAACTGGAAAACAGAGCGCCCGAGCCAGAGTAGGTTTCCAGCGATAAAATGAACTGAATTCGTTTTACGAAACGATATGGGGCGGTGTTTGTGAAAGCTTAAGGTGCTGCTCCCCGTCGGTGATTGCCTACTTAATTTTCAGTGATTCTCCATTATATAAAGAGCGGCCACTGCGTTACCGTTTGGGGTGCAATAGCGGGGCGTTAACTATGGTTATCATTCTATGGAGCTTCTCAGAACGGATGTCTTCGACCGATGGCCGCGATGGAGGATGTGAGCGATGAAGCGCCCGCCGGTGACAGTGAGCCGCTATGACTCAGTGGATTACCTTACTACCGAGGCAGACATTACCGCTTACCTGGAGGCGGTCATGGAAGAAGGTGATCCTGCCCTCATTGCTGCCGCATTGGGAGATATTGCTCGTGCCCGGAACGTCAGCCAGTTGGCGCGCGAGGTGGGCATGAGCCGTGAGGGTCTGTACAAAGCGCTATCGGGTGCCGGTAATCCGAGCTTTGCAACCATTACCAGAATCATGCGGGCCCTCGGCTTGCGCTTGAGTGTGCTGCCTGCATCCAAAGCATGAATGCCATTCATTTCCTGTGAAGCATCAACGCGCGATTCGCTCTCCCGCTACGGCTGAATCCCCGCTTCCGGCTGCCCGACGACTGCGGTGCGTGGTCAATTTCCTACACAAAGTAATGGCTATCCCCCATATCCCCTGCCGCCAGGGCAACGTTAGTCTGGTTGGATGCAACGATATGGGGGCAGGTCTTTCATTTCACACGAGCTTAGGGCTCGGGCGGCAGGCCCTATATTTATTAGTAAATACCATTGAAATCTAATTATATGGCCTGTATTATAAGATAACTGTGCCAAGGATGGCAGATGTACGGTATTGATTGGACGAAAACAGCTATCAAGCAACTAAGAAAAGTTCAGCCGGAAAAGCAGCGCAAGGCGATTCTTGTTGCAGTGGAGGGGCTGAAGAGTTGCCCAACCAATGCCGCGAACGTCAAGGCACTAAAGGGGCATGAGGTGGGCTACCGCCTGCGGGTTGGTAGCTACCGAGTGCTGTTTGATCTGGATGGTGGTGTACGGATCATTACGGTTCAAGAGGTGAAAAAGCGAGATGAGCGGACCTACTGAAGTCGCAAAAGGCAGCGCACAGATCATCTGCGACCCCAGTGGCAACCCACTGTATGCCGTGGTGCCGTTCGATGAGTATCAGGCGCTGGTTGATGCTGATCATCGCGTCACTATTCCGCATGAGGTTGTGGCTCTGATGATTGAAAAAAATATCAGCCCCATGGCGGCATGGCGCAAGCATCGAGGGCTTTCCCAGGCGCAATTGGCCGGGAAGTTGGGGGTCACCCAGGGCGCTGTGGCGCAGGCTGAAAAGAGAGGTAACAAACCCCACATTGAAACTTTGCGCTCCTGGGCAAAGGTGCTTGGCTGTGACGTGGCGCAGTTGACTGATTAGAAGCGATACGGGGCGTAGATGTCGATAAATGCGGTGTATTTCGCCTGTTCTCCGGGGCAAAAAGGTCCAGAGCTTGCCTTGCAAAAAATGAACTGAGTTCACTTTTTGTGACGCTTCAGCATCTTGGCCATATCAATCAGTATGGCGCGCTTGGCTTCCGGCAGTTCCTTGAAGTGGGGCTGCAGGCGCATCAGGTCGGCGTGCCACTCCGGGGGTGGTTTGGCGCGGCCGGGGCCGGCTTCGGTGCTTTCTTCCAGTTCCTGATACAGGCTTGATACCTGAGTGCCCAAGGCTTCTGCGATCTTTCCCAGAAACAGCACAGACGGCTTTTGCAGGCCCCGCTCGATGCGAGACAGGTTACTGGCATCGGTGCCGGCATCAAAGGCCACATCCTCCAGCGTTTCCCGGCGCGCGTCGCGGCGGCGCTTCAGGATACGCCCGATGTGCATGTCATCGGGGCCAGGCTTGGGCTTCGGAAATTTCGTCATCGGAGAAAAGGGCCTCGAATTCTTCCTTGGTCAGACAGGCTCTGTGGCTGCTGATCAGCACCTTGGCCAGCGCCGCCAGCCGGGTTTCCAGCAGCCTGGGTGACAGTAACAGCGCCATGCTGTTGACGATGCCGCGCTGATATTCTTTCTGGATTTCCCATAGTATCTCGCGGCGCTCCATCGGGAATCGCTCGCCCAGACGGTGGTTGATAACCGCCTCGAACTCCCGTCGTGCCAGGGCCTTGCGGTCATCGTCGTCAGGATTCTCCGGCATGTGGTTGTGCAGTGCAACAATCAGCCGATCAAACTCCCCACTGGTCAAGCGTCTTCCGTGATTCATGGGCTATCCCCTCTGTTTTTCAGGGAGTATTGCAAAGCGGGGGAGGCGGAAACATAGAAGTTTGGGAAAACCAGCTTTTCATAGAATGGCGGCCTCGCAAGGAGGCCGCCACAGGGTGGGTCAATGGATGTCTGGCAAACTGCCCCAGGCGCCGAAGGCGTAGCGGTGGTCATGGTTCTTGGGCGGGCAGTTCACAAACTCCATGTCAAACTCGCGCGGGTCCGTATACAGCAGGTAGCGGGACATCTGCTGCACAGCCTTCAGCGAGGCCCGGTAATCACGCTCCACGCCCAGTTCGCTGCCGGGCACCTGGCTCACCAGGATCTTGCTCATGTAGCCGCCCATCCGGCGGGCATAGTCGATCATCCTGACGTCAATGCTTTTCAGGCTGTCGAGTGGGGTGTTTTCCAGTAACAAAGACAACGCCATGGGTGTAGGCCGGCGGCCATAGCCGAAGCGAAGAGGTGTGTGATGGCGCTCGCGATAACACAGGCTGCGCTGGACAAACGCTTCCATATCGCGGGTGTGGCCTTCGGCGGTCACGCGGGAGCACAGCACGATGCCGTCGGCCTGTTCCAGATCGCGGCGGATAAAATGCTCCAGCCCGTCGCGGATGCGGCACTCTTTGGTGCCATCGCACTGACTGCAACGCACCAGATTGTCCGGGATGATTTCGGGCAGTATCCGCAGGTTGGCGTAGCAGTCTGCGGCGATGGCACCGCGCAGTGCGGCGCGGGCCATCTGCATGACGTTATCGTCGTAGCGGTCGCTGCCCATGATGACAAAAATCATGATGTTACCCCTTGATGTCATTTTGCCACTATTTTTATCGTTCCGAACCCTTGCTATGGTGGCGATGTCACTGGAGCGTAAGCGCCCGGCGCATCACCGCCGGATCACTCTGGCAGGCATAATAAGGGCGTACAATTCAGTTTAATTTTCCCCGGTTAAATTAAACTGAACGGAAGTAGCAAGCTTGCGTCGTGGTTTCCCCGGATCACGGCGTTTTTTTTGCTTCATTATTTATTCTGATGGCCAAATGCCACTATTTTTATGGTGCTTTTTTCGCTGTTAATGTGTCGGGGGACAACACGTATAACAACGGGGAAAGGTCATGTTCAGATCCTTGCCGATGTCCACGTTGCTGGCGTTCGAAAGCTACGCCCGCAACAGGAACCTGAAGGCCGCAGCGGAAGAACTGAAAGTGTCGCCCGCGAATATCCGGCATCACATCAATAACCTTGAAGAGTGGTTGGGTACGTCCACCTTTCGCCGTGAGGGTCGTCATGTCGAACTGACCGACGCCGGGCAGCAGTTCTTTCAGGCGGTGCATGCCGGGCTGGCGGAAATCAGCCAGTGTGCGCATCAGTTGCGCCCGGCACCGGATGCAAGCTCTGTGCGTGTAGAAGTGGCGCCGGCGCTGGCTGCGTTCTGGCTGGTGCCCCGGCTGGCCAGCTTCTATCGGCATCATCCTGATGTGACGCTGCATATCGGCACCGACAACAACCAGGTCAACCTGAACCGTGAGGCCGCTATTGATGTGGCTATCCGGCTGGATATCTGCCACTCCACTGACATGACCCGGCATACGCAGCTGCCGGAGACGATGGGGGTGTATGGCGCCCCGGATGTGGTGGCCAGCGCGCAACATGGGCGCGTGGCCCTGGTGGCGCTACAGGGGCAGCTTGGCCCATCGGCGGTGAATGGCTGGGCAGGTTGGTGCCGGCGGGCGGAGACAGACTGGTTTAGCGATCCGAACCAGAGCTGGCGTGTGTATAGCCAGGAGGCGCTGGTGTTGCAGGCTACGCTGGCCGGGCAGGGCCTGATGCTGGGCAGTTCGCTGCTGGTGGCAGACAGCGTGAAGGCCGGGCGCCTGGTGCCGTTCCGGCCTGAGGTGACGGTGCCGGGGCACAACTACGCAGTGCTGACAGCACCGGGCCGCCACCGTCACCCGCCGGTACGCGCCTTTCTGGACTGGATCGAGCACGCGCAGAGCCCGGTTGAACCCATGGACGATGGTGCATACACCCTGTTTAGCCTATAGTGACGCCCTGTTCCGGAATGCTGTTTACGGGGTTGTCTCTGCATGCGTATGTCCTTGCCGTCCCGATCTGTGTTGTTGGCTATTGGCCTGGGTGTACTGCTACTGCTGTGGCTGCTCTCCGGTGATCGTCAGCGTTTCAGCGACCATGCCCCCGACGAGGCGGAACGCGCCGAGGCTCTGCTCGCGCGTGTGGAGGTGCGTGAGCAGACGGCCGAGGCCTACGTACCCCGGCTCAAGGCGCAGGGCGAGTTGCTGCCCTGGCGCGAAGTGGCCCTGCGCGCCCGCGCGGCTGGCCAGGTGTCTGCACTGCGGGTGCGCGAAGGCAGCCGCGTCAACCGTAATGCCATTCTGATTGAACTCGACCAGGAAGACCTGCCCGCCCGGCTGCGTCGCAGCGAGGCCGAACTGGCATCGCAGCGGGCCGAGCTGTCGGCGGCGGAGCGGTTGCAGGGGCGCCAGTTGGCTTCCGAGAACGAACTGCTGCGTCTGCGCAGCATGCTGGCGCAAGCCGAGGCCGAAGAGGCCGCGCTGCGCCAGCAGTTGGCCAACGCCCAGCCGCGGGCGCCGTTCGCCGGGGTGGTGGATCGCCTGGAGGTCGAAGAGGGTGATTTCCTGCAAGTCGGTGAGACCTTTGCCCACTTGGTAGAAGACCAGCGCCTGCGTGCCAGTGCCTGGGTCAGCCAGCGTGATATGACGGATCTGGCGCCGGGCCTGACGGCCCGCGTGACCCTGCTCGACGGCAGCGAGCTGGAAGGCGAGGTGATCTTTGTGTCGGCGCGGGCGCAAGAAAGCACGCGCAGCTACCGGGTGGAAGTGGAAGTGCCGAACCCGGAACGACGTCGTATCGCCGGGGCCAGCGCCACTCTGGATATCGCCTTACCTGAGCGTCAGGCTCACTCGGTATCGCCAGCGTTACTGGTGCTGGATGACGCAGGCCGTATGGCGGTGCGGCATCTGGATGACGACGACCGCGTGCAGCTCACGCGAGTGCGTCTGTTGTCGGCCAGCAGCCGTGAGGCCTGGGTGGATGGCCTGCCCGAGCAGGTGCGGCTGATTACCGTCGGCGGTGGCTTCGTGACCGAAGGGCAGCAGGTGGAAGCGGTGAGCGAGGGCGGAGCCCGCTGATGCGAGCATTGATTCTGGCGGCCATGGACCGCTCACGCACGACGTTGCTGACGCTGGCGTTTCTGCTGATCGCCGGGTTGGTGGCCTGGCAGGCGATTCCCAAGGAATCCAACCCCGACGTTACCATTCCCTGGATTTATGTGGTGCTGGTGCTGGAGGGTGTGAGCCCGGAAGACGCCGAGCGTCTGCTGGTGCGCCCCATGGAGCAGGAGCTGCGTGCCATTCAGGGGGTGCGCAAGATGACGGCGCAGGCCTCGGAGGGTTACGCCTCCATCACGCTGGAGTTCGACGCCGGGTTTGATCCGCGCCGGGCGCTGGCGGATGTGCGCGAACGGGTGGACATTGCCCGCGCAAAAATTCCCGATGAAGCGGAAGAGCCGCGCGTGCGCGAGGTGAATGTCGCCCAGTTTCCGGTGTTGTCGGTGGGGCTGTCGGGCCCCTTGTCGCAGCCGGAACTGCTGATGATTGCGCGCCAGTTGCGCGAGGCGATTGAAGGCATTCCCGATGTGCTGGAAGTGGACATTGGCGGCGAGCGCGAAGACCTGCTGGAAATCGTGGTGGACCCGCTGGTGCTGCAAAGCTACGGCATCAACTTCGACACCCTGTTTAATCTGATTTCCCGCAATAACCGTCTGGTGGCGGCGGGCAGCCTGGATACCGGCGCAGGCCGGATGGCGTTGAAGGTGCCCGGCGTGATCGAGGAACTGGAAGACGTGCTCGCCATGCCGGTGAAGGTGGACGGCGATCGCGTGGTGACTTTCGGTGATGTGGCCAATATCCGCCGTGGTTTCAAGGATGCCACTGGCTACGCGCGTATCAACGAGCAGCCTGCGGTGGTGCTGGAGATTTCCAAACGTGCTGGCGCCAACATCATCCACACCATTGATGCGGTGAAGGCGCTGCTGGACGAAGCCCGGCCGATGATGCCGGAACGGCTGGAAATTGATCTGATCATGGATCAGTCCACCGATGTGAATGATGTGCTCTCGGAGCTGCTTAACAACGTGACCACCGCCGTGGTGCTGGTGCTGATTGTGATCGTGGCGGCCATGGGGCTGCGTTCGGCCATGATGGTGGGGCTGACGATTCCCGGTGCCTTTCTGACCGGCATTCTGTTGATCTGGCTGGTGGGTTTTACCGCCAATATCGTGGTGCTGTTTTCGCTGATTCTGGTGGCGGGGATGCTGGTGGATGGCGCCATTGTGGTGGCCGAACTGGCAGACAGGAACCTGCGCGAGGGGCAGTCGCCCCGGGAAGCCTGGGCCAACGCGGCCATTCGTATGTCGTGGCCCATTATTGCGGCGACCTTTACTACCTTGGCGGTGTTTTTCCCGTTGCTGTTCTGGCCGGGCACGGTTGGCGATTTCATGAAGTACCTGCCCGCCACGGTGATACTGTGCCTGCTGGCGTCGCTGGCGATGGCACTGGTGTTTCTGCCCACATTAGGCCGTGTGCTCAGTACCCGCCATACCGCCGTGGAGCCGACCATCAGTGCGGGCGGGCGCCTGTATCGGCGCTGGCTGAAAAAACTGCTGCGCGCGCCGGGGCTGACACTGCTGGCCGCCATGCTGTCGGTAGGCCTGATCTATACAGCCTATGGGTTTCTTAATCACGGTGTGGAATTTTTCCCCTCTGTGGAGCCGGATTCGGCTCAACTGCTGGTGCGCGCACGCGGCGATCTGTCGGTGGATGAAAAAGACGCTATCGTGCAGCGCGTGGAGCAGCGGTTGACCGGCATGAGCGAAGTGCGTGCCTTGTATGCACGTTCGTTTGCCGCCGCGAGCAGCCAGCAGGGTTCGGACGTGATCGGCGTGTTGCAGTTCCAGCTGATTGACTGGCATGAGCGCCGCCCGGCGCGAGCGATTCTCAACGAAATGCGAGAGCGGGTGGGCGACGTGCCCGGCGTGGTGCTGGAATTCCAGGAGCGGGAGCAGGGCCCGGCTGCGGGCAAACCCTTCCAGCTGGAAATCAGCGCGCGCGACCCGGCGCTGGCCGATCAGGCCGTGGCGCGCATTCGTGAAGAGATGGCCAGTGTCGGCGGCTTCACCGGCGTGGAAGACAACCGCAGCCTGCCGGGCGTGGAATGGCGCCTGCGCGTAAACCGCGAAGAGGCCGCGCGGTTCGATGCCGACATCACCAGCATCGGCAGTGCCGTGCAGATGATTACCACCGGTCTGCTACTGGCCACCTATCGCCCCGTGGAAGTGACCGACGAAGTGGATATCCGCGTGCGCCTGCCGGATGACTGGCGCAGCATTGATCAGTTGCAGCGGCTGACGTTGAACACCAATCGGGGCCAGGTGCCGATCAGTCATTTTGTGACGCTGGAGCCCGCGCCCAAAGTGGGCACGCTGCACCGCGTGGATGGCCGCCGGGCGATCACCCTGCAAGCGGATATCGAAGAAGGCTACCGCCTGGATGAACGGATTCGAGCCCTGCGGCCGGTGCTGCAGGACTTGCCTGAAGGCGTGATGTTGTCGTTCGCCGGTGAACAGATGGATCAGCAGGAAACAGCAGCATTCCTGGTCACGGCATTCTTCGTTGCCGTATTCCTGATGCTGATTATTCTGGTGACGCAGTTCAACAGCATCTATCAGGCGATACTGGTGTTGTCGGCCATTCTGTTTTCCACTGCCGGCATTCTGATTGGCCTGCTGGTGAACAGCCAGCCGTTCGGCATCGTGATGGTGGGCATGGGTATCATCGCCCTGGCGGGTATTGTGGTGAACAACAATATTGTATTGATCGACACCTACAATGAAATGCGCACCCGGGGATTGAGCGCGGCCGAAGCCGCGCTGGAAGCCGGCACCCTGCGTTTGCGCCCGGTGCTGCTGACCGCAGGTACCACCGTGCTGGGGTTGATGCCCATGGTGCTGGAGATCAACGTCAACCTGTTCGAACCCAGCCTCGGCATTGGCGCACCTTCCACCCAATGGTGGGCGCAGCTGTCCAGCGCTATTGCCGGTGGGCTGGCATTCGCTTCTGTGCTGACACTCTTGCTGACCCCTTGCATGTTGCTGCTGGGCGCCCGGGTGGGCGAAGCCCTGCGCGGCGACGGGCAATGATCGACCGGCTGTAGGCTGGGCTGAGCAAAGCGAATCGGACTGACGCACCAGCCCAGCACCCCGCCAACGCAATCTTCAAACCCAGCCATGTCGAAAAACACGCTGCCCGAGCGATAATGCGGCATGGCTCGAATAACAACACCGCCCCGCTTGACCTGAACTATGGTTGAGGCCTTAGCTTGCGGCTGCATCTTGACTCTTGCAGGAGTTCTACATGACCACCACACCACGCCCCGCCGGTAAACGCGAATGGTGGGGCCTCGCGGTTCTGGTACTGCCGACATTATTGCTGGCTCTGGACATGACCGTGCTGCACCTCGCTGTGCCGAGCCTGAGCGCGGACCTGAAACCCACCAGCGCCCAGCTGCTGTGGATACTGGATATCTACGGCTTCATGATTGCCGGCTTCCTGATCACCATGGGGACCCTGGGGGACCGCATTGGTCGCCGCCGCCTGCTGCTTACCGGCGCCGTGGCGTTCGCTATCGCCTCGGTACTGGCTGCGTTCTCCACCAGCGCCGAAATGCTGATTGTGACTCGCGCCCTGCTGGGTGTGGCGGGCGCCACGTTGATGCCGTCCACCCTGTCCCTGATCCGTAACATGTTTGAAGTGGACCGCGAGCGCACCGTTGCCATTACGGTGTGGATGACCGGCTTTATCGTCGGCAGCGCGCTTGGGCCTGTGGTGGGCGGCGCCATGCTGGAGTTCTTCTGGTGGGGCTCGGTGTTTCTGCTCGGTGTGCCGGTGATGCTGCTTTTGTTGATCGCCGGGCCTTTTTTGTTGCCGGAGTTTCGCGATGAGCATACCGCCAAGCTGGACTTCACCAGCTCGCTAATGTCTATCGGGACCTTTCTGGGTGTGATCTACGGCCTCAAGGACATGGCCCGCAATGGTGTAAGCCTGACGGCCATAGTGGCGATTCTGATGGGGCTGTTGGTGGGCTATCTGTTTATTCGTCGGCAACGCCGGTTGATTGTACCGATGTTCGATATGGCCCTGTTCCTGAATCGCTCCTTCAGCACCTCCGTGATTGCCTTGATGCTGACTATTCTGGCGATTTCCGGCGCCTGGTTGATGGTATTTCAGTATCTCCAGGGCGTGCTGGGACTGTCACCGTTCCGCGCCGGGCTGGTGATGGTGCCAGCAACGCTGGTGCAAGTCTGCGGCTCCCTGTTTGTGCCCTGGCTGGCGCGGCGGATCAAACCCGGTGTGCTGGTCAGCAGCGGCCTGCTGCTGGCCGCCGTGGGGTGTGGCCTGATGGCCCAGGCCAACGGCATGGACACCCTGGGCTACCTGATGGCCGGCACCATCGTGCTGGGCCTCGGTGTGATGCCGATGGCCATCCTGGGCACCGATCTGGTGGTGAGCTCCGCACCGCCCGCCAAGGCGGGGGCGGCCGCCGCGACATCGGAAACCGCCAGCGAACTCGGCATGGCCCTGGGAATTGCCGTCATCGGCAGCATCGGCGCCGCTGTCTACCGCCTGCGCCTGAGCGACACCTTGCCAGAGGATCTGCCTGCTGATCTGAGCATGATCGCGCTGGACACCCTGGGCGGCGCCCTGAATATTGCCGAGGAGCTGGGTGGTGCCCAGGGCGAAGCGGTTCTGCTGGCCGCGCGCGATGCCTTCAGCCTGGCGCTGCACACCAACGCCTGGATCGGCGCTGCGATTGTGACGGGGACGGCGGTGTTTACGGCGTTGTTTCTGAAGCATCTGCCTGCGCAGACGGTGGGGGAAGCCGAAACTGATGGTGCTATGGTCTGAGTAATAATTGCGCAGAAACTGTCTTTATGCGCATGATGTCATTTTGATATCACTCAAATTTATTCTGCCGTTTATCAGAAAAATATCCGGCGATGGTTTCATTTTTTGTTTATTTATTTCATATAGTTACCCTTGTTCTTGAATAGAATGAGAGTAAATGCAGCACGATGGTGCGACTATTAAAAGGGTTGCGGCGTCATCCATTTTCGAAATAATAACTCCGCACTCTGACGCATGGGGGTAATGCGGCTTAGTGCGTGCTTCATCGGGGTTCTCATTCGAGAATTTGAATCGGGGTTTGTTGCTAGGGAAGGTACTCACATTGTTCGCGGGAAAAGAACCCGCGGTTATCAGTCTGGTCAGGGCATCCCGTATTGCGCGCCGTATAGTGGCTTGCGCTGTACTGCTGCCTGTTTGCGGCCTCGCCGATGATATCCGCGCAGATACGGTCATCCATGGCGCCGGTGCTGGTGCGATCCCTTATGTTGCTACCTTGTCAGACTGCGACAGCGTGGCACGAGCCGAAGCCGGTGGTCAGCCTCTGACCCTGGTACGCGACGCCTCGCGCGGCGTATGCGAAGCTCGTTTCCATGCCAGCGGTGCCCAGCGACTCAGTCCCAGTGTTCAGATCTATTACCGGGACGGCAGTAGCCGAACGCTGCAGGAATCCTACCCCGCAGACGATCAGCAGCCGCCCGTGGTCTCCCTTGAGGGACTCGCCATCGAGGGCGACGGTGACAGCCAGCGATTGATCGTGACCTTGAATGCATCCGACAACGTTGATCTGCGCTATCTGACCGCAAATGTGCTGGGTATCCGCGCCTCAGTGCTGAGTGCGGCGGGAGGCGTTGTCAGCGCTGTTGAGGACCAGGCCTTCGCGGCGGCCTCTGGCGCGCGGCTGTATCCGCTCAATAACACCCAGACTCAATTTCAGTATGTGGTACCTCTAAGAGAACGGCTTGGCGCAGAGGCGATTGCTTCCGATGCCATGGTCGTGCTTGATGTCGCCGCGCTCGATGCGCATGGTAATCAGGGCAGCTACTCCCGGGTGGGCTTTGTCGGGGGGCAGATCAGCGAGCGGGTTGAGTCCATGGCGGTGATGCCGAACAGGCTGGTCATCACGCATCCGCTGCAAACACCGGCTCTGGTGCCGGTAGTGAACTTCCAGTTCCGTGGTGAGGTAGCATTGCCGGGTGCGGGAGCCGGTGTCAGCTATAGCAGCAGTGACCCCTCTCTGGTGGGTGTGTCATCCGGCGGTGTGGTGTTCCCCGTCGCTGAAACGCAGGGCATGCCTGTCACCATCACCGTATCTTACCCGGGCGCTGAGCCGATACAGGTGCCAGTATCGGTGGACTTTTCTGTCACCATTAACGAACTGGTGCTTGAAGACGTTGATGAAGATAACCCCTTCGTCATTCCTCGACTGAATCAATTTGTAGCGCTACCGGCGCTTTTTGCGCGTTTGAGCGATGGTGATCAGGTCATGGTGCCTGAGAACTGGCGTCGCGCGTTGACCCTCGTGGACGCGCGCGGTGTGCTGGACGTCAATGGAGCGGGCATGATGCGCGCACGCGGCGAGCTGGACGGGTCTCAACCCGGTCGTGCGCAGCTGACTGTGCCTGAGATCCCGGGGTTGTCGCTGGCTTTCCCCGTACATGCTCATGACGCGCCGCCAACGGTTTCGGTGCAGGCTCCCGCTCGTGCCGAGGTAGGTGATGAAGTACTTGTTCAAGCCAGCGCATCGGATGATGTGGGTGTAGCCCGGGTCGACTTCCTGATTGACGGCGCACCGGTATCATCGGTGACGCGCGCCCCCTATCGCATGACCCTGCCGATTCCTCATTCGTTATTGGGAAAGACCCTGTCAGTGACGGCCCTGGCAGAGGACACCGCAGGTCAACGCACCTTGTCGGACGCTGTGGCCTTGGCGGTGGACGGCGGCCCGCCTCCCTTTGTTGTACCGGGCATGGAAATCATTCTGCCCCGTGATGGGCAGCGTGCGGTGGAGTCTACCCCCCTCAAGGTACAGATCGAACGCCATCTGGGCGACCGCATGACCGAACCGGACATGAAGGTACGTCAAATACAGATGTTTCTGGATGGTCAGCAGGCTGGCCAGATTGTTGCGGCGCGCTTTGAGACGCGTCAGGTGGCGGGGCTGCAAGAAGAGCAGCTTTTTGAAGTCTGGCGTGGGGAAGTGACGTTACCTTCCACCTCTGCTGCGGAAACCTCGGTGGGATTCTCTGCACGCATGCTGGGCGCGGAAGGCGAGGCGCTGGATCTGCCTGGGCAATTGATCCGTGTTATCCGTAACCGGCCGCCCTCGGCGCAGATTATGGCGCCGGTCGAGGGTGCTGCTGTGACGGCGGGTAACAGTGTCCGCGTGCAAGCGCAGGTGGCGGATGATGCCGGACCGCATGGCGTGCGTGTAGAGCTGCTGGAGCGCGAGCGCGTGGTGGCCACCCGCACCTTGCCGGAAAGCGATCAGGGGCCGCGAGATGCGCTGGACCCTGTGGTCAGTCAGATCAGTTTCGATTACAGCACCGATGAAGACGATATCGGGCGCCAGCTTGCGCTGAGTGTGCGGGTCACGGATTACCACGGTGCGGTGTTCCGCACCGAACCGCGTCTGGTTTCTGTCGTGGGGGATCAGCCGCCTACCGTCGCGATCAGCCATCCTGCGGAAGGGAGCGCGCATGTCGGCGGTCTGCCCCTGGAAATACGCGCCCAGGCCGTGGATGACGTGGGCGTCACCCGGGTCGAGTTCCTGGTGGATGGACGTTTGGTGGGCACGGCGTACCAGCCGCCGTACAGGATTACTTTGCCGACGGAGCCGGTACAGGGTCTGGAGCAGCGCCTGACGTTGACCGCACGGGCTTTTGATACGGCAGGGCAGCAGGCGGACGCTGCTCCGGTGCACGTTCTGTTGGGGCATGATGAAATACCCCCGGTGGTCAATCTGGCGTCGCCGGTCATCAGTGAGACCAGCGGTGGGCTGGACCTCGCGCCGGTGATCGAGAACGAGCAGTTTGTGTTCAAACTGACCGGCTATGACAACGTCGGTGTCACACGGCTTGAGGTGCAGGGGCTGTCGCGGGCGGGAGATGGCCAGGCGCTGCTGACCGGCCAGGCTTCGGATGTCCTGGATCAGAATGCGCTGCCGTTACAGGCACTTGCCGGCACGGCGAACGGTTACTCCGCAGCGGCCATCGTGCGCGCGCCGGCGTTCTCGGGCAGCGGTACGCAGGATATCTATCAGTTGCGGGCCACCGTCTGGGACGACACTGGCAATAGTTCCACATTGAATGTCGGGGTGGTGGTGCGTGCGGACCAACCGCCCACGATAGTGCGTGTGCAACCCGACAAACCGGCTTACGTGCTTAGCGATACCTTGCGCGCCGGGGTTCAGGCGGTTGATGACCGAGGTGTTCATCAGCTGCATTACCGTTTGCTGAATGGCGGCACCGTGTTGCAGCAGGGTGCGCTGGTGGCGGCCAACGGTGATTTCGTCGCCATGCGTAATCTCCAGCATAATATCTCCATTCCGGTGCCTGCACTGGATTTGCCCAACGCACGTCATACTCTGGCACTTGAGGTCACCGCCTATGACAGCATCGGGCAGGCCTCGGAACCCGTTTCGGCAGAACTGGTGGTGCGTGAGGATAACGAAGCACCGGTCATCAACCTGACCAGTCCGTTGCCGCAGAGCAACCTGGTTGCTGGCAGCACCACAATATTCCAGTGGACGGGTAGCGATGATAACGGTCTTGCCGGATTGCGGGTGACGCGCGCAGACGGCGTGCTGGTCCATGAACGCAGCCTGTCCGGGCAACAGATGAACGGCCAGTTCTCCGTCAGCGTCCCGGAGTCCGGTGATACGCTGACGCTGCTGGTGCGCAGTGAAGATATCTACGGCAACGTGGCCGAGCGTCAGTGGGAATACCGCATCAGCGTCGACGAGCCGCCGGTGATCGAGATCCGCCAGCCTGCCCCCGGGCTGCGCGTGGTCGAAGGCGAGATGCTGGATGTCAATTTTACGGTATCGGACGATCGCGGCGTGCAGAACGCGCGGGTCCGTATCGAGCGCGATGGTCAGATCGAGTTCGAGAAGGTATTCAGCAGCCAGCAGGTCAATGCGGCCATCAATGCCGGGCAGTTCCTGCATGCACGATTGCCGGTGCCTACCCGGCCGGAGCAGGGCGAGCAGTTCCGCTTCGTGGTCATGGCCACAGACACGGGTAACCAGACCACGACGCGCGATATCGATATTGTGATTGTCGATGACGACAATCCGCCAGATGTGCAGATGACAAAACCGGCGTCAGATCTGTCCCGCATGCCCGGTGACACGATCGAAATCAGTGGTACGGCCGTAGATGATATCCACGTGGATCGCGTTGAGGTCATCCTGCGCGCGTCTCAAGGTGATAATCAGGGCGAAGTTACCGTGCTGCCCTGGGACGGAAATCTGATCCGCTCGGATGAAATTGAAGAAATCCGGCAACCGAATCCGGGCAGCTTCGGAACCACCATTGTCGGTCGCCGCCATGTCACCACCTTCAAGGGTCGAGTGCGGTTGCCGGCCAGTTTTGTCGACCATGCGGGCGAGCATTTTGATCTGCTGGTTCGGGCTACCGACAAGGGCGTCAACACAGGCGAGTCGCCGTCCCGACGGCTGACGGTGCTGGCAGATGAAGAAGCGCCATCTATCCAGATGAAGAAGCCCGGCAGCACGGTGGTCGAGCGGACCGACGCTCGACTGGATATCCAGATCACCGACAACATTGCATTGGCAAGCGTCCGTGTTTTCCTGATCACCGACGGCAGCGAACTGCTCTACGAGAACACCTCCATCACAGGCGCCAGCTATCATATAGCGGGTGTCGATATTCCTCTGGACAGCCTGCTGCCGGTGGGCCCTGAAGGGCATGCCTTTACCTTGCGTGTCGAGGCGACAGATACCAGCGGCAACGAAAGCGTGCATATGGCCGAGTCACGCCTTCTGCCCGACCAGCCGCCGCAGGTCAGTGTGCTGCATCCGCAGCCTGCACAGCGCGCATTGGCAGGTAGCGTGGCGTATCGGACGCTTGAGCTGCGCGATGATGCCCCGGATGATGGCATCAGCCTGTTGCCGATAATGACGTCGATGGTGGAGCAAGGGCGTGCGTTCACCGGCGTTGCCACCATGGTCAACGAGGTTTTGCAGCCGCGTGTGCGCTGGACATACCCGGAAGCGGCTGCGTCACCGCAGCGCCTGCGGCTCGGCGGTCAGACACTACTGGTTCTGGATGCAGAAGCCGAGCTGGCGCCGCTGGCATCACTGAACGGTGCGCTGGTGCTGGAAAGCACACAAGCGGTCACCTATCGCATTCGTCAGTTCTGGAATGATCCTTGCCAGGCTGAAACGGTCAGTGCGGAGCATGAATCCTACACGCTGAATCTGAATGACTGGCTTGGCGCGAATGTGGCGCGGGTTGAAATTACACCGTTGTATGACGGTGAGGAGACGCAAGGGGAGCAGCCCCTGCGCCGCCTCGTGATCAACACCGGGCAGACCGCCAAACTGAACAGCTATACCTCTGAGGGCCGCTCCCACAGCGTGCGTGGGCGCCCCCAACTGTTGCTTGAACTGCGTGATGCCCAGGCGTCTGGCGGCTGGTCTGAGCTGCAGGTGTTTGGTGCGATCCGCTCCACTCAAGCCACCAGTCGTCATGGTGTCGCTACGACGATCCCCGTCCGTCCGGCGGGTGTGCGCGACATGTACCTGCTGGCCCATGCCATCGACCGCTTCAGTGACGAACGCGGGCCCATTCCGTTGTCGATATTGCAGCACCTGGAGATACTGCCCGATGAGCAGGCGCCCGGGCTGCAGGGCATGCAACCGCAGAGCGGTACTGAGCTGGTGCAGGGGCAGGTGGTGCCCTGGCGTATCACCGTGGACGATAATACTGGTGTGGCACAGCGTTTGGCGCTGACCGGCGCAGATGGCAACCTGCTGTTTGAACAGACAGGCCTTTACGGTCAGGGCACCCATGAGTTCCAGTGGCAGGTGCCTGCCAATATCTCCCCCGGCCTGTTGTCCGTCTTCCTTCAGGTTGAAGATCCTTCGGGTCATCGTACCGCCGAAGAGGTGCTACTGCCGATTCGCGCCAATGCCCCCCCCGCCGTCAAACTCACCGCTTTCAGCAGCTATCGTGTGGGCAGTACCTATCGCCGTCACTTCACCGACGAGGCTCGGCTGGCACTGAATGAATTCTGGGTGCGTTCCGGCGAGCCGTTCCGCCTGGGTATTGAGGCGACAGATGACACAGGCCTGGAATCACTGACTTTGATCCGCCTGTTGCCGGGCGGTGGCGAACATCAGGAGCGCCGCTGGGACTTCCCGTTCAGTTGCCCGGATCAACCGGTACGGCGTTTCAGCAACAGCGCTGATGTCACGTTTGATCAGACGGAACCCACAGAATATGTCTTGCGCGCTACCGATCGCCATGGCCGTATTCGAGAGCGCCGTTTCATCGTTAATCCTGAATCAAATGTCGCGCCTGAAATCCGCATTGTAACGCCGGGCAATAATCAGATTATCGCGGCGGGCACCTTCGCCATTCAGGTGGGGGTCGTTGCCAGTGATGATCGGGCGCTGACGGCCAACAATTTTGCTGTCTATGCCAACGGTGTGCTCTTGTCCGCCTCAGTGGTCAGCAACGAACCGCCAGGTGGCGAGGGTGCTGTGCTGCAAGCCTTCAACAGCATCTATGACAGCTTTGAGCACAATTACAGCATTGATGTGGCCAATGAACATGGTCGCCGAACCTCCGCCAACGCCATCGAACGGATGCTGTTGCTGGAGTTGCCCGCCGGTATCGCTGGCCAGGATACGTCGATCACGATCACCGCAACGGTCACGGATTCCGACGGAGCGGCGGGGACCCATGAGATCATGATTGATCTGGCTCCCGACGACATCCTGCCTGAAGCGATTCTGAGCAGGCCGACGCTCGGTGATCGCCTGATCGAGGCGGCATTCGTTGATCTGCACTTCTCGGCCTACGATAACGTCAAGGTTGACAGTATCGAGTTGTACACCGCTTATGGTGCCCAGCACCCTGACGGCTATGTCATGGGCAGCTATGGCGCGCCGGTGCGCTCCGTCACAGATATTCCGGCCAAGGACCACAACCCGATTACCACGCAGAACATTGATACGCCGAATTACGTGCATCGCAAGCAGCTCGCGCGCATGCCACAGATTGCGGAAACCCTGGACGTTGTCCTGGCAGAGGTCGAGCGTGTCGACATGTGGGTGCGCATGGTCGTGCGTGATGCCTCGGGCAACACCCGCGAGCGTGAAGTCAGCTTCCCCGTGCGCATTGATGAGCGGCCGGTTGTCGACGTGGTGGAACCTTTGCCGGGCAGCCGCCAGGTGGAAAGTGCGCCGTTGTATGTCAACGTGAACGCCTACGATGACGTGGCCATTGATTCCGTACGCCTGACCGCTACGCGGGGCGGCGTTACCTTCTACAACGTACCGCTGCGGCAGCCCCCTTACGCCTTCAGTGTGCCGCTACCAGCTTATGATGCGGCGAATCCGTCCAACAACATTGTTGACCTGCATGTCGAGGCGATCGACAGCTATGGCGCCGCCTACGGCGACCTGGATAATCACACCGCCACGGAATCCGTGCAGATCGAAATTGTGGAAGATCTGCCCCCTGTGGTGGTCATTGCCAGTCCGGCCAATGGCAGTAGCCTTATCGAAGGTCAGGCGTTGCTGGTGGAGGTGAATGCCACCGATGATCTGGGAGTCGACCGTGTGGCGCTGAGCGTTTCAGGCCTGATCACCGGCGAGCGCACCATCATTGATTATGAATATCCCTATGAATTCCTGATCAATGTGCCCTATGGTCAGGCGGGCACGCCCATTACCCTGACCGCTGCGGTGACAGAGCAGCGCGCCGCCAATCCGCGCACGGTCATGGCACCGGACGCCGTGGTAGTGCATGTGGAAGCCGACGACGAAGCGCCGGAAGTGGATGTGCTGCAACCGGCGTCCGCCGGGGCCACGGCGGTAGAAGGCCGACCCCTGCCGTTCCGGGTCGAGGCACGCGACAACGTGCGTGTCACCTCGGTACTGGCGGAACTGCTGATCGATCTGGACCGCGACGGGACCGTGGCCGAGCATGAGGTCACCGACAGCATTGCCTTTGTCGCAGCGCCTTATCAGTCTGCCTTTACCTTGCGCGATTTCAGTCACTACTTTGGCGCCGCCGCTGAGGAGGTGAGCAGTGTCGCTGCCCGCTTGCGCATCACCGCACGCGATGGTGCCGGAAATGTCACCATCGAGCAGGTGCCGCTGACTATACTGCGTAACCAGCCACCGGAAGTGACGGCGATCAATATTCTGGACTCGCGCGGCTTCTCGCTGGGTTCCGCCGTGTCCGAGATTACTGAAGGCCGCCGCATCATTGTGGCTGTCGAGGCGGAAGACCTTGAGAGCGGTGTCGAACGTGTCACGCTGTATCGGGCTCTGGGTGAGGGCGGTGCGCTGACGGAGGTAGGCACCGATGTGTCGGCCCCGTTCCAGTTCAATGTGAATGTACCGCTGGGCCGGGTGGGCGATACCCTTGTGTTCCGCGCTATCGCCGAAGATGTGGACGGCAAGGTGTCGGCCTTGTCCGCGCCGAGACAACTGACCATCACTGCCGATCAGCCGCCGACGGCGGAGATCATCCAGCCCGCCAATGATTTGACGGCGGTGATTCGCGGTGAAGCCATTACGGTTTCCGTGCGCGCCACCGACGATCTGGGCACAGAAGGTATCGAGAAAGTCGTCTTCCTGATGAACGATGTGCCAGCCTATACGGCGTGGCAATCGGTATCGGCCAATCAGGGTACGGTGGCTCAGGAAGACATTTATCGCGCGACCCTCACTCCGCCAGACGGCAGCAAAGGCGTTACCTTGCAGGCTGTCGCCTATGATATTCACGGTCAGACCGGCAGCAGCCAGGTGGTGCGTGTCGGCGTGGTTGAAGACACGGTGCGGCCTCGCGTCGAGCCGCTGACACCCGCTGACGGTGACGTGCTGACCGGCGGCGAGCCGGTACGCATTGCCGTGGCGGTCAATGACATCGGCGATGATGCGCGTCGCGTGGTGGTGCAGGACTGGATTCGGGAATACCGGGATCAGAACGGCGATTGGGTGACCCTGGCGGAAACCCGCGTGCCGCTGGTCCGTAATGATGCGCGTGAGCCGGGTGATACGACGCCGGTCAGTGACCCGAACAACTATTACTACATCTACTGGGCCGATTTCGCCAATGGCGCCTTGCTGCGCCGCGACATGCGTCGTGATGAGCGCGTCCGGGTCATGACGCGTGTCACGACGGACAATCATGAGGTCATCCACGAAACACTTCATGAAATCGGTCTGCCACTGGATCGCCGTCGCCATGTGATCGCAGATATGAATGCGGCCACGCCGACCAGTACGGAGCGCTCGCGGGCGCGCGACGTTTACTATTCCGCCGTGGACCAGTTCCGTGGTCCGGAGCGTACGGGCGCCCTGATGACCGCCTGGAATACGCTTGATCCGATTTTGCTGGAAGGCGCCATGGGCGTGCCGTCACTGGCACAGCTTTATCCTGGTGATGCCCCGGCCGTGATGCGCACCGGGCTGTTCATGCTGGATGCCATGCCCGTGGTGGCCAGCGATGGTTATGGTCGTGAGTATCTGTATTCCTCCTTGCTCAACAGCGCCAGTGAGGTATTCGCCGGCGCCATTACCCGACTGCATTCCGACGAGAATGTGTTGCTCGCGGCCAAAATGGGGCTGCCGCATACCGGCGTTGAAGCAGAGGGCGATACCCCTTTCCTGCGTGATCTGGAAAGAGCCATCGAGCGCGACGAGGATACCGGCGCCCGGTATTACAACAATCTGGCGGGCGAACTGTTGCTCTTCAGCACCCGCAATGCCGAAGGCCAGTTTGGTTTGCCCTACAGCCTGGCGGGGCGTGTCGACATGCCGTTCCCCGAAGTGCTGGGCGTGGCACGCAGCGACAATATGGTGCTGGTGGCCAATGGTCACGGCGGCGTTCAGGCAGTGGATATCAGCAACTTCAATCACCCGTACCGGGTCGGTTTCATCAAGCCGCATGGCTTTGCGCGGGATGTGCTGATCCACGACGGCTTCGCCTTTATTGCGGCCTCGGAAGAAGGTGTGGTGATCGCCGATATTACGGATCCGGCACTGCCGATCGTGGCGCGGTTTGACACGCTGGGCATCGCCAATCGATTGGCGTTGCAGGGCGACCGTCTCTATGTCACCAACATGGGTGCGGACGGCCGCACGGCTGAACTGACAATTCTTGATGTGCGCCATCCGCTGCGCCCGACCCTGCATCGCAATATTCAGCTCACCCCCGCGCGCGGGGACCATGCACCCGATGGCGTTTACGACATTATGGTCGCGGGCAATCTGGCGTATGCCACGCTGATGCTATCCGACCAGGAAGACCGCCCGGCACGCTCCATGATCGAAATCATCGAGCTGGGTCAGGACGACAGTGAGGACCGGGATATCACTGTGCCGGTCATCACGCACGCTGAACCGCACTGGCTGGATTTTGCGGTGCGTGGTGTCACGCTGGCCAATGGCGCGGTGGAAATCGCCGCCGCGCGGGGTGGCGTAGCGCGTCTGCAGCTGGCCGAGTTGACGGTTGTGCAGCACCAGCCGGGCAATGGCGCACGCCAGGTGTCCTCGGATCTGGAGCAGGTACGTATCGAGCTGTCATCCGTGCTGGACCCTGCGTCTGATCTGGCGGGCAATGTGCGTGTTTATCGCGGTGAGCTGCCGTTCGGCGAGGATATTTCGGAAACGGTATCCGTGGCGTTTGGTACCCGTGAGGGGGAAGAGGCACGGCGCTTTATTGAAGTGCGGGCCCCGGAAGCGGGTTGGCAGGCGGGTGAAACCTACACGGTGGAAGTGCGCACCGGACTGATCCCGATGGCCAGCGATACGCTGACCATGAGCAGCCCGTATCGTTTCCGCTTCCATGTCTCTCAGGCAGGCGCTGAAGCGGCGCCGGATATTCTGGATATCGTGCCTGCTTCCGGCGATGTCAGCGGCGGCACGCGTGTCATGCTGCGGGGCACGGGCTTTGGCGATCAGCCGCGCGTGACCCTTGGCCAACTGGAAGCCATTGTCGAGACGGTGAATCACGATCCGGACACCGGACGCTACAGCGTCGAGATCATCACTCCGCCGAACTACGCCGGCCCCGCTGCGGTGCGCGTGCAAAACGCTGCCGGGCTGGAAGACGTGGTGCTGGGTGGTTTCCGTTATGTGGACGCGCTGCGCATCAGCTTTATTGAACCGGGCGTGGTCAGCACGCGGCAGGATGGCGAAGGCGATCGCGTCAACGTAGTCGGCTTCGGCTTCCATCCGGGCGTCACGCTGCATGCCTGGCCCAGCAATCAGCCGCAGAACTCGCGCACTGATCAGGCGGGCTCGGACCGCCTGCGTCTGGAAAGTGCCGAGCGAATGAGCTGGGCCGTACCCGATTTCGGCGAAGCCTATCGCGGCTTCCTGGATGTGGAAGTGCGCGATGATGCCGGGCGTCGCTTCTGGGTCCCTCGCGCCCTGTTCTACGGCAAACTCGACAGTGATCGGGTGTTGTCGCCGTTACCGCCCATGCAGCCGGATGCAGACGCATTGCCGCCGGACAGTCTGCGCCTGCCGCCGGGCCGCATCATGGACCTGGCCGCAGACAGTGAGCTGGGATTGATCTATGTGTTGGGGCGTGGCCTCTACACGGACAATACGCCGGGGCAAGGTGTGCTGACCCAGGAAGCCTTCCTGCGCACGCAGCCGCCGGGCTGGATCAGCCTGGTGCATTACCAGCGGGACCGCCTGGATGAGGCCGCGCCGATGCATGGCTTCGGCTATATGAATCTGCCGCAGTCACTGTCTCCAGTGGCCATGCACCTGAGCGACACCCAGCTGTACGTCAGTGCGCAAGGATTGCCGTTCTCCTATATCGATGTGCCCTATGAAGGGTTGCCGCACCTGCTGGTTTACGAACGCGAATCACGGATCCCCGGCGGCGATCAGCAGCCCGAGGCGCGCGATCGCGATCTGCTTTATGCGCTGCCGCTGCCGCTGGCCCAGGCGCCGCAGCAGCTGTTGCAGCATGGCAATCTGCTGATCGCACCGGCCAGCGATGGCGTGGCGATTCTGAATATCGCCAACCCGTTGCGCCCTGGCGTGGTACAAGTGCTGCGCCGTGCGCTGGTTAATGGCGCGGAAATTGATCTGCGGCCCCTGTCTGCGCATCTGGAAAACGATCGCCTGGTGGTGGACGCGCAGCAAGGCAACCACAGTGTCATGCGCATTGTGTACGACCTGAGTCGCCCGGGCGCGCCACAGCTTTCTGCAGCACCCATTGCGGCCGGGCGAAAGGGGAGCGTGCATCTGCGCCCCTGGATGGCGATTGCCCAGGGCGGCAACCTGTCCCTGCACGATACGCAGCAAAGTGTGCGCCCGCCCATGCTGGGGGTGTATCAGCCGTCCGGGTTTGATATTCCGGGCAACGTATCAGGGCTGGCTCTCGGCAACAGCCTGGCCGCGATCCAGTACCGCTACGAGTGTGCACGGGAAGGCAACACGCGCAGCTACGAGTATCACGTTCAGTTGCTGGATATCAGCCGTCCGGCAGATGTCATGTTTCTGGACGCCATGCGCACCTTCGATTGCAATGTTATCCGGGACCGCTATGGTGCGCGCCCGGGGCTGACAGGTTATTCACCCCGTCTGGAACCGGTCATGCTGACCGATGACGGGATTCTGGTCACGGCAGAAGAGTCACTGCGCCTGACGGATACCCTGGTGCTGGATCTGGCCACCGCACTGCCACTGCCGGGGGCCGAAAATGTCAGCCTGGATACCCCGATCCGTCTGAACTTTACCCACCCTGTGCCGGTATCCGGTCAGGAAAGCGAACACGCCTACCTGTCTCGCTACCTGTCGATGCTGAAAGACGATGGCAGCGCGGACGGCGTGCCCGTATCGGTGACCTTGCGCCGTGCTGCAGGGAATCCGCGTGTTATCGAGATCGTGCCCGACGCGGTACTGACCGCGCAGACCCGCTACCGGGTCACCCTGGAGGCCGATCTGGCGGCGCGCCGTACAGAAGGCCTGTTTGATTTCAGTTATACCTTTACCACCGGCGACCGGCTCGGTGAGCCGGTCCGTATTCTGGGTGTGGACACGCCCTTCCTGCCCATCAGCGGCGGCCCGCTGACAGTGCGTGTGGCATACCCGGGTGATGCATCCGTGTTCCTGGTGGCCGGTGAACCTGCCGCCATTGCAGACAGTGAATGGCTGGATACGGACACCATGCGTTATACGCTGGAAGCGCCCGCCGCAGCGGCGCCGGGCGCCGCCAGTCTGGCCGTGGTCACCACTGACGGCTCACGGGACAACAGGCCCGGAAGCGTTATCTACGTCGAGCCACTGGTACTGAACAGCATTGCGCCCGCCATCGGCAACGTGGATGGCGGCACGACCGTGACGTTGAAAGGCCGTGGCTTGCGTGCGGATGCAGGGCGCGTTCGTGTGTTCTTCGGCAATACCGAAGCCGATGCCGCGACAGTACGACTGATCGACAGCGATACCCTGACAGTGACGGCACCGGCCGGTGCGCTCGGCCGGGTGGATGTGCGTGTGCAGCAGGACGATGGCCAGAGCGCCACCCTGGCACGGGCCTTTGAGTACCGGCAGCCGCCGCAGGCGAACATTCCGGTTGAGGCGCAAGTGCGTGATCTGGTGATCGACCCGACAGGCACCTGGGCCGTCGCGGCCACCAGCGAGGGCGTCATGATCGTCAACATCGCGGCCTCCACCTGGACCGGCCGTGGTGACAATCCGTTGTTGCCCGCAGACCTGCTCTCCATGATCGATGAGAACGGCAATGAGCGGGACGACCGCATTGAAGCCCTGGTGCCGTTGCCGGACGGTTGGCAGGCGCAGCGAATTGCCCTGTCGTTCGAGCGTGGCAGTAACCGTGTCCTGGTTACTGCACATCGAAACACCGGCGGTGAAGATCAGGGCGCCCTGTTTATCCTGGCGTTCGATCCGCTCGACATCAGCCAGAGCACCGTGGTGCGTGAACTCGCGCTGCCCGGGAATATCGCCCGGGGTCTCATTGCCGGGGGCAATCGTGCCCTGGTGACACTGGGCAGTGCCGGCGTCGGCATTGTCGATACCTACCTGCATACCCGTGCTTTCCTGCAGGCCCACATGCCTTTACCGGGTGCCGTGCCGGCGCTGGATATCGCTGCGCTGCCGCGTCAGGTTGGCACCGCTGAGCATTACGTTGTGGTGGGCGGTCGCATGGATCCGGCCACGCAGCGTCTGCTCGATGTGCAGCAGCCGGGCTCGCGCGGATTCTATGTGGTGGGCAATGATCCCGCGCAGGGTCTGCATGTGGTCTCCTCGCTCGACATTCTCGGCACTACGGTGTCGGTCAGCGGTCATCTCGCGATTGTTGCGGCCGGTGACGGCGGCATGGTGCTGGTGGATGTGTCTGACCCCACACAACCGGTTATTCGCGGTCGTGTTTCTGACATCGGCTATGTGCGTGATGTCAGCGTCTTGGGCCATGTGGTCTATGTCATTTCCGATCAGGGCGCGCTGGCATTCGATATCAGCAACCCGGCTGCGCCACAACGGCTGCACGGCCAGATGGCCGGCGATTGGCAA